>JBFZCW010000139.1:0-50430 GCA_041307765.1 Chromatiaceae bacterium
GCGACACGCAATACGGCGGGCTCGGCACCGACGTCAATGGCAGCACGGCCGTCGCTGGAAACTATGAGAGCGACGTCAACCTCTTCGCCATTGAGGTCAGCAAGGTATTCTGAGCAGGAAGCGTGGTCAGGCAGCGCTGGCCGCTCCGCACAAAAAAAAGCGCCGCCCTCTCGGGCGGCGCTCTTATTTTCCCATCTACCCCAGGGTTGCCCTGGGAGGCCGGTCAGATGTAGAGGCAAATATCGCTCTGGCCAGCAAACTCGAAGAACGCCGCAGCACCGGCGTACTCGATGCCGTCAATGAAGTCCTTACGCTCCATGTCGAACAGGTCCACCGTCATCTGGCAGGCGATCAGCTTGACCTCAGCCTCGATGCAGAGCTCGCGCAACTCCTCGATGCTGGCTACACCCTTGGCCTTCATCTTCTGTTTCATCATCGCGGTCATCATCGCCTGCATCCCGGGCAGGGCCGTAAGGATGACCGGGAACCACTTGTCCATTCCCATCGGCATCGGCATGCCCGGGTTGCCGAGGGGGGTCACTTCCAGGCTCAGCTTCTTTTTTAGCAGCTGCAGTCCGTAGAAAGTAAAGAAGATCTGGGTCTCATAGCCCAAGGCCGCGGCCGTGGACGCCAGGATGAAGGGGGGATAGGCCCAGTCCAGCGAGCCCTTAGTGGCGATGATTGCCAGCTTCTTCTCGTCCATCGGTCACTCCTCAAGCGCTGTTGATAAATGCGGGACAGACCATGCCAGACCTCGATGCGCGGGCGCCGCTGCCCGATCGAGCCGGGCTGTTAGGCCTTCTTGATCAGAAAGTGGAACTTGCCACCCTCTTCCTTGGACTCCATCAGGGTGTTGCCGGTCTGCTTGGCGAAGGCGTCGAAGTCCTTCACCGAGCCGGGATCGGTCGCGATGATGTGCAGGACCTGACCGCTGCCCATGCTGGACAAGGTCTTCTTGGCGCGCAGGATCGGCAGGGGGCAGTTCAGACCGCTGGCGTCCAGTTCTTGATCGAAATCAGCCATTTAAATAACCTCCAGTGCTTCTCGTGTTTTAGAATATGAGAAAACTCAAGAATTGTGCTTTATAAGTGAATTACGACTAAAAGGCAAGATTGCGCCACCCCTTGGGCGCACGACTAGCAGGTGCCGCCGGCAGGCGGCCCGACCTCGAACCCATGCCGAACCCACGCTACGATACCCCCTCTCAGGTTCACCACCCGCGGGAAGCCTTGCTGCACCAGGTACATGCAGGCATGGTAAGAGCGCGCCCCACTACGGCAGTAGAGCACCAACTCCTCGTCCCTAGGGAGCTCTGAGAGGCGCAAGGGGATCAGGTGCAGGGGAACGTGATCTGAGCCCGGGATGGCGCCCTGCGCGACCTCGCCCGAGGTTCGGATGTCCACGAGTCGCACCCGCTCGCCATCCGTCAGGCGCCGGTGCAAGGTCTCCGAATCGATCTCATCGATCACGCGCAGCCCTATTCACTGACCAAGTATTTCAGTATATTACGATATTTTTCTTCTACGCTCAAACCGACCTGGCACGCAGCCATAGCCGGGATCAACCAACCCTTGATGTGAATTGAGACCATGCAGTACCTCCCAATCTTTCTCGACGTAAGGCATAAACCCTGTCTGGTAGTGGGCGGTGGCGAGGTGGCCGTGCGCAAGGTGGCCAGCCTGCTACGCGCCGGGGCCACCGTGACCGTGGTGTCACCCGAGCTGGCCGAACCCCTGCGTCAAATCCTGAGGGATGAAGGTGCCTTCGTCCACCGCAGACGCAGCTTCGAGGACTCAGACCTGGATGGTGCTTTGCTGGTGATCGCAGCCACCGCCGACCGCACAGTGAATCGGCACGTGGCGGAACTGGTAAGTGCTCGCGACATCCCGGTGAACGTGGTGGATCAAGCGGAAGACTCGACCTTTATCATGCCCTCAATCATCGACCGGTCACCCGTGGTAGTGGCGGTCTCCACCGGCGCGGCCTCCCCGGTGTTGGCCCGGCTACTGCGCACCCGCCTGGAGTCGGTGATACCCGCTGGCTATGGTCGCCTTGGGGAGCTGTGCGCCCGCTATCGCGACCGGGTCAAGGCGCGCTTCGCCGACCAGCGGGACCGTCGCCGATTCTGGGACCGGGTCCTCCAGGGAAGCGTGGCGGAGCGCATCTTCTCAGGCCACCTGGACGAGGCGGACGCCGCCATGGAGATCGAGCTTGGCGCGGCTAGAGCTTCTGAGGGTATGGGCGAGGTCTACCTAGTCGGGGCCGGCCCGGGGGACCCGGACCTGCTCACCTTCCGCGCCCTGCGTCTGATGCAGCAGGCCGATGTCGTCGTCTACGACCGGCTGGTCGCCAAGCCGATCCTGGACATGACCCGGCGCGACGCCCGGCGCGTCTACGTAGGTAAGGAGCGCAATAACCACGCCATGCGCCAGGAGGAGATCAACCGCCTACTTGCCGATCTGGCCAAAGAGGGGCATCGGGTCCTGCGCCTGAAGGGCGGCGACCCCTTTATCTTCGGCCGCGGCGGCGAAGAGATCGACACACTGGCCGCTGAGGGAGTCCCCTTCCAGGTGGTCCCCGGTATCACCGCGGCTTCCGGTTGTGCCGCTTACGCCGGAATCCCCTTGACCCACCGGGACTATGCCCAGTCGGTCACCTTCGTCACCGGGCACCTCAAGGACGGGACCATGGACCTCAACTGGCCGCAGCTCGCACAGCCCAGCCAAACCCTAGTCTTTTACATGGGGCTGGTCGGACTTCCGGTGATCGTACGGGAGTTGACCGCCCACGGCGTCTCGCCGCAGATGCCCGTGGCACTGGTCCAGCAGGGCACGACCCACCTGCAGCGGGTATATACGGGAACCCTGGCAGACATCCTCGACACCGTAGAGGCCGACCCGCCCAAGCCGCCGACGCTCGTGATCGTCGGAGAGGTGGTTAGCCTGCGCGACAAGCTCAACTGGTTTCAGACCCCGACCCTGTCCGAACAAGGGGCCACGACCCCCATCGTCCCCGGCAGTTAAAGCCGCAGGCCGCGTCATGTCAGGCCTGCGGGCGCTGGCAGTAGGCGGTATCGAACAGGGCCTCCAGCCCCGGGTGAATCCCGCGCATCCGGTCCACCACCTCCAAGGCCCAGTCGAAATAGGCCTGGCGCCGGCGTAAATCCCACCCGACCGGCGGGTTGCGGGCAACATCGCGCAAGTTGCAGATCTTGTCTGCGAGCTTCACTAGACGGGCCTCCCGGCTCGCAGTTGCGGCCCGCTCGACCTGCAAGCGCTTGCGCTCCGCCTTGGGCAGGACCTTATCGTCCGTCACCTCCAGCACAATGGTGGCGATACCGGTCCCGAAGGCGGCCGTCAATTCCTCTGGAGTGGTCTCGGTGTCCTCTATCGTGTCGTGCAGGAGCGCTGCGCACAGGATGCTGGGTTCGGTAATCCCCGCTTCGCTGCACAGCACCTCGATCAGGGAGATCGGGTGGTTGATGTAAGGCGATGCGGCATGGTCCTTGCGGCGCTGGTCGCTATGCTTGCCGGCAGCAAATGCCAGCGCCTTGATAATCGGAACAAGTTCGTGTTGCAGATTGGCGTCCGGCACTGAATGCTCCAGCTTGTTAGAATCGCGCCCCTGGACCGCTCCCAAGGCGCCGATATGCGCAATCACACCGGCCGTCTGATCCTGGCGCCGCGAGACCCAAATTGTGCTCCCGACCGCGAACCCCTGATCCATGCCCTCGATCAGGCCGGCTTTCTAGGTCCAACTTTGACGCCCAACGGAGATGCCTATGCCGCCGGGGAGGCATTCCTGCACCTCCTCGCGTTCGCCGGGTGCGCGGTCCAGGTCGAGGTCAGGCCCAGCACCGAGCCCGACCAGCCCTTCTGCCATATCCGTATTGCCGGCCCCTTCGCCGAGCCTGTCATCCTGATCGGAAGGAACACCCGACCACCCCGCTGCCCGGCCTGTCGCACCGCGCTGCGGGCTTGGCGGGACACCGTCCGAGACTGGACCGCAGCCGCGGCGCACGCAAAACCCCTGACCTGCCCCGCCTGCACCACGGTATCTCCCGCCTGTACCTGGGACTGGAAGGAGACCGGCGGTTGTGCTCGCCTCTTATTGTCTGTGGAGGAGGTCTTCCCCGGAGAGGCGGCGCCGACGGACGCCTTGATGCAGGTCCTCGAAGGGGTCGGACAAATGCCGTGGCGCCACTTCTACATCCAGGACTGAGGGGGAGACGCGGATCACCCAATCAGTTCAACTCCGTGCGGCAGCCCGATCACCATGCTGAGCGGCAAGTGGTCCGAGAGAGCGTAGTCGATCACCTTGGCCTCCAGGATCTCCAGCGGGCGGGACAATAGGATGTGGTCGAGGTTGCGCCTCGGGCGCCAGCTCGGGAAGGTCTTGAGCTCGCAGTCCAGCCCCCGCAGGTCGTGCCCGGTGACCATCGAGCGCAGCGAGCGGGAGGAACAGTCGCAGTTGAAATCCCCCATCAGGACCAGATAGGGCTCCCGCTCCACCAGATCGATCAAGTAGCCCAATTGCCGGCGCCGGGCGCGCCAGCCCAGGGCCAGATGGACGATGCAGACCGCCAGCGTCCCCCCATCGCTGGTCGGGAACTCCGCCACCACGGCACCGCGGCCGGGGATTCCGCCGGGGAGCTTGTGCTCGATCACACGGGCGGGACGCAGGCGGCTCAACAGACCGTTGCTGTGCTGTGCGAGGCGCCCAAGGTTGCGGTTGACCTGCTTGTACCAAAAGGGGAACTGGGCACTCTGGGCGAGGTACTCGATCTGATCTACGAACCCGCTGCGCAGGCTACCGGCGTCAACCTCCTGCAGCCCGACCATGTCGAAGCCCCGCAGCAGGGGGACCATGCGCGCGAGGTTCTCCTGACGCTCCGGGTGCGGCAGCAGGTGCTTCCAGCTATGGGTGACATAATCGCCGTACCGGCGCGACTCGATCCCAGCCTGGATGTTATAGCTTAAGAGGCGCAGCCGCTGCATCGTCCTGGCACATGCCCTTGGGGTTCTTAGGTGCGGTCCCTAGCAGGACCCGGTCTAGCGCGAGCATAACCCCTAAATAGAAAAGGCAGCCATCGGCTGCCTTTTCACCGCGCCGCCCTTAGGGCAGCCTGTGGGTCAACGGTTGGTCCCCTGGAGGTACTGGGATACGGCCGCAATCTCCCGGTCAGTCATACGCGCCGCCACACCGCGCATCATGGCATTTGTGTCGTTCTGACGAGCCCCGTCCCGGAAATGCTTGAGAGTCTGTTCGACATACTGGGCGTGCTGACCCGAGATTCGCGGAAACTTGGCAAGCCCCATCCCCAACCCCTGCGGGCCATGGCAACCGGTGCAGGCCGGAACCCCGGAGGCCGCATTGCCGCCGCGATAGAGGCGCTCACCCAATCCGGCATCATCGGAACCGGGCGCGCCAGGCGACTGCTGTTGGGAGGCAAAGTACGCGGCGAGGTCGGCTATGTCCTGGTCGCTCAGGGGCAGCGCCATGGGGGTCATCTGCTCGTTGGCCCGGTTGTTGGCCTTGAAGTCCATGAGTTGTTTCCGGAGGTATTCCGGGTGCTGGCCCGCCAGTTTGGGCCACATCGGGACCACGCTGTTGCCCATAGGACCGTGGCATGCGAGGCAGGCCGCAGACTTGGCCTCGCCGGCCTTGGCGTCGCCGCCCGCTTGCACCGGGCCGCAGACGAAAGCCGTGGCGGCCGCGAGGGTAATCAGCCATGTTTTCATGTGTTGTCTCGCCGTTGATCTGAGTTGGAGGCCTGCCGACGGACCCGGATGACGGGGCCAAAATATCCGGTACTGTATATCAGAACATCAGTATATGCGTCAAACCCCAAGGGCTGCCGACGCGGATGCATCCGTCAGAGACCGAGGTCCGCGGCGGCTATGGCGGCATGGATGTCCCAGGGGGCCAATGCCGCGAAAGTGTCGGCGGTGAGGATCACCGCCCCGCCTGCCAGCTCATACCAGGCCTGACCGCCGCACCAGGCTGGCGCCGTATAGGTTCCCTGCCGGCGGCGCGGTATGCAATAAAGTCGTTGCGGCGTGTAGACCAGGTTGTAGCTAGCCCCCCCTTCGTTTAGCCGCGCGATGGCATCCCAAGCTGGGCCAGGTGATTCGAATGTGGCACAAGCGATGGGGTAAGGCCTGTCACCGCCGTTGTGGCGCCAGCCGGGAGCGGCAAGCGGCAGCGGTTCCCGGCGGAGAAAAAGCTGGAAATGCAGGTGGTTGACCGAAGCGAAGGCGCCGAAACTGTTGTAGGCTAGCCCGACCTGCGGCAGGCTGGACCCCAGGGTTTCGGTCATGGCCCAGACCGCCTCGTGCTGGTGGCGCTGGAGGAACTGGGGAGCGTTCTCCAGGCGCCTCGGGACCAGCAGGGCATGGAGATCCACGAAGGGGAACTTGTTGAACAGGAGTTCCACCTCGACCCCGGCCAGTTCCCCTTGCCAGAATGCCTCGCGGCGCAGGAACGGCTTGTTGAAGTGGAAGCCATGGGGGTCGAAGGGGGACCGGTTGGACCGGGGCTGACCTGTTGCGGCCCGTGCCGGTCGCAGCCCACGCAGCGGATTGAACTGGACCTCCCAGGGGCCCACGCGACGTCGCTGGACCATCGGCAGGTCTACGAGGCCGATGGCCATCAGCCGCAGGAAGACCGCCAGATCGTCCGGTGGCTCGTCCGGGTCCCGCCCCTGCCGCAGAACGCTCCGACAATCCGTGGCGAGGGCATCGAAGCACCGGCTCAGATCAGAACCCAGTCGCTCGTACAGTGCTGAATCGAAGGCCGCGTTGTTCAGGACAAGGATGAACGGGCCCAGGCCAGGCTCCCGCAGAAGCAAACGGGAGAGCCCCGCACTGAATGCCTCCCGCAGGGCTTGGGACGAACGAAAAGGCTCCGCGATCATAGGCAGCACATCCGCGGGAACCGGATCGCCAACAATGGGCGCGGCGGACAGGGGGAGCTGCGCGGACGTCACTGGTGATGGTAGTCCATGGATTGGACCGAGCGCACCTGGGCTTCTACCTCAAGGGCCGTCCCGTCATCCAGGTCCAGTATGAGGTCTACCTTGTCGCCAGGGGCCAGGTTGCGCCTGAGTCCGATCAACATGACGTGGAAGCCCCCAGGTTCCAGGCTCACGGATCCCTGGCCTGGAATCTCGATCTGCTCGACTCGACGCATCCTCATCATCCCGTCGGCCATGGTGTGGTTGTGCAACTCCAACACGTCCGCGGCATCGCTCTTGCCGCCGACGAGGGCCCGCGCGGCAACTCCGCGGTTGACGATTTGCATGAACACTGCGCTGTTGGCCTGGCCGGGCGGGACAGATCGAGCGTATGGGTTCTTGACGTCCAGGGCGCCGCCGGCCAGGGTAGCCGCAGTCCAATGCAACATGATGGCCCCGGCGGCGATGGCAAGGATTTTTCTCATCGTGTTGTCTCCGGCGTGGTTAACAGGGTGTTCAGTCTCTGCGCGCGTTGGATGAGGGCTAATCGCTGACTGCTCTTTGCGGTTTGGAGGGTGCGCTCGTCTCCCGGGAAACGCCGGACTCGATGCGCTTTGACCACCGGCCAACCCTGACGCACGCCCATGGAGCGTGGCGAGGCGGGGCAACGGTTCCTCCGATGCAGCACCCGCCCGCTCGACGAACGCAACGCGCTTGCGAGCCGCAACGCGCTGCCTCAGCATGGCACACCATGAGACGTTTCTCGCGCGCCCCTCTGTCCCGTCGGGCATCGTGCCTGGCCGCGATCCGCCGCCACCAACCGCGGCCGGCGCCGTGATCCAGCAGCTCGCCCGCTGGTGGCACAACCGCGGAGCCACCAAGGCCGTGGCTCGCTATCCGGAAGCCGCCTGGGAGCACGCCTGGGGGGGGCTTCCCCTACTCGGCGGGCTCGACCCAACCCAGGCCGGGGAGCTGCGAGCTCTCGCGGCCCTCTTCCTGGAGCGCAAGGCCATCGAAGAGGTCAAGGGCGTTCGGCTGAGCGTACCCGAGCGGCTGACCATCGCGCTCCAGGCATGCCTGCCCATCCTGAACCTCGGTCTCGGCTGGTACCGCGGCTGGTACGCCATCATCGTTTATCCGCAGGAGTTCGTCCCTGAGCGCGAGCGGGTGGACGCGGACGGCGTGGTCTGGATCGAAAGCGAGGTCAAGAGCGGCGAGGCCTGGGAACAGGGTCCGGTCATCTTGTCCTGGGCGGACGTGGAGTCGGGCACGGAGCGCGATGGCTACAACGTGGTGATCCATGAATTGGCCCACAAGCTCGACATGCGCAACGGCGACGCCAACGGGCACCCTCCCCTGCACGCGGGCATGAGTGACGCAGCCTGGGCGCGGGATCTAGGCACGGCCTATGCCGACCTGTCGCGGCGGGTCGATCGCGGCGAGGAGACCCCCATCGACCCCTATGGCGCCGAGTCTCCTGGCGAATTTTTCGCGGTTTGCAGCGAGACCTTCTTCGAACTCCCCCATCTGCTGCGCGAGGAGTACCCCGGCGCCTACGCCCAGTTGGCCACTTTCTACCGGCAGGACCCAGCGCAGCGGTTAGAGCCCATCTGATGCGCCGCAGGCTACTTCGGCTCCAAGGTCAGGGTATTGGCTTCGTCATCGATGGTCATGCGGTAGCGGCTCAGCACGCTCATCCCCAGCAGGGCGCTGCCGCCGAGCTTGGCGTCGTCGATAAAGGCCGCCTGCACATCCGTGACCTTGTGATCGCCAAGCCAGATTGCGACCAGACGCCCAAGCCGCGCAGCGGTCTTGCCATTGGCGGTCTGCACCTCGCGACTCTCGAGACCCTGGGCCTGAATACCGAGGGACCCAAGCAGGGAGGCGGGCAGGACCACGAAGTCCGCCCCAGTGTCCACCGTCAGTGTCTGCTCGACCCGCTTGCCTCCCGCGCCTTCCAGGCCAACCCCAACGGAGTGGGAGGTACCTCGTCGCTCCGTGGCCACAACGATGTCCCCGCCAGGATCCTCCTCCATGTGGCCCTCGGCGTCCGCTCCGGCCGGCGGCGGAGGGATCCAGGCCGATTTTCGGCTAATGATAATGACTCGGCCAACAGCCCCGTCCGGGGTCTGGATGATGACGTGATTGAAGTCATCCAGCAGCGCCCGCAGGCGAAGATAGGTGTCGCCGTCTTGGTCCCGCCCGTAGGCATCCTTGGCCTTGTCCAGCCCCGTTACCTCGAAGCCACCATCCCGGGCAAGCCGATCGAGCGTCGCCGGCACCGGCACGCGATCGGCACCGCCGACCGCCGGCAGTGCCACCACCAGGCATGAGAACAGGCCAAAGACTGGCCGGCTTACGCCGCTCGTCATGGGAACACCTGGATAAGTTGCACTGGCTTGGGGGACATACGTGCATACGACAGCGAGCGCGAGCCTAGCAGGTCCCTGCGATCCCCGCCAGACCCCCTCGGCCTGGTCCAGGTACGCGCCTAGGGCAATCCGGGGCCGCCAAAGGGGCGGACTGTGTTTCAATAGCGATATCGATCGTCTGCGGTACCGGTCCTCGCACCGGGGACGCGGCCCCACCCACTGGCCGAAGGACGGCGCGGCCTGCTCAGGATGACACTCAGACCCCGCCCCTGACGGCTGCCACGAGATGACCTGCGATGCGCCATCCGCTGCCAACCCTCCTGTTCGCCGCCCTCCCCGCTACCTCCTGGGCCTCTACCGAGGTCAAGCCCCTGGACCTCACGCTGACCTGGGTCGGGATTGCGTCCCTGATCGTTTTCGTCCTTGCCTACGTACTGGTTATGGCCGAGGAGTTCCTGCACCTGCGCAAGTCCAAACCCGTCATCATCGCCGCGGGCATCATCTGGGCCATCATCGCCTACGTCTACACGACTAACGGGATTGGCCAGCTGGCGGAAGCAGCGGTACGCCACAACCTGCTCGAATACGCCGAGCTGATGCTCTTCCTCCTCGTGGCTATGACCTACATCAACGCCATGCAGGAGCGGCGTGTCTTCGACGCCCTGCGCGCCTGGCTGATCCGTAGCGGGCTCGGCTTCCGCGCCCTCTTCTGGATGACGGGGTGGCTGGCCTTCTTCATCTCCCCGGTCGCCGACAATCTGACCACCGCCCTGCTGATGTGTGCCGTCGTCATGGCCGTGGGCGCCGAAAGCCCCCGCTTTGTGAGCCTCTCCTGCATCAACATCGTCGTTGCAGCCAACGCAGGCGGTGCCTTTAGCCCCTTCGGAGACATCACCACCCTGATGGTCTGGCAAAAGGGGGTGGTCCCCTTCTGGGCGTTTTTCGACCTCTTCGTCCCGTCGGTGGTCAACTTCCTGGTCCCAGCCGTCCTCATGCACTTCGCGGTGCCCGATCTCAGACCCGAGACGTCTTCCGTGCGCGTGCACATGAAACGCGGTGCCAGGCGCATCATCGTGCTTTTCCTGCTCACCATACTCACCGCGGTGGCCTACCACAACTTCCTAACCTTGCCACCGGTGGTGGGCATGCTGACTGGGCTCGGCTACCTGCAATTCTTCGGTTTTTTCCTCCGGCACACCCATGGCCGCTGGCACGAGGCCAACCAGAACCACCCCGCCTCCCTGGAAGACACCCTCCCCTTCGACGTCTTCAACAAGGTGGCCCGGGCGGAGTGGGACACACTGCTCTTCTTCTACGGCGTGGTTCTGTGCGTCGGCGCCCTAGGTTTCATCGGCTACCTGGCCCAGGCCTCGGAGGTGATGTACACGCAGTGGGGGGCGATCCCTGCCAACATCGCCGTGGGGTTGGTATCGGCGGTTGTCGACAACATCCCTGTGATGTTCGCAGTGCTGACCATGAACCCGGACATGCCCCAGAGCCAGTGGCTGTTGGTCACCCTCACGGCCGGGGTCGGCGGGTCTATGCTCTCCGTCGGATCTGCCGCCGGCGTCGCCCTAATGGGTCAGGCGCGCGGCGTCTATACGTTCTTTAGCCACCTGAAATGGGCCCCGGCCATTGCCCTGGGCTATGCGGCGAGCATCCTGACCCACCTGTGGCTCAATGGAGGCGGCTAAACCGCCTCTCGCGCTCCATCGAATGGCGACCTGCTCGGGTGATGCTCACCTCAACACCGCCCCAGTCGCGCCGTCACGAATGCTCGACGGGCGCGCCGCACCCCCACAGGGGCCTGTGAGGACGTAGTCGAGCCCGCGGCCCAGGGCACGCCGCACGGCGAGCGCCGAGCGTGCCGGGGGGCGGGCGGCCCGATTGGCGCTCGTGGAGACCAGGGGACCGCCCCAACGCCGGCAAAGAGCTGAGGCAAGGGGGTGGGCGGTCACCCGAACGGCCAGGGTGACATGGTCACCAGTGATCCATCGAGGGGTCTCAGGGCGGGCGGGCAAGAGCCAAGTGACAGGCCCAGGCCAGGTGGTGCGGATCGCCGCCATGCGCTCGGGGTCCAGGTTCAGGACAAAGGGCTCGATCTGGGCCCAGTCCGCTGCGATGAGGATCAGGCCCTTGTCCTCGGACCGCCCCTTCAGGTCCAACAGGCGGCGGACTGCGACCCCATCGTGCGGGTCACAGCCAAGACCGTAGACGGCCTCTGTTGGGTAGGCCAAAAGGCCGCCCCGGGCGATCCAGTGCGCGGCCAGGGCGAGGTGGTGGCGCGCCGGGGGGGACTGGCCGATGCCGACGCTCAATCCGCCGTCAGCCGGGGCGGCGGCGCTGGAGGTCAGCATCCTTGGCCAAGACACCGCGGGCGTTTTCCTCACGGTCCTCACCCAGGCGGCGAGCCAGATCCGGGTCGCCGAGCGCCAGGATCTGCGCCGCCAGGTAGCCGGCATTCTTGGCCCCGGCCTTGCCGATGGCTACGGTGGCTACCGGGATTCCAGCGGGCATCTGGACGGTGGACAACAGGGCGTCCATCCCCTGCAGGGGCCCGGCATCCAGGGGGATGCCGATGACGGGCTTGAGGGTCAACCCGGCGACGGTCCCGGCCAGGTGGGCGGCAAGTCCGGCGGCGGCGATGAACACGCCGCAGCCACGGGCGTCCGCGTCCTTGACATAGGCGTGAGTTGCTCCCGGGGTGCGATGGGCAGACGTGATCTTGACCTCACAGGGAATCCTCAGCCGATCAAGGACATCGACAGTCAGCTCCAGGACCGGAAGGTCGGAATCGGAGCCCATCAGGACGGCAACAAAGGGTTTGGTCATGGCTTGGCACTCGTTCTGGGCAATGATGATCGGCTGGCGGATGTCATGCGGCTTCTAGTCGCTGACGGCGGCAGCCGGCTCCGCCTCCAGAGGACTTTGATAACCGCACCCCTTTTGGGGACAGACTTTTACGCCGCCTTTACTGCGGGTGACCTTGAGGGTCAGGATCGGCCAATGGCACTGGGGGCAGGGCTCAGAGACGGGCTCGTCCCACACCGCGTAGTCGCAGGCCGGATAGGTGGAGCAGGAGTAGAAGATCTTGCCGCGGCGCGACTTCTTCCTCTGCAGCGTCCCCTTGGCGCATTGGGGGCAGATGACGCCTGTGTCCTGGGGGCGCTCCAGGGGCTCGATGTAACGGCATTTCGGGTAGGCGCTGCAGCCGATGAACTTGCCGTATTTGCCGCGCTTGATCTCCAACGTAGAGCCGCACTCCGGGCAGTTGCGCCCCTCCACCAACTCCGGCGCCACGGCCTCCGCTCCCTCGGGCCTGAGGTCCCGCGTGTAGTCACACTCCGGATACTTCGTGCAGCCGATGAAGCGGCCGTTGCGCCCTAAGCGGATAGACAGCGGGCTTCCGCACTTCGGGCACGCCTCGTCCAGTGCCTCCTGGGTGACGTCGCTGCGCCTGACGTTTTCCTCCGTGTGGTCGACGCGGTCCTTGAAGGGCCGCCAGAACTGCTCCAGCACCGGGACCCAATCCTCCTCGCCGCGGGAGACCGCGTCGAGTTCGTCCTCGAGCTTCGCCGTGAAGTCGTAGTCCACATAGGGCGTAAAGTATTCGGTGAGGAATCGGTTGACGATGCGCCCCACGTCGGTTGGCGTGAAGCGCTTCTTGTCCAGGACCACGTACTCCCGCTCCTGAAGGGTGGAGATGATGCTGGCGTAGGTGGATGGCCGCCCGATGCCGTGCTCCTCAAGGGATTTGACCAGGGATGCCTCGGTAAACCGCGGCGGCGGCTCGGTGAAATGCTGCTCGGGGCGGATGCGGGCAAGCTCGATCCGGTCGCCCGGCTCCATGGGGGGCAGCATCCGGTCCTCGTCGTCGTCGGACCCAGCGGCATCGTCCCGCCCCTCGAGATAAACCCGCATGAAGCCAGGTTCGGTAACCGTCGATCCGGTCGCGCGAAACCGATTGCCCTCACCGCAGCCAAGGTCCACGGCTACGGTGTCGATCAGGGCCAGGGCCATCTGGCAAGCGAGGGTGCGCTTCCAGATCAGCTCGTAGAGCCGGGCCTGGTCTACGGTCAGGTGGCCTTTGATGGCCGTTGGCTCGCGACGGATGGAGGTCGGCCGGATCGCCTCGTGCGCCTCCTGGGCGTTCTTGGACTTGGTCTTGTAGATGCGCGCCTCAGGCGGAAGATGGTCCGCACCGTAGCGCTCCGCGACATAGGTGCGGATCTCGACCAGTGCCTCCTGAGCTAGGTTGACCGAGTCCGTGCGCATGTAGCTGATGAGCCCTGTGGCCCCCCCGCCAACGTCCACACCTTCATAGAGCTGCTGGGCTACGCGCATGGTGCGCTGGGCGGTAAAGCCGAGCTTGCGCGCGGCCTCCTGTTGCAAGGTGGAGGTGATGAACGGCGGGGCCGGCGTGCGCTTGCGTTGTTTGCGCTCCACCGATTCAACCATCAGGGCCCCGCCGGCGGCGCGCTCCAGCACCCCGCGGACGCTGCGGGCGCGGGACTCATCGGTGATGCTGAATTGCTCCACCTTGGCCCCTTCGAACTGGGTCAGCCTGGCATCGAACCCCCGCCCGTCCTTGGCTGCGTCGGCCTCGATGGTCCAATATTCGCGGACCTCGAAGGTCTCAATCTCCATCTCGCGCTCGCAAATCAGGCGCAGGGCCGGAGACTGCACCCGCCCGGCGGAGAGTCCACGGCGAACCTTCTTCCACAGCAAAGGCGAGAGGTTGAAGCCGACCAGATAATCCAGGGCGCGCCGCGCCTGTTGGGCATTGACCAACGCATCGGAGATCTGCCGGGGATTGGCCACCGCCTCCTGCACCGCGCGCTGAGTGATCTCGTTGAAGACCACCCGGTAGACGGGCCGATCACCGATCTGGCGGCGGCTCTTCAGCAGCTCGTAGAGGTGCCAGGAGATGGCCTCGCCCTCACGGTCAGGGTCTGTTGCCAAGTAAAGGGCAGAGGCGTTCTTGAGCTTCTTGGCAATGGCCTGGACGTGCCTCTCGTTGCGGTCGATCACTTGGTAGGACATGGCGAACCCCCGCTCAGGGTCCACCGCGCCTTCTTTGGGGACCAGATCGCGCACGTGGCCATAGGAGGCCAGGACCTCGAAGTCCGGTCCGAGATATTTCTCGATGGTCTTGGCCTTGGCTGGGGATTCTACGACGACCAGATTCATGTCACTGCCGTGTCCGGGTGCGAAGGGGGGCCAAGGAGACGCGAAGACACTGGGCCCCGTCAAGGGGCGTCGTCGCCGCGGTCACTCCGCCGGGTCGGGGCGGATTACTGAATACGCGGGG
This sequence comes from Chromatiaceae bacterium, assembly GCA_041307765.1. GTDB lineage: Bacteria > Pseudomonadota > Gammaproteobacteria > Chromatiales > Chromatiaceae > DYRB01. The sequence goes on from JBFZCW010000139.1 coordinate 14,639, forward strand.
GAGGTGTGGGATGCCCGGGCCGATGTCAACGGCCGATACGGCCCCAGCTCAGCCCCGACGGCAGGTAGGGCGCACGAGCGAACACCATCCGGGCCTGCGGGACTGCGCCGGGAAGCAGGAGGATCAATGGAGGTAGGCGGGCGTGTCGCTGTAGACCATGTCCTCCATCTGAGAGAACGCCGCCTCGGACCCGGGGCGATTCAGCAGGACCAGGAGGACCACCCACTTGACCTCGTCCAGGGTCACGCTGGCGTGATCGATGGCGAGGACGCGGTCGATGACCAGTTCACGGCTAACCGGATCCAAAATGCCGTTCTGCTCGAGAAACAGGAGCAGACCCCGAGCAGCCGAGTCGAGCCTGCCGCACTCGGCGTCGCTATAGACCCGCATCGAGGCCCCGCTGTGCGGGTGGTATTGGGGCACATCCACGCCCGCGACCAGTTCATCGAGCCAGTTCAGGGCCTTGTGGATATCGCCACTGGAGAAGCCGGCCTGCGACAGCTCCTCTTCGAGCTCGTCCTGGTCGATGGGGGGGCCACCCTCACCGTCCATGTAGTTCTCGTAGAGGTAGATGAGGACATCGACCATGGATTCGTTCATTGATCTCCCTCGCAGACCCCGCGCAGCGTTCGGCACAACCCAGGTACCCGCAACCTCGGCCACACCCCATCAGGGCCCGCCGCAACCGGTGTCAGGCCCAAGGCCGTAACGGCCTCCCGGATAAGATGATACCCGTCCCTGCAACTCCAACAAAAGGAGCATAGAGGCTACGCTGTCTGCCGGGAGGCCGGTCCGGCGGATCAAGTCGTCCGCGGCGACCGGATCGTGCCCCATGGCGGTGAGGAGGCATTGGTAGTCGGCGTCAAGCTGCGGCGCCACGCCGCCGACCATTGCGCCGCCCGGGGTGCCCGGCCCCCACGCTGCCGGTGGAGCCGCCGCCGCCCGCAGGGCTGGCGCCAACTCGGCGAGGATCTCCTGCGCGCACTCGACCAACCGGGCACCGTCACGGATCAGAGCATGACACCCGCGCGCTAGCGGGTTGTGTATCGAACCGGGCATGGCGAACACCTCCCGGCCCTGCTCGCTGGCAAGCCGAGCTGTGATCAAGGAACCGCTCCCCAGCGCCGCCTCGGTGACCAGGGTACCAAGGCTCAGGCCGCTGATGATGCGGTTGCGCCTTGGGAAGTGCTCTGCCCGTGCCGGGCTGTCTGGCGGGAGCTCGCTCACCAGAGCCCCGCCGTCGGCGATATGCCGAGCCAAATCGCGGTGAGCCGCCGGGTAGACGCGGTCCAGCCCAGTGCCCAGAACGGCGATGGTGCGCCCCGCTTCGAGCGCGCCTCGGTGGGCCGCCCCGTCTACGCCCATGGCCAGGCCACTGGTGATGGTGAGCCCGCAACCGGCGAGGTAACGGGCCAGATCCCGGGTCGTATCGGCCCCCTGCGGCGTGGGGTTGCGGCTGCCGACGATGGCGAGTTGGGGGTCAGCCAGGGCCACAGGATCGCCACGCACATACAGGACCCCCGGGGCATCGGGGATCTGCGCCAAAAGCGGCGGGTAATCAGGATCGTCGCGAGTCAGGATGGCAGTGCCATCCTGTTGTCCCCAGGCGAGCAGGGCGTCTAGCATCGCCTCGTCGGGGCGGCGCAGGGCTTCGATCGCCGCCACCGGGATACCCAGCTCCCGCAGGGTGTTTGCGTCGGCAACGAGGGCGGTCTCAACGCCCCCGAATCGACCCAAGAGCCGGGCGATGAGTCGCGGTCCGACTCCAGGGGCCTGGACCAGGGTCAGCCAGGCCCGGAGTCGCCTGTCCTGATCCACCAATGCCGCAGGGCGCGACGAGTCAGGAACGTGGCGCTGCCACGGTATCGAGGACACGCATGGCCCGGGTGGTACGCATGACCAAGGCAAAGCTCACGCGATCGAAGACCCGGAAGACCATCAGGGTGCTGGCCTGCTCAAAAGGTGCGACAAAGGTTGAGTTTGGCCGGCGCACGTCCGCATGCAACGGGAGGGAAGCATCGGGGCTTGGTTTGTCCTCCAGCCAACCCAACTGACGGAATTCCCCGTACCAGAACTCTTGGGTCAGGGGACTCTCGGACCTCCAATCCCAGTTGTCGGCACCGGCCCGAACCCGGTCGCGCCGCTCGTCCCCGCCGACGAAGCCCTCCAACACATGGCCTTCCTGAATGCCATCGCGGGCGCCGCGGTTCAGCACCACAATGTTGTATTGGCCGATCTGCGACACGCCGCCGAGAACCCCGATGATGCGTGCCCGCATGCCGGGGGGCGCCGGCATGGGATAGAAATTCGACAGAGTCTCCTCGTTCGCGGCCGGGACCAGGCGGTCGTCGACCAGCACCTCGGCGGCCGACTGGGTCAGGTACAGCTTGGTCGGATCCCCACCACGTTCCACCCTGGCGTTGGCCAGAAAGGCGGCCTCATAGCCGAGAATTTCACCCGTATCCGGGTCCTCATAGGGCTGTCCCGGCCGCACGATCTGGAAGTCCGTCACGTTCGGGTCGCGAATGCCACGCACGTAGACGGAGTCGCGGACGCCGGCCGTCATGCGCTCGTCGGGGAACCCCACCACATACGGGGCCCGTTTGATGTCGTCCGTCTGGGCCACGTAGGGCTGACTCAGGAAGGGCGCAATGACGCTGATCGGAATGGTCGGGACCGGTGCCTCCAACGCCTCTACCCGCACTCGGGGCGAGAGCTTGACCACCCGCTTGCCACCCTCGGCACGCACCCGCGGTCGCCCGCCGCTGTAGGTCAGCCGCAGGGTATCGCCCGGATAGATCAGGTTGGGATTGGCCACCGTTGGGTTAGCCTCCCAGACCTTGTGCCAGTCCCAGGGGTTGCGCAGGAACCGTCCGGCGATCTCCCAGAGACTATCCCCGGGCTGTACCACATAGACCTCGGGGCGATTGGGATTGAGTGCGACCTCCTCGGCCAGTGCAGCCCTGGGGCCTGACCCTACTTGTAGGACAAAGAGGACGACACAAAGAACCGGCGCTCGGAAAAGGGGTCGCATGGTCGCTCCGCAGTCATGGTGGCAAGCCTCTACACCCGGATCAGGACGCAAGTGTAGTATTATCGCGATGTTAACCCACAGATTGCGGGCGCTTCCAGCCCGCAATCTGACCATTTATCCGTTTTGGGCGCCCCATGGCAAAACTTCCCATCCTCACCTTTCCAAATCCCCGACTCCGCAATAAGGCCCAGCCAGTCCGCGAGGTTGACGCCGCCGTCCGTCGCTTAGTGGACGACATGCTCGAGACCATGTACGCGGCCCCTGGGATCGGGTTGGCGGCCATCCAGGTCGATGTCCCTTTGCGCGTGGTGGTCATCGACATCTCCGAGAAACAAGATTCGCCCCTCTGTCTGATCAACCCGGAGATCTTGGAACGGCAGGGCGACGAGCAAATGGAAGAGGGCTGCCTGTCGGTCCCCGGTTTCTTCGAAACGGTATCCCGTGCCGAACGGGTGCGGGTCCGCGCCCTGGACCAGGACGGTCGGCCGTTCGAGATCGACACCGATGGGCTGCTCGCGGTGTGCATCCAACACGAGATCGATCACCTCGACGGCAAGCTGTTCGTGGATTACATCTCCTCGCTCAAGCGCCAGCGTATCCGCCGACGCCTGGAGAAGGAGCAGCGCGACCCGGCACCGGTTCGGCGCGAGCCCCAGCGGCAGGTTATTTGATGACTTCGGACTACTGGCCCCTCACCCCCACCGCGCCAGGTCGGCGCTCCTGACTGGACCACTAGGCCGTGACAGCGCGCATCGTCTTTGCCGGCACCCCGGGGTTCGCAGTCCCGAGCCTGACGGCCCTGGTCCAAGGTGGCTATCAGGTGGTTGCCGTCTATACCCAGCCGGACCGGCCATCCGGCCGGGGGCGCAAGCGCGCCTCCAGTCCGATCAAGCAGACCGCCGTTGCCTTCGGCTTGCCCGTGATGCAACCCGAGACACTTCGCGATCCTGCCGCTCAGGCGACCCTGTGCGCCCTACAGCCGGACCTCATGGTCGTGGTCGCCTACGGCTTGCTCCTGCCCCCCGCCGTGCTTGCGGCCCCACGCCTGGGCTGCGTTAACGTACACGCCTCCCTGCTGCCCCGCTGGCGCGGCGCCGCTCCGATTCAACGCGCCATCCTGGCCGGAGACTCGGAGACCGGTGTGACCATCATGCGCATGGAAAGGGGCCTAGATACGGGGCCCATGTACCTGACGCGCATCGCACCCATTGCAACCCGCGAGACTGCCGGCAGCCTGCACGACCGTCTGTCCATTCTCGGCGCCGAGGCGCTCATGGAGGCTTTGCCAGGTATCCTTTCGGCTTCCCTGCAACCCAACCCGCAGGACGACGCCCAAGCCATCTACGCCAGCAAACTCAACAAGAACGCGGCCCTCATCGACTGGTCCGCCCCGGCCACGACCATCGACCGACAGATCCGCGCCTTCGACCCCTGGCCGGTGGCGGAAACGCATCTCGACGGAGCGACCCTGCGGGTCTGGGCTGCGGAAGCCCTTGCCGGCCCGCAGAAAAGTGGAAACCCCGCGACGGACACGGTGCCGAAGGGGTCTACCCCTGTCGGTGCCCCGACGCCAGGCATGGTCGTGGCCCATTCCAAGGCGGGGATCGACGTTGCAACCGGTGAAGGGCTCCTGCGCATCACCCGCGTGCAGCTCCCCGGGAAGTGCCCCATCGCCGCTGCGCAGCTGCTCAATGCACGCAGCCTCGCGGGACACACCCTTGGCTGAGGCCCGCCCGCGCGAGAAGGCCCCTCCGCCCGTGGCCGGGGCGGCAGCCCGCGCCGCCGCCGCCGCCGCCGTAGAGGCAGTTCGGGGCCGCGGTCGCTCGCTGAGCGAGGCCCTGGCGGCGCCGCAGGTCCTGGCCCTGTCCGACGGGCGCGATCGGGCACTGGTGCAGGAGTTGTCCTACGGGACCTTGCGCCTGCTGCCCCGCCTTGAGGCGCTGGCGGCAAGCCTGATGCATAAGCCCGTGAGGGCCACCGACCGCGACGTCGAGGCTCTGGTCCTGATCGGGCTGTATCAGCTCATCGCCACCCGCATCCCTGCACATGCTGCCGTGGCCGCCACCGTGGCGGCCGCCAAGTCCAACGAGAGGCCCTGGGCGGCCGGTTTGGTCAACGCCCTGCTGCGCCGGTTCGAACGTGAAGGCGCAGAGCTCGATGCACGCCTTGAGGCGATCCCCCGGGTGCGCTGGCTATTCCCGGACTGGCTGCTGCATCGGCTCCAGGCGGCCTGGCCCGATCACTGGACTGCGATCTGCGATGCCAGCAACGCCCGCCCGCCCATGACGCTAAGGGTCAACCGGCTGCGCACCGATCGCCGTGCCTATGCGGAGCTGCTGGCCGCCGAGGGCATCGCCTCCCGCCCCCTCCCCTACGCGGACGCCGCCCTGCGCCTCGACACCCCCGTGGCCACCGATCGTCTACCCGGGTTCGGTGCCGGCCTGGTCTCGGTCCAGGACGGCGCGGCCCAGCTCGCCGCCGTGCTGCTCGATGCCCAGCCCGGCGACCAGGTCCTCGACGCCTGCGCCGCCCCGGGGGGCAAGACCGCGCACATTCTTGAGCGAGCGGGCAACGACCTCGACCTCACGGCCGTTGATCTGGACCCGCAGCGCATCGAGCGCGTCGCCCCGGGTCTGGCCAGGTTGGGGCTGCGGGCCCAAACCTGTGTAGGCGATGCCGCCAGACCGGAGGGCGACTGGGCCAGGCACCGGTACGGGCGCATCTTGCTCGACATTCCGTGCTCCGCCACTGGCGTGATCCGACGCCATCCGGACATCAAGTGGCTGCGCCGCGACGCCGACATCGCCCGACTCGCCGACCTCCAGCGCCATATCCTCGATGCCATCTGGCCGCTGCTGGCCTCCGGCGGAGTCTTGCTGTACGTCACCTGCTCCGTGCTACCGGAGGAGAATGAGCACCAGATCGCAGCCTTCCTGGCCCGTACCCCCGATGCGGCGCTGAGGCCCATCGTCGCCGACTGGGGTATGGCGCGGGGTCCTGGTCGCCAGACTCTCCCGGGAACCGACGGCATGGACGGATTCTTCTTCGCCCGGCTGGAGAAGACCCTCCCATGACCCGGTCACTCTCCGCACCGTCATCCCTGCCAGCGCCCGCGTTCTGCGATCCCGATACAACGCTGAACAGCGGCGTCCGAGTGACGCGTTCATTCCTGGCCAATGCCAGCCGCGTCGGTTGGACATTGGCCTGGCTCTTTGCCGCGATCTTTGCGCTTCCCGCGGCGGCCGGGGGCTTTCGCGTCGAGTCGGCCAAGACCCACCTGGACGGCGAAACCTATGTCCTGGACGCCCGAGTCCTCTACGGCTTCAGCGAGCTTGCCCTCGAGGCCCTGGACAACGGCGTCCCGCTCACCATCGAGCTGCACATTCAGGTCCGCCCGCGGGACGGCTGGATCTGGGACAGCAACCTGCTCGACCGGCGCCTGCGTTACGCCATCCGTTACAAACCCCTGTCCGAACGCTTCCTGGTCTCGCAACTCCCCGGCGACGGCGGGCGCAGCTTCGTGACCCGAGACGCTGCCATCGCCGCCCTGGGGGAGATCAAAGGACTGCCTCTGGTTGGTGCGGCGACCCTCGATCCCAACACGGCCTACGAGGTTCAACTCAAGGCCGAGTTGGACATCGAGGAACTCCCCCTGCCGCTGCGCCCCATGGCCTATCTTCGTCCGGCCTGGAAGCTCTCCACTGGCTGGACCAAGTGGCCCATCGAACCATGAGGCGATGGCGTGGCGTTGGGGCCCTGACCGCGGCGGCCCTGTTGGTCGCCCTGTTCGTCGCCCTCGACCTGATGAGCGACGCGGTCCAGCGTTCCGAAGAGCTCAGCCGTGCCTTCGTCCCCCTCTTGTTCCTGGTATTGGCCGGGCTGGTGGCCCTGGTCGTGACCGTCGCCGTCAACGTGGTGTACCTGGTGCGCCGGTACCGCGAGCGGGCTGCCGGCTCCCGCCTGACCGCTCGCATGGTCGTTCTGTTTGCCCTGATCTCCCTGCTCCCGGTTGGCGTCGTTTACTACTTTTCGCTGGGATTTCTCCTGCGTGGAATCGACGCCTGGTTCGACGTCGAGATCGACCGCGCCATGCAGGACGCACTGACCCTCAATCAAGCCTCGCTCGATCTGAATCAGCGGGTCCTGTCGAAGTACACCGAGCAGATCCTTTCGGGGATTGAGGACAGATCCGCCACCGCCCTGGCCTTGACCCTGAGCGACCTGCGGGAGCAGGCCGGCGCCCTGGAGCTGACCGTTTTCGGACCCTCCGGTCAGGTCTACGGCACCGCCAATGAGGATCCCAGCAAGCTGGTGGCGGACCAGCCGGAGCGCGAGATTCTCCAGAGCGTGCGCAACGGCAAGAACCATGTCGCCCTGGAGACCGATGCTACCGGGGAACTGGTGGTGCGCACCCTGGTGACCGACCCGGCCGGGCGCCCCCTCACCCTCCAAGCGATCTTTCCGACCTCGGAGCGCATCACTGCGCTAGCCGCACGGTTGGAGAACGCGTTCAATCGCTACCGGGAGCTTGCGTACCTGCGTCAGTCCATCAAGGTGAGCTTTTCCCTGACGCTCTCCCTGGTCCTGGTAGCCGGGCTCATGGCCGCTCTGATTGCCGCCTTCCACACCGCCCGCCGCCTGGTCCAACCGGTGGCGGACATCGCCCGCGGGACCCGCGCGGTGGCCGAGGGCGACTATGAGCAGCAGCTTCCGCAGCCCAAGCAGGACGACGAGCTCGCCTTCCTGGTCGCCTCCTTCAATGCCATGACACGCCGCATCGCACAGGCGCGCGATGCAGCCGATCGGAGCCAGCAGGCGGTCGAGTCGCAACGCGCCTATCTCGAGACCGTGCTCGGGCGCCTTTCCTCGGGAGTCATGGTCTTCGACGCCGAGCATCGGTTGCGTACGGCCAACCCAGCGGCGCGCCAGATTCTGCATCTCGACCTCGCCGAAGCCGAGGCCCCGACCCTTGCCGCACTGGAGCATGACCACCCCCGGCTGTCACGCTGGGTCGAAGCGGTCCATCAGCACCTCGATGCCTCGCAGGACTGGCGCGCGGAGGTCACCCTGTTCGGGGGGGAGGGGCGTCAGATCCTCATGTGCCGCGGCAGCCCGCTGCCCGAGCCTGATGCCCAGGTGCCCAGTCATGTGGTGGTCTTCGACGACGTCACCACACTGGTCATGGCCCAGCGCGATGCCGCGTGGGGCGAGGTCGCGCGCCGCCTGGCGCACGAAATCAAGAACCCGCTCACCCCGATCCAGCTCTCGGCAGAACGCCTCAGGCACAAGCTCCTTGCCAAGCTCCCCGAGAACGATGCCGGACTGCTGGACCGCGCCACCCGCACGATCGTGCAGCAGGTCGAGGCCATGAAGGCCATGGTCAACGACTTCTCCAACTACGCCCGAACCCCGCAGATGCAGGCCGAGCCGGTGGTGCTGGACCGACTGGTATCCGAGGTCCTCGACCTCTATCGCAGCGCCGGGGGGGAGATCTCCCTCCAGATCGCCCTGGGCGCGCCCGACGCGTGCATCCTCGGAGACCCGCTGCGCCTGCGCCAGGTTGTGCATAACCTGGTCAAGAATGCGCAGGAGGCCATGGAGGGACACCCCGGCGGCCAGATCCACGTGGGGACCACCCTGGTCCCAGCCGCGGAGGGGCCGGTGGTGGAACTCTGCATCGAGGACGACGGCCCCGGCATCGAGCCCGAACTGCTCGGGCGGGTGTTTGATCCCTATGTGACCACCAAGGTCAAGGGGACGGGACTTGGTCTTGCCATCGTCAAGAAGATAATTGAAGAGCACGGCGGTATCATTCGGGCCGAAAACCGCAACCGGGGGGCCAGCATCAAGGCCCGCCTACCCGTTTGGCTGGGAGACCCGGACAACCCGGCAGCCGGGCATGTGGCGACCGCACACGCGACCCTCGGGCTGGCAACGGTGCCAGGACCAACGCAGCTACAGGCCAACGCCACATAACCCATGCGCCCCTTCGGCGCACCGCCGGGGCACCCACAGAAGCGGCAGCGGGGCCGCACCCCGCAGGCCAACTGGAGCACTATGAGCGCAACGCACATCCTGGTCGTCGACGATGAGCCGGACATCCGGCGTCTGGTCAAGGAGATTTTGGAGGATGAGGGCTATGCCGTCGCCTCCGCCGAAAACGGCGAGGGGGCACGCCGCGCGCTACGCGATCGTCGCCCCGACCTCATCCTGCTCGACATCTGGATGCCGGATCTGGATGGCATCAGCCTGCTGAAGGAGTGGGCCGAGGATGAGGGCCTACCATGCCCTGTTGTCATGATGTCGGGTCATGGCACCGTCGAGACCGCGGTGGAGGCCACGCGCCTGGGGGCCTACGACTTCCTCGAAAAGCCGCTGTCCATGGCCAAGCTCCTGCTCACGGTGGAACGTGGCCTGGAGGCAGACAAGCTCCATAAGGAAAACATCGGGTTGCGTCGCCGGACCCCCGTTGTACAGGAGCCGGCCGGGCGCAGCGCCGCCATGCAGCGCCTGCGCGAGCAGGTCAAGCGTATCGCCGCCCACGACACCTGGGTACTGCTCACCGGCGAGCCTGGCAGCGGCCGAGAGACCTTCGCCCGTTATCTGCATGCCCAGAGCGCCCGCCGCGAGCGCCCGTTCGTCGACCTCGGGGTCTCGGTCATCACCCGAGGCAATGCCGCCAGGGAACTGTTCGGCAGCGAGGAGGGCGGGCACATCCATTATGGCGCCCTGGAGCAGGCCGCCGGCGGTACCCTCTTGCTCGACGAGGTTGCGGACATGGACCTGGAGGCCCAGTCCCAACTACTAGGTGCCCTGGACACCGGGTCGTTCCTGCGCGCGACCGGGACCGAGCCAGTGACCATCGACGTGCGCATCGTCGCCGCCACCCAGCGCAACCTGGAGGAGGAGGTGCGCGCCGGGCGCTTCCGAGAGGACCTCTTTTATCACCTGAACGTGGTCCCTTTGCATGTCCCGTCACTGCGTGAGCACAACGAGGATGTACCGGACCTGCTGAACTTCTACGTCGACTACTTCTCCACCCACGAGAAGCTGCCCTACCGGCGTTTCAGCGTGGGCGCCCAGAACTTCCTGCGCAACTATCCGTGGCCGGGGAACGTGCTCGAGCTCAAGAATCTGGTGCAACGGGTGCTGATCCTCGGGGCCGGCCTGGAGGTAACCCAGGCCGAGGTCGAGGCCGCCCTAGGGGGTGGCGCACCGACCGCGCAGCCCCAATCCCTGGAGGGCCTAGTGTCCTTCGACCAGCCGTTGCGCGAGGCCCGCGAGCAGTTCGAGAAGGCCTATCTGGAATACCAGCTCAACAAGCACGCAAGCAACGTGAGCAAGATGGCCAAGGAGGCCGGGATGGAGCGTACGCACCTCTACCGCAAGCTCCGCTCACTGGGAATCGAGATCAAAGAGCGACGATAGGCTCCATTCTCGAATACCTGACACTGCGGCGATCGGTCCAGGGCCTCATCACCGGACCCCCGCCGCGACGACCACGCCCGGGCCGGACTTGCCCATCGGCGCGCGCCCGCTGCGCTTGCCATCTTCTTCCGGCTCTTGTGACTGCTTGTACAGCCCTGGTCCGCTCAGTTTTTGCCAGTGCCCTCGTCCTCAGCGGACTCGCCCGGTGCGGGCGACACGGCCCTTGGACTGGGTCAAGCGGCCAGGTCCCTTTCTTCGAGCCTGCGAATCAAGGGGTAAAGGTGTTCAGTCTCACGCTGGATGCGTTCTAGAACCAGTGTAAACATTTGATTGGTTTCCTGGACAAACCGCTCGTGGTTACGCACCTTCAACTCCTTATGCTTTTCCGAGCACCAGTCTTTGAGGTAGGAGGCGAAAATTCGCTTGATCTCTGCCGAACCAGACATGAAACGATCGGCGGTGTTCTTCACCGCCTGATCCGGGTATGAGATGAGCCTCCCGCACAATTGTTTGTCCACCAAATCAATATGTTCCCTAACCTTCTTGGCGTAATCAAAGAATAAATCGCAGGCGACCTCGGTGTCGCAAAGGGCGCGATCGCGGGTGAGATAGAGAAAGACGTTTGAAAGCTCGGTGATCTTGTGATTCTGCGCGTGCAACTCGCCAAAGGTAACCATACCATCCTCCAAATTCTAATAGGGCGACAAGCGTGATTGCGGACCCAAAGCAGTGCCTCAAGGCAAACCGCAATGTCGGCAGAAAACGTACCTCGACCGGAGCGACATTACAAGCCCGTTCTTGCCTTGACCCTAGTCAAGCATACCGCCACCGAAATTTGGGGGCCCGGCACGGGGTTGGCCTCGCCCTGGGGCCTGCTTGAACCCCGAACCCAGACTGGAGCACAGCCCATGGGTGTGATCGAGAATTTTGAAGCGATGCTGGCACGTGGCCAGGACTCCGCCCTGCTGCGTCATGGCCTCGGCACCGCCTATTTCAACCAGAACGACCCTAAGCGGGCCGTCCCGCATCTAGCTGAGGCCGTACGCCTGGACCCCGCGTATTCCGCAGCCTGGAAGCTCTACGGCAGGGCCCTTGCAGCGTCGGGCCGCTACGCCGATGCAGTTGCAGCGTTTGACCAAGGCATCGCCACAGCCACGGCGAAGGGAGACATCCAGGCGGCAAAGGAGATGCAGGTCTTTCGCAAGCGGGCCCTTAGATCATTGGCGGGCCAGCCTCCAGCTGACGAGCCTTGAGGCGCTCCTGCATCTCCTTACCACCCAACCCGCCAGGGGCTGTCCCGGTTCGGTCGCTCACCCAATTTTAAAGGGAAAGCGCCCATAAAGGTCGCTGAGCTCCCGCAGCCGTGCCGCCAGTTGCGGAGTGAGACCATTGTCGGCCAGGCGCCAAGTCCAATTTCCCTCTTTGGTCCCTGGGCGGTTCATGCAGGCCTCCGCACCCAGTCCAAGGGCGTCCTGCAGGGGGAATACGGCCGCTTCGGCCACCGAAGACAGGGCAGCGCGAATGAAGTCCCAGTGGACCTCGGAGGCCTCAGTATTCAGGTAGCGACGGACGTGGTCGCGCAGCGCCTCCTCGGACGCCATCCACCAACCGCGCACCGTATTGTTGTCGTGCGTCCCGGTGTAAACCACCAGCCGGCGCCGGTGGTTGTGGGGCAGATACTGGCTGCGCCCGAACCCGCTCGCGGTGGACTCGAAAGCGAACTGGAGGATCGCCATGCCCGGCAGCTCTAGTTCGTCGCGCAGGTCTTCCACATCCTCCGTGATGACTCCCAGATCCTCCGCGATCAGCGGCAAGTCCTCGCCCAGGACGCGGCGCAGGACCCGGAACAGGTCACGGCCAGGGCCCGGCACCCAGCGCCCGCGCACGGCCGTTTGCTCGTCACCCGGAATCTCCCAATAGGCCTCAAACCCGCGGAAGTGGTCGATCCGCACCAGGTCGACAAGTTCCAAGGTGTGGCGCAGGCGGTCCACCCAAAAGCCGTAGTCCTCCTCTGCCAACCGCTCCCAGCGATAGAGAGGATTGCCCCAGCGCTGGCCGGTGGCGCTGAAATAGTCTGGTGGAACCCCAGCGACGACTGTGGGCAAGCCCTGCCCGTCGAGTTGGAACCACTCCGGGTGACTCCAGACCTCGCTGCTATCGTGGGCGACGAAGATCGGGATGTCACCGACGAGGCGGATCCCCCGCTCATGGGCGTAGGCGCGTAGCCGTCGCCACTGGCGGGCAAATAAAAATTGCAGGAAGCGCTCCCGCTCGAGCCATTCGGCATGCGTCTCGCCCCAAGCTGCCAGGGCGGCCGGGTCACGCAAGGCAAGGCCGGTTGGCCAATCCGTCCACGGGCGCTGGTCATGGGCGGACTTAAGTCCCGCATAGAGAACGTACGCGTCGAGCCAGTGGGCCTGTTCCCGGCAGAAGGAGCCAAAGGCATCGCGATCCGCCGCCGCAGCACGGGCCAAGAAGTGCTGGTACCCGCGACCCAAGAGGTCGAGCTTCCAGCGCCGCACCGCTCCGAAGGCGACATGGTCCAAGGGAAAGGTCGGGCCCGCCAAGTCACTTGGATCAAGCCAGCCGTCCTCGGCCAACAGATCCGGGCTAATCAGAAGCGGATTGCCGGCGAAGGCCGACAGGCACTGGTAGGGGGAGTCGCCATAACCCGTCGGCCCCAGTGGGAGCATCTGCCAAAGTCCCTGGCCGGAGGCATCGAGGAAGTCCAAGAACCGATATGCGCCTGGCCCAAGGTCGCCGATACCGTAAGGCCCGGGCAGGGAGGTCGGGTGGAGGACGATACCGCTGGTTCGATGCATGGGTGAGTCCCTGTGGCTGGACATGGCGCCCTGACGCGAAGGCCGGGAGTCTAGCGGCATGGGCGCGCCGCCGCCAGCCTGCGGGGGGCCAGGGCTTGGCGCGCTGGGTCCGGGAGTCAGTGCCGAACCGTTCGGCCCCGTCACACTGCTCCCCCCTGCGCCATGTCGACGTCCCAATCCCTTGCCGCGTGCCATGAGCCCATCGGCATTCCCAGGCCGACGCAGCAGCGACGGTCCGAAGCGCCCCCTCAGCCGAAGCCAAGGACCAGACCCTGCAAGGCCACCCACGCCAGCACCCCAGCGGCCAGGTCGTCGACCATGATCCCCAGTCCGCCCCGCATCTTGGCGTCCAGGACCCTGATTGGCCAGGGCTTCCAGATGTCGAATAGCCGAAACAGGACAAACCCGGCTAAGACCCATCGCCAATCGGAGGGGGCCCCGGTCATTGTGACCAGATACCCAAGGAACTCGTCCCAAACGATGGGGCCGGGGTCATGGTCCCGCAGCTCCCTCGCGGTCTTGCCGCAGGCCCAGACCCCGACCAAGAAGCCCCCGAGAAGGACCGTCAGGTACCAGCCGAGCGACAGCGGCTCCAACAGGAGGTAGAGCGGGACTGCGGCCAGCGTCCCAGCAGTGCCGGGCGCCCACCGGGACAGGCCCGAGCCGAGGCCATAGGCGATCCAGTGGTTGGGCCGGCGCCAGTGGAACTGCAGTCGGACCCGCGGGCCCTCCTCACCCGGCAAAATGGTCATATCCGGTCCTCACAAGGGCTAGGTCGGTCCCGTCCGGCAGGCGGCAGCGCATCCCGGGCTGCTGTTCGATCCGCCCGATGGCGGCAAGAGCGACACCCCCGGCAGTTACCAGCCGGGACAGGACGGCCCGCCGAGTCGGTGGCAGAGTGAAGCAGAGCTCGTAGTCGTCGCCCGCGGCCAGAGGAAGAGACCAGTCCCCGACCGCGGCGACGGCTTCGGATTGGGGGAGGCTTGCAAGATGGATCTCGGCCCCTACGCCGCTCGCCTCCAAGATGTGCCCAAGATCCGCCGCCAGCCCATCGGAGCAATCGATCATGGCGGAAGCGACGCCACGCAGTGCAAGCCCCAGTGCAACCCGGGGCTCTGGGCGGTCGAGGCGCAACCGAAGCCCCTCGGCCACTAAGTCCCCCGCAAGAACCTGACGCAGGGCGAGCCCGGCATCCCCCAAGGTGCCGCTGACACACACCAGATCGCCGGGCGCTGCCCCGCTACGCCGCACCGCCTGGCCCGGGGGGACTAGGCCGTGGACCTGGATGCTGACGGACAGCGGGCCGCTGGTCGTGTCCCCCCCCACCACGGCCACGCGGTACCGCCGCGCCAGTGCATCGAGCCCGCGGCAGAAGCCGGCGAGCCAATCGGGCTTGGACTGCGGCAGCTCGGGGGGCAGGGTCAAAGCGAGGGTCGCCCAGGCCGGCTCGGCCCCCATGGCCGCCAGGTCGCTGAGGCCGACCGCCAGGGCCTTGTGTCCCAGGGACTCCGGATCGCAGTCCGGCAGGAAATGAACCCCGGCGACCAGTGTGTCGATGCTGACAGCCAAATCCTGTCCCGCCGGAACCCGGAGCAAGGCGCAGTCGTCGCCCACGCCCAGAACCACGTCCGCCCGCTCCTTGCCCATGCGGCCAAAATAGGTGCGGATCAGATCGAATTCCGACAAAGCGCTTGACCCGATGGTCGTATCGGCGAAAGGGCGGCAGAAGGAGACCGCGGGATCGGCCAGAGCCTGGAAGTGCCGCTGGTTCAGTGGGCTGGGGTACTGCTGACCATCTCCCGCCCCCGCACCTGGCGGGCAATCCTGTCCAGGACGCCATTGACGTAGCGGTGCCCCTGCTCGGCCCCGAAGGACTTGGCCAGATCGACCGCCTCGTTGATGACGACCCGATAGGGAATCTCGGGGCAGTGCACCAGTTCGTAGACACCCAGGCGCAGGATGGCCCGCTCCACAGGGTCTACCTGCTCGACTCGGCGGTCCAGCAGGGGCTGCAGCAAGGCGTCGAGCTCTTGGACGTGGCGCGGCACCCCTGACAGGAGCTGATCGAAGAGGTCGTGGTCGTAGACCCTCTCCTCAGGGTCACCGCGAGCCTCATCCTCGGCAGCCGCCGCCAGCGAGTCGGAGACCTCGCCCATCCAGATGGGATCGTTGACAAAGTGGCGACCGATCTCGCTCGGACTCTGCCCAGTGAGCTGCCACTGGTAGAGAGCAAGCATGGCGTAGCGCCGCGCCTGGCTGCGGCGGCTCGCCATGTCAGCCGATCTGCCGCAACAGGTTGACCATCTCGATGGCGGACATCGCGGCCTCGGCACCCTTGTTGCCAGCCTTGGTCCCGGCCCGCTCGATGGCCTGCTCGATGTTGTCCACGGTCAGGACTCCGAAGGCGACCGGGACGCCGTGCTTGAGGCTTACATGGGCGATACCCTTGACGCACTCGCCGGCAACATACTCGAAGTGGGGGGTCCCGCCGCGTATCACGGCCCCGATCGCAATGATGGCGTCGTACCCGCCCTTGGCCGCGAGGCGCTCAATAGCCACCGGCATCTCGAAGGCGCCGGGGACGCGCACCAGCGTCATGTCCGCGTCCTCAGCCCCGTGGCGCTTGAGGGTGTCGACCGCCCCCATCAGCAGGCTCTCCACCACGAAGCTATTGAACCGCGACACCACCAGGCAGAAGCGGGCATTGTGGACGCGCAGGTTCCCTTCAATGGTCTTCATCATCATGGGCTCGGTTCTCCTGGAATTCGGAAAAAAGGGGAACGAATCCGGCCGGGTCCCGATCAGGCCCCGCCGCCGACATATTCGACCACCTCGAGGTCGAACCCGGAGATGCCGTGCATGGCCTTGGGGGCGCTCATGACGCGCATCTTCCGCACCCCCAGGTCCGCGAGGATTTGGGCCCCGATACCGTAGGTCCGAAGCTCGCTGCGATCCTGGCGGCGAGGCGGTATCGGGTCATTCTCGCCGTGGATGTCGAAATCGCGTAGGCGTGCAAGGAGATCGCCCGCTCGGTCGCGGTTGCGCAAGACCACGATGACGCCCTCGCCATGGGCCGCGATCTGCCGCATCACGTCCTGCAAGGGCCAGCCACAACTGGCATGACGGGTGGCGAACAGGTCGCACAGGGTATTCTGGATGTGCACCCGCACCAGAGTCGGGCGGTCCGGAGAAATGTCCCCCATGGTCAGGGCCAAGTGCACCTCGTTGTCGATGGTGTCCCGATAGGCCACCACCCGGAAGTCGCCGTGTTCGGTAGGCAGATCGCACTCGCACTCCCGCAGGACCGCCTTCTCGTGGTTGACCCGATAGTGAATCAGATCGGCGATAGTCCCGATCTTGAGTCCGTGCGCCTGGGCGAAGACCTCCAGATCTGGCCGCCGCGCCATGCCGCCGTCGTCCTTGAGGACCTCGACGATCACTGCCGCGGGGTGCAGACCCGCCAGGCGGGCCAGATCGCATCCGGCCTCGGTGTGACCCGCCCGGACCAGAACACCGCCGGGCTGGGCCATGACCGGGAAGATGTGCCCGGGCTGGACCACGTCCTTGGCCTCGGCGTCCGGGGCGACTGCGGCGCGCACGGTGGTGGCCCGGTCGGCGGCAGAGATGCCGGTGGTCACCCCTTGGGCCGCCTCGATGGAGACCGTAAAGGCAGTGGAATAAGGCGAGTTGTTGTCCGTCACCATAAGGGGTAGGCGCAGGCGTTCGCAGCGCTCCTGGGTCAGGGTGAGGCACACGAGCCCACGGCCGTGGGTGACCATGAAGTTGATGGCGTCCGGCGTCACCCGATCTGCGGCCATGAGCAGATCGCCCTCGTTCTCGCGGTCCTCATCGTCCATGATGATGACCATCCTGCCCAAGCGCAGGTCTTCGATGATCTCTTCGATCGAGTTGAGTTCCATGAGGAAGGGCCGTCGCCGATGGTCGAGGGAAAGCTAAGTAGATTAGCAGACTCTGAAGGACCTCGTCACCCGGAGCGCAGACCAGCACTCGCTAAGAGGGTGCAGACAGGATCCCACGCACGACAGCGCTGGTGGGCAAGACCATCGGGCGCGGGTCGATGCTCAAGTTTAAGGAGTTTAGACCCCAGCCCTAACTGCCCCTGAGAAACCCATGCCGCGCTAGGAATGCCTCGTCTAGGCCGGAAACCCTGGGCTCGGCGGCCCGCTCGCCTAAAAGCAGACGTTCCAGGTAGCGGGCGATCAGGTCCACCTCCAGATTGACCCGGGTCCCCGGGCGATAGCCGCCGATGATGGTCTCGACCAGGGTGTGGGGGACGATGTTGAGTTCGAAGTCCCGCCCTTCGATCAGATTGACGGTGAGACTGGTCCCATCCATGCAGATCGACCCCTTCTGGGCGATGTACTTGGCCAACTCCGCCGGCGCCCGGATGCGCAGACGCCAGGAGCGACCGTCGTCCTGGCGGTCGAGCACCTCTCCCACGCCGTCCACGTGCCCACTGACGAGGTGTCCGCCCAAGGGCGTGGCCAAGGTCAGGGCCTTCTCAAGGTTCACCGGGCTGCCAGCCTTGAGCCCGCCCAACGTCGTCAGGGACAGCGTCTCGCGGGAGATATCGGCGGCGAACTCCCCGGCCCCGAGGGCCACCGCCGTCAGGCAGACCCCGTTGACGGCGATGCTGTCACCCAGGTTCACACCCGCCAGGGCGAGCTTGCCTGTGGCCACGGTGAGCCGCACGTCACCGCTGCGGGGCTCTAGGCGATTAATTTGACCAATCGCTTGAATTATTCCTGTAAACATTGTCTTAGACAATCTATTTAATGTGTTTCAACATCCAGGATGAGGCCCTTGGCTCGCCCGCAATTCGGCATCTGGCGCATCACCCGAGACGCGCGGTCAGCCGCCAATCCGGCCCGACGGCCCGTACGTCGGTCAGGGCGAGGGGGAAGCGCTCGGCCATGCACCGGACCTCAGGCAAGTGGAAGAGGCCGCGGGCGGCGTCACCCATCAGATGGGGGGCGAGATAGAGGACCAACTCGTCCACCAGACCGGCCGCCACAAAGGCCCCGGCCAGGGTTGGACCGGCCTCGATCAGGACCTCGTTGACCTCCTGGCCCGCAAGGTGCCGCAGCAGGGATTCGAGGTCCACCCGGCCCGCACCGTCGGGGCAGACATATACCTGTGCCCCCGCGGACTCCAGTACGGCAACCGCTTCAGGTGGACAACCCGCGCAGGCGACCAGGGTGCCACCGGGGAGGGACAACATGCGCGCCGTGGCGGGTGTCCGCAGTCGGCTGTCCACCACCACCCGCAGGGGCTGGCGCACGGTCTCGCCCGGCTCCAGGCCCGGAAGATCCATGCGGTCGAGGCGGACATTGAGCGACGGATCATCGGCCAGCAGGGTCCCCACGCCGGTGAGGATGGCGGAGCTGCGCGCCCGCAGGAACTGCACGTCGCGTCGCGCGTCCTCGGAGCTGATCCAGCGGCTCTCACCGCTGGCCATGGCGGTGCGCCCGTCCAGACTCGCCGCGAGCTTGCATCGCACATAGGGCAGCCCCTGCGCCATGCGTTTGACGAAGCCGGGATTGAGGGCACGGGCCAGGGGCTCCATGATCCCCGATTCGACAGCGACACCGGCCGCACGCAGTAGACCAAGCCCCTGGCCGGCCACCAGAGGGTTGGGGTCTACCATGGCGGCCACCACCCGGGCGACGCCGGATTCGATCAGGGCATCGGTGCAAGGCGGGGTCTTGCCGTGGTGGCAGCAGGGTTCCAGGGTCACGTAGGCCACAGCATCCTGCGCCGCCTGCCCCGCCTCCCTCAGCGCAATGCGTTCGGCGTGGGGCCCACCGGCACGCCTGTGCCAACCCTCCCCCACCACGGACCCGTCGCGCACCAGGACGCACCCTACCCTGGGGTTGGGGTCCGAGGTGTAAACACCGCGCCCAGCCAGACGCAGGGCGCGGGCCATGAAGCCATGGTCGGCCGCGTCGCTCACGGCTTGCCCTGACGCTTGGCCGGCTGGCCCTGCGTCGGAGGGTCCTGATCCAGGCCTTCCAGCAGATCGAGCTGATGGCGCCGAACCTCCGGGGTCGGTTGCCGCTCGAGCCGGTCGATCTCCTCGCGAAATGCGTTCACATCCTCGAACTTGCGGTAGACCGAGGCAAAGCGAACATAGGCGACCTGATCCAGCCCGCGGAGCTCTTCCATGACCAACTCCCCAATGCGGCGGGACGAGATCTCCCCCTCCCCGCCGCTCACCAGACGGCGGTTGATGCGGGCGATGGCGGCCTCGATCTGCTCGGTTCCCACTGGGCGCTTCTCCAGCGCCCGCATCAGGCCCGTGCGGAGCTTACGCCCGTCGAAGGGAACTCGGCTCCCGTCGCGCTTGACGACCCGAGGCAGGTTCAGCTCCGCCGCCTCGAAAGTAGTGAAACGCTCCGCGCAGACAACGCATTGGCGGCGCCGACGCACCTGGTCGCCCTCCCCGAAGAGACGGGAGTCAACCACCTTCGTGTCCTGAGCTCCGCAGAAGGGGCAGCGCATGGCGTCAAGCCACCGGCCGCCAGCCGCCAGCCGCCAGCCGGTGGTCTCTCACCTGACTCAACGCTCGTACACAGGGAACCGGGCACACAGGTCTAACACCTTGGCCTTGACCGCTTCGATCATTCCCGCATCTCCACGGTTGTCGATCAGGTCGCACATCCAGCCCGCAAGGTCCCTGACCTCGGCGAGGCCGAAGCCGCGGGTGGTGACGGCTGGGGTCCCGACGCGGATGCCGCTGGTGACGAAGGGGGACTGGGGGTCGTTGGGGACGGCGTTTTTGTTCACCGTGATATTGGCGGCACCCAGCCAGGCGTCCACGTCCTTCCCCGTCAGGCCCTGGGCGATGAAGCTCACCAGGAAGAGGTGGTCGTCGGTCCCGCCGGAGACCACCTCAAAGCCGCGGGAGAGGAAGACCTCTGCCATGGCTTGCGCATTCTTGATGACCTGAGCCTGGTAGTCCCTGAACGCCGGCTCCATCGCCTCCTTGAAGGCAACGGCCTTGGCCGCGATGACGTGCATCAGGGGCCCGCCCTGGGTCCCAGGGAAGACCAACGAGTTCAGCCGCTTCTCGATCTCGGGGTTGGCCTTAGCGAGGATCAGGCCGCCGCGGGGGCCACGCAGGGTCTTGTGGGTGGTGGTGGTGGTCACGTCGGCGATCTGCACCGGGCTCGGGTAGAGGCCGGCCGCCACCAGGCCGGCGACGTGGGCCATGTCCACCAGCAGATAGGCTCCCACGGCGTCCGCGATGGCACGGAAGCGCTGCCAATCCACCACCCGGGAGTAGGCGGAGAAGCCGGCGACGATCATGCGCGGCCGGTGCTCCTGGGCAAGCGCCTCGACCTGCGCATAATCGATCTCCCCGGTGGCCGGGTCGAGCCCGTACTGGAATGCCTTGTAGAGCTTGCCGGAGAAGTTGGGCTTGGCCCCATGGGTCAGGTGGCCGCCATGGGCCAGGCTCATGCCGAGGACGGTGTCGCCGGCCTCGCACAGGGCCATGTAGACCGCGGCGTTGGCCTGGGACCCGGAGTGCGGCTGCACATTGGCATAGGCGGCCCCGAACAGGGCCTTGGCCCGCTCGATGGCCAGGCGCTCGGCAACGTCCACATACTCGCAGCCGCCGTAATAGCGCTTTCCTGGGTAGCCCTCGGCATACTTGTTGGTGAGCACAGTCCCCTGGGCTTCCATGACCCTTGGACTTGCGTAATTTTCCGAGGCGATGAGCTCGACGTGCTCCTCCTGGCGTCGCTCCTCCTCACGGATGGCCTGCCACAGCACATCGTCATAACCGCTGATCTGCATGGACTTCTTGAACATGGGCTGGCCCTCTGAAAAAAGCGTGTTAGTGTAGCTCAGAAGCGGTGACGTTGGGGGGCCGACCGCGGCTGCCGCACCGACTGACCGGCCAGGGCCCCTCGCCGCCAGATTGATGTTCGTCAAGCGCCCGGCCCGCAGGTGCAGCTAAAGTTTGGTCAGGACCTGTAGGCCCCCGCCGGCGCCTTCTTCGGACCATGGCCAAACGGTCCTCCTAGATCCTGGATCTCTGCCGGAGCGCCCCCTGTATGACCACTGCCCTGCCGAGTCGCGCCGCTGGCGGCGCCCTGGTTCCCAACCCCCAGCGGCCTGATCGAGGCGTGCCGCGCCTGCGGGGAATGGCGGCGGCCGCCTGCGTCTGCGCCGCACTGGCGTGGCTGCCCGCCGCCTCAGCGGACTTTGCCCTGCCCGACATCGAACCCGACTTGTTGACCGGCAAGGACATCAACGGCGTTTGTGCCGGCTGTCACGGCGACGACGGTCAGGGCGGGAAGGAGGGCGAATATCCCCGCATCGCCGGGCTGCCCTTGGCGTACATCTACAAGCAGGTCAAGCTGTTCCAGCGGAACGCCCGGCCTAACCTACCCATGCTGGAGCATGTGCACGAACGACAGCTCAGCGATGAGGAGATCCTCGACATCTCCGCCTACCTGTCAGGCATCAAGCTGGCGACCCGCCTCACGCCGATGGATGAAACGGATCCAAGGTTCAACGCCTACGAGCGCATGATGGAGCTGCGCCGTATTGTGCAGATTCCAACTTACGCGGGAGACGTGGCAGCGGGCCACAAACGTTACGCCAAGGAATGCCGCAGCTGCCATGGCGCGGACGGCTGGGGTGACCCCGACCAGGACGTGCCCCAACTCGCCGGTCAGTACTCCCAATACCTGTGGCGCCAAATCGACAAATACCGCCGCGGCCTCCGCATCCATGACCCAGAGGCACCGGAGGACGACATCCTGGCCGACTTCACCCAAGAGGAATTGGGGGACATCCTCGCCTATCTGTCTGTGGTAGACGACTAGGCCCGCCGTGCCAACCCGGCCGGGGCTCCCTCCTCGCCCTGCCCTCAACCTGCCCAGATTGGACGGAGCCCGCTGGCGCTGGATCGGCCCTCCGACATCGCCTGACCGGCACACTCGCCCGAATGGCGCCAGGCCCCGGCGCCACGGTACTGGTCGGCCCTGGCTAGCCATGGAAACGCTGTGGCGCGACAATCAAAGCCCGAGCCCCGCGGCAGTGCCATCAACGCGATGATGTCCGAACCTCAACCCGATCTTCGCGGCGACCTTGCGCTGCTTCAGGATCGCATCGGCCGCACCCACCTGCGCCAACGACTGGGCCTGGAGGAGGACCACGAGGTCTTCTCGTTTGGCCGTCGGGGAGCCCACTTCTTCTACCCGGAGAACTGGTATTCGGTTCACGGGTTCATCCGCCATTCGCTGCGGCTCGCGGGTCTTTACGGGCGCGCCCAGCGCAACGCCCGCACCATCCGCCTCGTCCATAACCCGCTGGTGGTACCAAGGCTCCCCAAGCCGTTCGAAGGCATGCGCATCCTCCAACTCAGCGATCTGCACACGGACCTGGATCTGCGCATCACCCACGCCATCGCCGAGCGGGTGCGGGAGGCCGAGTACGATCTGTGCGTGCTGACCGGGGACTACCGCGCCCGTACCTATGGCCCCTTCGAACCGGCCCTGGAGGGGCTGCGGGCCATCCGGTTGCACTTGAAGGACCCCATCTACGCCATACTCGGTAATCACGACACCATCCGCCTGGTGCCCGGTATCGAGTCCATAGGCATTCGGGTCTTGCTGAACGAGTCGGTCATGATCGAGCGCGACGGGGCGGCACTGCACCTGGCCGGGATCGACGATGCCCACTACTACCAGGTCCACAACATTCAACAAGCCGCCGAAGCGATCCCGCACGGGGCCTGCTCCCTGCTCCTATCCCATACTCCAGAGGTCTACCGCCAGGCTGCCCACGCGGGCTTCGGGGCCATGCTGTGCGGCCATACCCACGGTGGGCAGATCTGTCTGCCCGGCGGTTACCCCATCACCTGGGACGCCCGGTGCCCCCGCCGCTTGGCCGGAGGGCCCTGGACCTACGCGGGGATGACCGGCTACACGTCCGTGGGCTCCGGGAGCTCCATCGTCAACGCCCGCCTCAACTGCCTGCCCGAGATCACGGTCCACGAGCTCCGACGCGCCTGAACCGGCCCATCAGGCCAGAGACCCACCGTCCCGTCTGGGTCAGGACGATGTCGATGACGATGAATGCCAGAATCAGCACCAAAACGTCCGGCCAGCCCAGCGCGAGTTGGGCCTTGACCGCAAGGGCGGGAAGCAGGGACTCCGGGACCTGGTCCAGAAGCGGCACCGACGCGCTCGGCGGCCGCCCCAATCGGCGTTTGATGAAGCTCGCGGCGAGATCGCCCAGCATGGCCCCTGCCGCGACTTCGAGACCCAGAGCCCAGGGCAGCCCCAGGACCAACGCCCCCATGGCGGTTCCGACCAAAGAGGCAACCAGCCCCCGCCAGGTCTTGGAACTGCCCAGGAGCGGCCTTCCGTCGAGAGACAGGTACCGGCCGCCGTCCAGGGGCCGGGCCGGGCCGAGCAGCAGTCCAAGCAGGGCCGGCAAGGCATTGGCTAGAACGACCAAGCCAAGCAGAATCGGCATCGAGGACCAACTCAGTGTCACAGTTGCAGCGACCTCCGTGGCCAGGCTCAGGGGCGAGCCGGGCCCCCGGCGGAGGTGCCGCCGGCCCCCCCCT
Organism: Chromatiaceae bacterium; assembly: GCA_041307765.1. Taxonomy (GTDB): domain Bacteria; phylum Pseudomonadota; class Gammaproteobacteria; order Chromatiales; family Chromatiaceae; genus DYRB01. Next base: position 38,532 of record JBFZCW010000139.1, read on the forward strand.
GCGCACGGACCGTGGTCAGCCCCAGTGACTCCCACGCCTGCATCCCGCCCCGATACCACTTGAGCTTGCCAGGCGGGTAACCCAGGTCGAGCAGGGCCTTGATATTGGTCGGCGACTGGCCGCACCAGGGCCCGTTACAGAACAAGACCAGGGTCTTGGCCCCGGAGAAGCTCCAGAGCCCCTCGCGCCGGACGGCACCGAACTCCAGCTCCAGCAGGTCCGCCACCTCCCGCGGCGCGGCGTTGCCGAGGTCGAGCCGAGTGTAGGGGACGTTGACGGAGCCGGGGATGGTGCCCTGGGCGGTCCACTCCGGCGTCCGCGAGTCGATCAGCAGGATCCCATCATCGCCGGCGGCCGCCCTGCGCAGATAGGCGATGACATCGAGTTCACCGATGGTTTCCACCCCGCCCGGCATGGTCATGGGCTGGATGCAGTAGGGCGGACAGGGGCGTGCCGTCTGGTCGTACGGCGGGTCCACAGTGTGGCCTGGGTTCTGATGCCGCATCAGGGTGACGGAACCTCCCCGGTGGGGGACCTCCACATAGGGCAGATCCTCGGTGATGCGGACGCGCAGGTCCTCCAGGTGAAAGACGTCGTCCGCAGTATTCGCGGCCTGTGTCAGACCCGAGGCAAACAGGCACAGGACTGTCGTGGCAACAAGCGCGCGTCTGGGCTGCACTGGGATCTCCGTTGTTGTTCCTGAGGGGCTGATCGAGCCGCGACTCAAAGACGCCGGCAGCGCTTTGCCGCGATTCGACATGCCACGCGCTAGGGATTAACCCCTCTCCTGGACCTCTGCCCAAAGGGCCCGGTAGGCCTGGGCAGCCGGGCACCCCGGGGCATAGACCTGGAGCGGCAGGCGGTGGATGCCCATAGACTCGACATCCGCGGTGAGCGGGATGGCGGTGCGGAGCATGCCTGGATAACGCGCCGCCACGCGCTCCATGAGTCCGACCTGCAGCGGTAGGCCCGAGTTCACCATGGAAAAGAACGGCAGGACCTCGATCCCCGAGACCCGCACATGGTCCGCGAGAAAGCCCGTGAGTTGGTCCAGGGTCCGCTCCGAGAGGGTCGTGGGAACCGTCGGGACCAGGAGCAGGTCTGCAGCGCGGAAGACGTTCTCGGAAAGCAGGGAGATACTGGGCGGACAGTCCAGGAACACCGTGTCATAGGCATCCGCCAGGGGCCTCAGCAAGCGCAGCAGCTGCTTGGTCGGGCGCTTGGCGTCTTCCAGCATCAGGTCCATGTTGCGTAGCGAGAAGTCCCCGGGGAGGAGGTCCAGGCCGTCAAAGTCGGTGGCCTTCACCAGACCGTCGAGGTCGGTGCGGCCATGGGCCAGGGACTTACCGCCGCCCTTCACCTTCGGCTTGACTCGGAGGTAGAAGGTCGCTGCGGCCTGTGGATCCAGGTCCCAAAGAAGGGTTCGGCTGCCTCCCTCCGCGGCGAGGTAGGCGAGGTTGACTGCAGTCGCCGTCTTTCCCACCCCGCCCTTGATGCTGTAGACGCCGACGATGTTCAAGATCCGTGCCCCGGATCCGGCTGCGGATCGGATCCAGGTTCCGCCCCCGGATCGGCCCCCCCCGGACCAGCGTGGAAGAGCCCGCGGAAGAGCCCCCTGCCCCGATCGGAGTCGAAACCCCGGAAGGTGTCGGCGAAGGCCTCCCGGGCGGTCTCCTGACGGCGCAGGAGATCTGCGACCAGTGCGCCCATCGCAAGCAGGGCCGGCGTGCCCGTCAGACCCTGCGCCTGCATGCGCGCAGCCATATCTTGAAGGTGGCCGGCCTGCACGGCTAGGTCCTGGAAGGTCCCGAGATTGTCGAGCAGGACCTTGAGCAGTTTGATAGCCCCGCCAATGGCCTGCCCAAGGTAAAGGTTCTGAAAGAATTCCATGAGATAGCGTAGCTTCTTACAGCTCTTGCGCAGCTCGTGCATATCTGCCGGGGGGGACTCGACAGTGATGGCGCGGCCTTCCTTGCGGACGCGCCGGACCATGCGCCAGACGCGCTCGTCCGCCAGGGCTTTGATCGGGCGATCGGCGTTGGCAGGGGCCATCTCCGCGGGTGTCGGCTCGGTGAGGACCTGCCGCCAGTGATGCACCAAGTGGTCCATCGTCACAGAGTTCAGCGCCTCGACGAGGAGCCGATGCTCGTCGGCGTAGTGCGACAGGAGATAGAACCGCAGGGGCTCCAGGTCCCCCCGCATGGACTGCGGCAGGCTCGCTTGGTAGGCGTCGAAATCGAGCAGATAGACGTCCAGGTCGCGAACCGGCCCCGTCACCTGCTGGAGCCAGGCGAAGTGGGCCCTGAATTCTGTCTCCACCTGTGGGGGCAAAACCCCGGGCATCTGGGCCAAGGCCGCCCGAGTACGCCGGGTGGCCACCCGCAGGTCATGGAGAAACTCGCTGTCCAGATTCTCCCTCGCCCCCGGGATGTTGGCCTCGATGGTGTCGAGCAGTCCAAGTAGAATCTGCCGTAGAGCCTCATCGGCGCGCTCCGCCGGATCGAGCCGATAGGCCAGCTTCGAGGAATAGCCGCCGGGGGGCCGCTCGCCGAGAGTAAGGGCCTCGGCCAATAGCGGTCGCAACGCGGGCTCAAGCGCGAACCCATGGCTCAACCAATCGGCGACCGCCTGCGCCTCAACCTCATAGCCCTTGAGGGGGTTCACCGAAAGGCGCGAGGCCAGCCCGCGGCGCGGCTCCTTGCCGGACAGCCGATACTCCTCAATCACCAGACGAACAAGCGTCTTCTCCTCATCGTCCAGCAGGCGCAGAACCTGGGTCTCGACCTCCATCTCTACCGCTGGGAGCAGCCGGCGTACACCGATGGCGGCCAGGATTCGTCCTTGCACGGGGCCTGGTGCAAGATCCCGGGCCAGGCCAGGCGCGTCGAAGATCAACTGTTCCAGGGTCGGTTCGCCGCCGGACAGGTCGTGCCACAGGAGCCGCCGCTTGCCGGCCTCCAGGCGCTCCTCGACGATTGCCCCAGCCAGGTAGGCGCCCCAATCGAAACTGTCGAGCAGCCGGACCGCGGCCAGCCCGGGCGGATCCTCCAGGAGACGCCAACCGCACTGAGTCAGGGTCGCCACCAACCGTGGCTTACTCCCGGATGGGAGCAAATAGTCCTGGAATCGTTGGTGCATCGCATCGCCTCAACCTGCAGGGTACGTGGCATTATGGCCCCTCCGGGCCCGGCTGTCTGGCGCGTGGGCAGCCATCAACCCGTGCCGCTTCCAAACGGTCACCCGATTCGTCTAAGGTGAAAGCTCGGCTTCAGACCCATCCAAGGTACCAGACGATGACTAAACTCGATCAGCTCAAGCGGATGACCACAGTGGTTGCGGACACCGGGGACTTCGAGGCCATTGCCCAGTACAAGCCCCAGGACGCCACCACCAACCCCTCCTTGCTGTACAAGGCAGCCCAGATGCCCCAGTACCGTGCCCTGGTCGAGGACGCGGCCGTCTTCGGACGGGCCAAGGGGACAGACTCCCAGAGCCGGGCGCGCTGGACCATGCAACGGCTGGCCGTGAACTTCGGTGCCGAGATCCTCAAGGTGGTCCCTGGGCGGGTGTCCACCGAGATCGACGCACGCATGTCCTTCGACCCGGACGGGACGCTGCGCCGCGCCGAGGAACTCGTCGAACTCTACGACCAGGCTGGGATCGACTCCGACCGGGTCCTGTTCAAGATCGCCTCGACCTGGGAAGGAATTTCCACCGCAGAGCGGTTGGAGCGCCGCGGCATCCACTGCAATCTAACCCTATTGTTTAGCTTCCCCCAGGCCGTCGCCTGCGCCGACGCCGGCGTCACCCTTATCTCCCCCTTCGTCGGCCGCATCCTCGACTGGTACAAGGAGGCCGAACACGTCTCTGGCTATCCAGCCGACGAAGACCCGGGGGTGCGCTCCGTCACGCGCATCTTCAATTACTACAAAGCCCACGGTTACGACACCGTGGTCATGGGCGCGAGCTTCCGCAACGTCGATGAGGTCCTGGAACTGGCGGGAAGCGACTACCTGACCATCTCGCCCCCCCTGCTCGCGGAGTTGGCGGCCAGCGAGGGCGATGTCCCGCGCAAACTTGACCCGGACAAGGCCAGGGACATGGTGATCGATCGGGTGATTTACGACGAAAAGACCTTCCGCTGGGACCTGAACGAAGACGCCATGGCCACCGCCAAGCTCTCCGAGGGTATCCGTTTGTTCACCGCAGACACTCTGAAGCTGGAGCGCTTCACCCACGAGATCTGTCAGAACTGCTGAGGGACGCCAGGCGGTGTGGTTGCGGCATGCCCGCGGCCGCCTGCTCCGCCCCCAACCAGGTCCTGTTTTCTCCCCTTCCCCGTCCCCGCGCGATCCTGCCCCATGCACCCCCGCAAACGCTTCGGCCAGAACTTTCTCCACGACCCCGGCGTCATCGCCAGAATCCTCGCTGCCATCGCGCCACGGACGGGGGACCACCTGGTCGAGATCGGACCGGGACGCGGGGCCATCACTGCGGGGCTCCTCGCCACGACCTGGCACCTGGACGTTGTGGAGATCGACCGTGACCTGATCGGTCCCCTGGTCGAGCGCTTTGCCACCCGGGGCGACCTGACCGTTCATAGTGCCGACGCCCTGACCTTCGACCTGTGTGGGCTGAGCGAGGGGGACGCCCGGCTGAGGGTGGTGGGCAACCTCCCCTACAACATCTCCACGCCCCTGTTATTCCGGTTCCTGGAACAGGCGGGATGCATCCAGGACATGCACTTCATGCTGCAAAAGGAGGTGGTGGAACGTATCGCCGCCGAGCCCGGCTGCAAGGCCTACGGTCGGCTGTCCGTGATGATCCAGGCCTTCTGCCGCGCCACCGCCCTATTCACCATCGGCCCCGGTGCCTTTACCCCGGCCCCCAAGGTCGAGTCTGCCTTCTTGCGCCTCATCCCCTACCGACCCCTGCCCCAGCCCGTCTCCGACGCCGCGACGCTATCTCGGCTGGTGGCCCAGGCGTTCTCACAGCGCCGCAAGACCCTGCGCAACACCCTGAAGGGGACCCTGCCGCCGGGATTTCTTGAGGCCCAAGGGATCGACCCGGGGCAGAGGGCAGAAGCGATTGCAGTCGATGCCTACATCCGTCTCGCCAATGCGGCTTGGAATTGCCGGGACTTGCCCAGAGATTAACTGGTCGTGACAGGGTTTTTTCACGCTTTGCCCCTTTTGGTGGCACGGCATGCAACCGTCGGAGAGTCGATGACCGATCAAGACGCGGCAAACACGGGCGAACCGTCAGACCCGGCACCGGGCACGGGGGAGGCCCGGGCTGAGACCGGCAGCACTATTCTGGCCCGAGCCAACGACGTGCTGCCCGCCCAGATCCACCTATTGCCGGTGGCTGCGCGCCCATTCTTCCCCGGCCAGGCCGTCCCCCTGGTGATGGACGCCGAGCACTGGGCCTCGACCCTCCAGGCCGTCGGGGAGACCGAGCACAAGATCCTCGGGGTCATCCTGGTGGACGGCGAGACCTCGGAACAGGCCGCCGTCGGCGACTTCCGCAAGGTCGGAACGGCCTGCCGCGTCCACCGGGTCCACCGGCAGGACGACCACCTCCAGGTTCTGGTCGAGTGCCTGCAACGCTTCCACGTCGATACCTGGGTCTCCCGCGAGGCCCCCTTCTCCGCCCAGGTGAGCTACATCCCGGAGCCCGCCGGGCCGCCGGACGAGCAGGTCAAGGCCTACGCCATGGCCGTCATCAACACCATCAAGGAGCTGCTTCCGCTCAACCCCCTGTACGTGGAAGAGCTGCGCATGTTCCTCGACCGCTTCGGCCCCGAGGACCCCTCCCACCTGGCGGACTTCGCCGCCAGCCTGACCACCGCCACCAAGACCCAGCTCCAGGAGGTCCTGGAGGCCGTGGGGCTCCTGCCGCGCATGGAGAAGGTCCTGATCCTGCTCAACAATGAGTTGGAGCTGGCGCGCGCCCAGCAAAAAATCCGCCATAGCGTCGAGGAGCGGATGCACGGCCAGCAGCGCGAGTTCTTCCTCCGCGAGCAGCTCAAAGCGATCCAGAAGGAGCTTGGTCTGGCCAAGGACGACCGCACCGCGGAGCTGGACAAGTTCAAGGGGCGCCTGGAAAAACTCCACTTGAGCGATGAGGCGCAAAAGCGCGTCACCGACGAGATGGACAAGATGGCGATGCTCGAGACCGGCTCGCCGGAGTACGCCGTCACCCGCAACTACCTGGACTGGATCACCCTGCTGCCCTGGGGCATTCACTCCCAGGACAAGCTCGACCTGAAGCGGGCCAGGCGCGTTCTAGACCGCGACCACTACGGTCTGGATGACGTCAAGACCCGCATCCTGGAGTTCCTGGCCGTGGGGATCCTCAAGGGCGAGGTGTCCGGATCCATCATCCTGCTGGTGGGGCCGCCGGGGGTGGGCAAGACCTCCATCGGTCACTCCATTGCCGACGCCCTGGGCCGGCGCTTCTACCGCTTCTCTCTGGGCGGCATGCGCGATGAGGCCGAGATCAAGGGCCACCGCCGCACCTACATCGGGGCCATGCCGGGCAAGTTCCTGCAGGCCATCAAGGAGGCCGGGACGGCCAACCCCGTCATCATGCTCGACGAGATCGACAAGATCGGCGCCTCCTACCACGGTGACCCCGCCTCGGCCCTGCTGGAGGTACTGGACCCGGAGCAGAACGTCGATTTCCTCGACCACTACCTGGACCTGCGCTTCGACCTGTCGAAGGTGCTTTTCGTCTGCACCGCCAACCAGTTGGACAGCATTCCGGCCCCACTGCTCGACCGTATGGAGGTGATCAACCTGGCCGGCTACATCGCCGCGGAGAAGCTCCAGATCGCCAAGAAGTACCTGCTGCCGCGCCAGATCGACCGGGCGGGGCTGGCGAAGGGGGCCGTGCGCCTGGACCAGGCGACGCTCCGTGCCATCATCGATGGCTATGCCCGCGACGCCGGGGTGCGCCGCCTGGAGAAGCAATTGGGGAAGATCGTGCGCAAGGCGGCGGTCAAGACCCTGGAGGGGGCCGAGACGCCCATCACCGTCGGGGTCGACGACCTCAAGGCCTACCTTGGGAGCCCAGTCTTCCGCGACGAGCGCAAGCTGTCCGGTCCTGGGGTGGTCACCGGGCTCGCCTGGACCGCCATGGGGGGCGCGACCCTCTCCATCGAGGCGGCCAGGATCCACCAGGGCAGCCGCGGCTTCAAGCTCACCGGCCAGCTCGGCGACGTGATGAAGGAGTCCGCCGAGATTGCCTACGGCTATGTCCAGGCCCACGCGGCGACGTTCGGCGTAGACGCGACCTATTTTGAAAAGGCCTTCATCCACCTCCACGTCCCCGCCGGTGCCACGCCCAAGGATGGCCCCTCGGCGGGCATCACCATGGCCTCGGCCCTGCTCTCCCTCGCCCTCGATCAGCCTGTGCGGCGGTTGGCCATGACCGGCGAGCTGACCCTGACGGGGGAGGTCTTTCCCATCGGTGGTGTGCGAGAGAAGCTGATCGCCGCCCGGCGCGCCGGGATCAAAGAGATCCTTCTGCCGGAGGACAACCGGGGCGAGTTCGAAGAGGTCCCAGAGCATGTGCGCAAGGGCCTGACCATCCACTTCGTCTCGCGGTTCGAGGAGGTTGTACCGCACCTCTTCGCACCCCAAGCGGCGCGCCGGCCCCGGCGGCCCATCCCGACGGGGGCCTCAGCGCAGGTCCTCGAGGCACTGGCCGAGTGAGGTCCGCCAGTCCGGCAGGGCCAGGCCGAAGGTCTCCCACAGCTTGGTGTTGTCCAGCACCGAGTAAGCCGGGCGGCGGGCCGGCGAGCGGTACTCGGACGAGCGGATCGGCAACAGCCGGCAGCCGAGACCGCTGGCATCGAGGATGGCCTTGGCGAAGCCATACCAGCTCGTCTCCCCGCCAGCGGTGACGTGGTAGAGGCCGGCCACCCGCTCCAGATCCACCTCACGGCGCAGGATCCGGTGCAGAGTCTGGGCCGTGACCTCGGCCAGCATCCGGCTCCAGGTCGGAGCCCCGACCTGATCATCCACAACCCGCAGTTCATCCTTCTCGGCAAAGAGCCGCAGCATGGTGAGCAGGAAGTTCTGGCCCCGCACCCCGTAGACCCAACTGGTCCGCAAGATGATGGCGGGTACCCCGCTCTCCAGTAGGAGCCGCTCCCCGGCAAGCTTGGTGGACCCATAGACGCTCAGCGGCCCAGGCTCGTCGTCCTCCCGATAAGGCCGACTGGCCTCTCCGGGAAAGACGAAGTCTGTCGAATAGTGAATGACGGGAACGCCCCGGTCCCGCAACAGGGCGCCCAAGACCCGCAGGGGCTCGGCATTGATCCGATGGGCCAGCGCGGCATCCGACTCGGCGCGGTCAACGGCGGTATAGGCGGCGGCATTGACGACCGCATCCGGGGCCGTCTCCTGCACGACCCGGGTCAGAGACTCGGGGCTGGCAAGGTCGACCCGAGGCCCGTACTCCCCCTCCAGTGAGGCGGCAATCACCTCCCCGAGAGGAGCCAGGCTTCGGCGCAACTCCCAGCCGACCTGGCCATTGGCGCCGATGAGCAGGATGCGTGGCAGGCTTGTGGTTGGGCCCATGTCAGACCTCGTGGTAGAGCGGCAGGCAGTCGGCGGGGATATCACGCAGCAAGGACGCGCGGCGATCCTTGTCAGAGAGGATAGGTTCACCGTCCAGCGGCCATGCAATCCCGATGTCGGGGTCGTCCCAGCGCAGACAGAACTCGGTCTCCGGGTGATAAAAATCCGTGCACTTGTAGGTGAACAGGGCATCGGACCCGGTCACGACGTAGCCGTGGGCGAAACCCGGCGGGACCCAGAACTGGCGCCGGTTCTCCCCCGACAGCGTCACCCCGACCCAGCGCCCGAACCAGGGAGAACCGCGGCGAATATCGACCGCAACGTCGAAGACCTCACCGCTCAACACCTGGACCAGCTTGCCCTGGGGGTATGGCCACTGGACGTGCAACCCGCGCAGGATGCCGTGGCCCGAGTAGGCCTGATTGTCCTGAACCATACGTTCCGGGATACCCAGGCCGGCGTAGCGCTCGACCTGCCAGGATTCCATGAACCAGCCCCGCGCGTCTCCAAAGACCTTCGGCTCGACGATCAGGGCCCCAGGGATGTCCGTCTCGATGACATTCAAGGTTCCATCCCCCGCTCCAGCAGCCCCATGAGGTAGTCCCCGTAGCCGCTCTTGGCCAGCAGCGAAGCGATGGCCCTGAGCTGGGCCGCATCGATCCAGCGGTTCTGGTACGCGACCTCCTCCGGACAGCAGACCTTGAGCCCCTGGCGTTGCTCGATGGTCTGGATGAAGTCGCCGGCCTGCATCAGGGACTCGTGGGTTCCAGTGTCCAACCAGGCGACACCGCGGCCAAGCTTCTCCAGGCGCAGCTGGCCCTCCTTCAGGTAAAGGTTGTTGAGGTCGGTGATCTCCAGCTCCCCGCGCGGCGAGGGTTTGAGCCCCCCGGCCAACTCGCACACCCGGTCATCGTAGAAATAGACCCCAGTCACGGCGTAATTGGACTTGGCGCGTTTGGGCTTCTCCTCCAGGCTGACCACCCGACCTTGCGCATCGAACTCGGCTACGCCGTAGCGCTCTGGGTCCTTGACCCAGTAGCCGAACACCGTTGCGCCTTGCTCGTAGGCGGATGCCGCGCGCAACTGGTGGATAAGCCCATGCCCGTAAAAGATGTTGTCCCCCAGGATCAGACAGGAGGGGTCGCTGCCGATGAAATCCCGCCCGATGAGGAAGGCCTGGGCCAGCCCCGCTGGCTCGGGCTGGACCGCATAGCGCAGGGTGATGCCCCATTGGGAGCCGTCATTGAGCAGGTCCCGAAAAGACGCCTGATCCCGGGGCGTGGTGATAATCAGGATCTCCCGTATCCCCGCCAGCATGAGCGTGGACAGGGGATAGTAGATCATCGGCTTGTCGTAGACCGGCAGGAGCTGCTTGCTGATGGTGTGGGTCAGGGGATAGAGCCGGGTGCCGGAGCCCCCCGCCAGGATGATGCCCTTTCTGCTCATGGTCAAATACCGAGGTGTCCGGCGGTGCCGAGACGCTGGCCGAGATAACTCCCGTCCGTCACGCGGGCACACCAGTCGGCGTTGTCCAGGTACCAGGCTACGGTACGCCGCAGCCCGCTCTCGAAGGTCTCCCGTGGCGCCCAGCCGAGCTCCCGCTGCAGCTTGCTGGAGTCGATGGCATAGCGCCGGTCGTGTCCGGGGCGGTCCTTGACGAAGGATTTCAGCCGCGCATGGGGCCGATGGGGAGAGGCCGGGACCATCTCGTCCAGCAAGGTACAGAGGGTATCGACCACCTGGAGATTGGTGCGCTCGCTATTGCCGCCGACGTTGTAGACCTCGCCCGGCCGACCGCCCTCCAGGACGCGCAGGATGGCCAGGCAGTGGTCCTCCACGAAGAGCCAGTCGCGCACGTTCCCGCCGTCACCATAGAGGGGCAGCGGCTCCCCTCGCAGCGCCTTCTGGATCATCAAAGGGATCAGCTTCTCGGGGAACTGGTAGGGGCCGTAGTTGTTCGAGCAGTTGGTGGTCAGGACCGGCAGACCGTAGGTGTGGTGCCAGGCCCGCACCAAGTGGTCCGAAGCCGCCTTGGAGGCGGAATAAGGAGAATTCGGGGCGTATGCCGTCTCTTCGGTGAACAGCCCGGTTGGACCCAGGGACCCATAGACCTCGTCGGTGGAGACGTGCAGGAAGCGGAAACCCGCCTTGCGCTCGGCGCTGAGCCCGGACCAGTAGTCCTTGGCACGATCCAGCAGGTTGAAGGTCCCCAGGACATTGGTTTCGATGAAGGCCGCAGGGCCATCGATCGAGCGGTCCACATGGCTCTCTGCGGCGAAGTTGACGACCGCGTCCACCGCGTAATCCCGCAGCAGGCGGCTCAGCAGGTCGCGGTCGCCGATGTCTCCCTGGACAAAGACGTGAGCCGGATTGGCCGCCAAGGGGGCGAGGGTATCGAGGTTGCCCGCGTAGGTCAGCTTGTCCAGGTTGACGACCTGGACCCCGCCCTGGCCCATCAGGAGGTGTATGAAATTACCGCCGATGAAGCCGGCCCCGCCGGTAACCAATAGCGTTCGCATTTTGTCTCCCTAGAACGGGATGTCGTCGTCGAAAGGCGGCTGCTCGACGCCGCGCTGACCGGCGCCCCCGGCCGAGGCCGGGCGCTGACCGCCACCGCTCGCACGCGGGGCGTCGCTGTCGTCATACTGGGCGGTGCCCCCGCCCGGGCGGCCATCGAGCATCTGCATGGTCCCGTTGATGTCCACCACAACCTCCGTGGTGTAGCGGTCCTGCCCGTCCTGCCCCTGCCACTTGCGCGTGCGCAGCTTGCCCTCGACATAGATCTTGGAGCCCTTGTGCAGGTACTGCTTGACGACCTCGGCAATCTTTCCGAAGAACACCACGCGGTGCCATTCGGTGCGCTCCTGCATCTCGCCCGTGTTCTTGTCCTTCCATGCCTCGCTGGTGGCAATGTTGACATTGGCCACGGCGTCGCCGCTTGGCATGTAGCGCACATCGGGCTCGTTGCCGAGGTTCCCGATCAGGATGACCTTGTTGACGCCTCGTGACATCGTACCCTCCCCTGCCCCGATGAAAGACCGCCCCCGGAGGCACGGCCGTGATTGAATCTGGCCCTGGCGCCCGGCCTCAGGCCCCGGCGCAAACGGTCTGTAATCTTGCCGAATCGAGTCGGCGATTGTCCACCTTGAGGTAGGCGAGGCCCTCCTCGGCGACCACCACCGCCTCCTCGACCCCCGGAATCTCCAGCAGCAGGCGCTGGACAGTCTCCGGCTCCTCGACCCCGCGGGCCCCCACCCTCACGACCCGACTGCTCACCTGGCGCGGGGGGCGCATGGGCAGCGCCACCAGGA
>JBFZCW010000140.1:0-8792 GCA_041307765.1 Chromatiaceae bacterium
CCGATTGCGACCCTGATGGCGCAGATCTTTACCGCCCTGTATTTCGCGTTCTTCCTGCTGATGCCAATCTACAGCAAGATCGAAAAGACCAAGCCGGTTCCGGAGAGGGTGACCGAATGAATAAGCTGATCATCGCGGCGGTTCTGGCGTCGGCCCCGGCCCTCGGCCTGGCCAGCGGCGGGGGCCCCGCCCTGCAGAATGCCAACATCGACCTGTCCGATCAGGGCTCCCTGCAGCGTGGAGCCAAGGCCTTTGTCGACAATTGCATGGGCTGTCACTCGCTCAAATACATGCGCTACAACCGCATGGCAGCAGACCTGGGGATCGGTGAGGCAGACCTCCGCAAGGACTACATCCTTGGCGAGGCCAAGCCCGGCGATCAGATGGCCATCCCGATGCGCCCGGAGGACGCCGAGAAGTGGTTCGGGGTTGCCGTGCCGGACCTTACCCTGGTCACCCGCTGGCGCAGCCCGGACTGGGTCTATACGTATTTGAAGAGCTTCTATGTGGACCCAACCCGGCCTTGGGGCGTGAACAACGTCGTCTTCCCGGCGGTGGGCATGCCCCATGTCCTGCAAGGGCTGCAGGGCGTCCAAGAGCCTGTCATGGCCGAGCACCACGGAGAGGGCGCCGCCGCCCCCACCGGAGTCAAACTGGTCCAGCCCGGCAAGCTCTCCGCGGAGCAATACGACGCGCTGGTGCGTGACCTAACCAACTTCCTGACCTATGCAGGCGAGCCGATGCGTTTGGAGCGCCAGCGTCTGGGTTGGTACGTCCTCGGTTTCCTGGCCCTGCTCTTCGTCTTGGCCTATCTGCTCAAGAAGGAATACTGGAAGGACATCCACTAGGCGCTCAGACCACCTCCTGGGGCCCTTGGCGGGGGCCGAGCCTGGCAAAGGCTCGGCCCCTGTTGTTTTCAGTCCGCTTTTCGCAAACCCATCCTGTTCGGCGCAAAGCTTTGACCAAGGCGTTCCTAGGTGGGGTTTACACGCTGTAGAAGATGTCACATCATTTCTGCGCACATCGCGCGACATTGAGCCGCGCGATGCGCTGGATGGCGGGCCAACGATCCACCAAGCCGACAAGAATTAGTTCAACCGTACACCCCAGGAGGATTTACATGTCAACCACGCATTCGATGCCCGCCAGATCGGGCAGCGTCGCCCGGCGTTTCAACACGTCCCTCTTGCTGCTCTATTTCCTCAGCATTGCCATCAGCGCCCCAGCCATCTATTACTTCACCCGGACCGAAGTATTTTCCCAGGCCAATTCGGAGTTGCATCTACTAGGCGACCTGGTGAAATCCATCAAGGGGTATATCGGCAAGGACATGCGACCCTGGTTCATCGAGAACAAGCAGTTTCATTCGGCTGGGTTCTCCGGCATTGTGGCGGTCAGCCGGGTCGCGCACCACTTCAAAGAGCTCCAGGGTCGATATGCAATCCGTAACGTCTCCGACAACCCGCTAAATCCTGCCAACAGCCCAGAGCCCTTCGAGCGCGATCTGCTGCAGGAGTTTCGGGCAGACCCCGGCCTGACCAACCTCCAAAGCGAGGGCGACCTCGGGGGTCAACGCATGCTGGTTGCCTCCGCCCCCATCGCCAGCCAGCCCGGCTGCCTCCAGTGTCACGGCGATCCCGACAAGGTGCACGCCGAGATCACGGCGCAATATGGGCGGACCAGCGGGTACAACTACAAGGACAAAGATATCGTCGGCATCGAGGTGGTCGGCGTGCCAATTGCGGACGTCAACGCACTGGCGATGCAGCGCAGCTTGGTCGCGGTCGGTTTGCTGACGGTTCTGTTCGGCCTGATCTTCGCGACCATCAACATCCTGGTGCGCCGCAACTTAATCTCGCCAATCCTGGAAATCACCAGTGCCGCCCATGCGGTCGTGAAAGGCGACCTCGATCGAACCTTGGACATCCAGCGTAACGACGAGATTGGGGATCTCGCACGCTCCGTCGAACTACTGCGCCGCAGTTTCTCTCAGGTCATGAAGCGATTCAATAAGACGCGCACCTAACGAAGTGCGACTTGGCCGGCGTTCCGCCCGTCAGGACGCCGGCCCAGCTCGCACGGCCGAACTGGGATGGCCTACCGCCGTCAAATAGCCCCAAGCATCTTGCGCGCACTGTCGATAAACTGCGCCGCCTCGGCTTCGTTGTCGATCTCTTTGGCCAGGGCGAGAATCACGTGCTGCTTCTGCGCCTCGTTACCTAACCCGCCCGCGGCCCTGATGGTTTCCGAGCACATGACAGGGGCAATGGGCCCGAGAAACCGCGACAGCAATTCACACAGCTTAGGTCCATCGCCTTGAGAATCCGGCGCAGCCGCCCCTCGCGGTGCCGCGAACTGTCCCGCATCCTGGGGATCGGCTGACGGCCTCAGGGCGCCCATGATGTCCGCCGTCGGCGGCAGGTCCGTCCCGCTCGCGTGGCTCGCCGCATCGTCTAGTCGAAAAGTGAGGGCCGCGATGTTGCGGATTGCGGGAATCGCTGCGCGACCACGTTTTCCCGAGCAAATGAGTGAGACAATCTCCCCACCCCGAATGCCGATCATGACCGAGTGGTTCGTATCGGTCTTGCCAAGGAGTGTATTGGTGCGTTTCTTTGCGACGAGATCGGCAAGCAACTGATAGAGGCCCGAATAGTCGAGCAGTTCGGACATGGTTCTTCCTCCCATCTTGGTAGTGATCGGTATCGACTCAGTCGTGTCTTGACCTGGCTGTGGTCTGCGTCAGTGCTTGGGACTGGAGTCCGAGGCGCGCACGCGGGAGCCGGTCACACAGGCTTCCATGAGGATCGATTGCCTCGACGCGGCGGCCGGGTGCAGTTCGGCGACGAGCCAGTGCTGATCAACACGTTGCCGCAACCCAGCACTTTATCGCTCATGATAGCAGCCGATGCGAGTAATTCGCCTTGTTTCTCTTCGCAATTGCCGCTTAGTAAGCGGCACAGAGGTCAATTGCGCCCAGCCGCCGCGACCCGCGCCAAAGTACCCCGCCCGGAGGCTCCGCTCGTTGAGGATTCCGTACTTTTACCAGATCGAGGCGCAAGGCGTCGAATGTTGAGGCTCTGACTGCCAGGTCTGGGCTAGCCTGCGCTTGTCGGGCACAGGCGCCAGGGCCAGAGCGCAGAGCCCCCGCCTACCGTCCCGATCTGTCTTGTCGCAGGAGCAGAGGTCATGTCCCTCACCCGCGGACGCGAGGGACTGCGGGCAGTCTGGGATTTTGGTAGTATCCCCAGTCATGTAAAACTGTCAGGAAATACATATGGCCGTCGTAGAACTGACCAAGGACAACTTCGAGCAGACGATCAAGGATAACGCCTTCGTCATCGTCGATTTCTGGGCCCCTTGGTGCGGCCCCTGCCGCAATTTTGCGCCCGTGTACGACAAGGTCTCCGTGGATCACGACGACATCGTCTTCGCCAAGATTAATACGGAGGAGGAGCAGGAATTGGCCGGCCACTTCCAGGTTCGGTCCATCCCCACGTTGATGATCTTTCGGGACCAAGTCATCATCTTCGCACAGGCGGGGGCGCTCCCCGAGTCTTCCTTTCGCCAACTCTTGGCCAAGGCCAAGGATCTCGACATGGACGAAGTCCGTGGCCAGATCGCCACGCAGCAGGCCAGTCAGGCGTCCGGGACGGCGTGATCGGCGGCGCTGTGCTCCCAATCCCACGCCATCCCGTGAGCAGGGTTCGAGCGTACGTCGCCCCTCAAGTGGTTTCGACCCCGCGGGCTGACTAGCGTCAGCATGCAGGTCCCGCTCGACCTTTGGCATCCCGTCTGGTTGCTTGCGACCCGCCCAACGGTGGGGGAGCTCATGGCTGTCTGCGAGGAAAGCTATCACTCGCTCATGCAATTGGCGCCAGAGCTGCGACGGTCCCGCGGGTCTCTGTGCGCAGGCCCAGCGGCCGGGCTCGATCTCCACCTCCAGATCTTGGAGCAGTCCCGTTACACGACTCTCATCCGTTTGACCTACGCCTTCCCGCCTAACTTCGCGGATGGTTTGGATTGTCTGGACCCCAATGCCCGCCTGTGCGTCTACCACGACGCGATGCAGGTCGAGGTGCTTGACCTGCACCAGACCGCGTTGCCCATCTATCGGCACTACGCCCATCCGGCCCTGGACGCCAAGTTGAAGGCGAACAGCTTCCTCGCCAGGTGGCTGGCCTACTGCGTCCGGCAGGGGTACCGCTTTGGCGCCGGGGGCGGTGGGGCCGTTCAGGCCGTCGACGTGTTGTCCAGCGGCGAGCGCCAGTCTGTCTAGCGCTTGATCGACCCTTAATCCCGATCCCTTCCCGAGGCGGGGAACTTGTCCAAAGCTACCGTCGACTAACGGCTGGGCGCGGCGCGTTTTTTGCCAGGAGATTTTTCAGGGATTTTCTTGACTATTTTGCTCCGCCATGCCTACTCTATTTCCCAGAAGAACTGTTGGTAATTGCGGTTTCCTCGCGAAGGTCAAGACACCATGAGACTCTCTACCAAAGGCAGATACGCGGTCACGGCAATGCTCGACCTGGCGCTTAACTCAGGCAAGGGCCCTGTCACCCTGGCGGATATCTCCGTCAACCAGGGCATCTCCCTGTCTTACCTAGAGCAGCTCTTCGCGGCACTGCGCGCCAAGCAGCTGGTGCGGGGCGTGCGGGGTCCAGGGGGCGGGTATTACTTGGGCAAGCCGACCTCAGAAATCTCCATCGCGGACATCATCTGCGCCGTGGACGAGTGGGTGGAGTTCACCCGCTGCGGCGGGCGCGAAAACTGCCGGGACGGCAAGCGCTGCCTGACACACAGCCTGTGGGACCAACTGAGCGACGAGATCTTTCGCTTCTTGAGAGACATCTCGCTGGCAGACTTGGTGGAGCGTGGCCAACGAGACAAACAGGACGTGGACCTCGGCGGCCTCACCGCCGTGAGCAAGAAGCGCGCCGCTTAGCTGCCGTTCGCGCATGTGTCGGCGTGGACAGCCGCAGTGCCGAACTCGCCGATGGTCTAGCCGAGTCAGTCTGTTGTCGTCTGGCGGCGATCAGAACGCTCGATACGGCGATTCCGGCCACACCCACGGCTGGCCAAATGAACGCCGTGTTGAGGTAGATCCGCGCACGGGTCACGAGCTGCTGACCGCCATTGCCGCCCCTCCCTGACCCAAAGGCAGTCATCGGATCGGCGCGCGCGTACTCGCAGCGGGATGCCGCAGTCGTCATGCGGTTGTCAGCATCGCTGCCAGCGGCCGCACCCGCCGCCACAGGCGCCAGGCGTCCAGGCGGGCGATGCGCCGCGGATGGCCATGGCACCCGTCCAAGACCCAATGGTGCAGCCGCCGGGACGCGAGCAGCCCCTGCACCTGCGCCAGCCAGTCGTCCAGCCGCACCAGTTCCTCCGACCAGACCACCGAATCCGCATCCAGCACGGCCGGCCAGAGCCGGTCCCAGACCACCAGGACCGGGCCCTCGGCCACGGCCGCAGCCAGGCCGCACTCAACCCCTGCCAGCGGATGAAGGGCGACCCCGGCCCACCGCGCCAGCCCGACCGACAGTCGGTGGTCGGCAAACACCGAGCTATGCCGCGACCGCGGTTCCAGGTTGGACAGTTCACCCCCACCCCACGGCCAAATCCCGCTCACCGGCAGCCGCCCCTCGGCCTCGCGCCGACGGTTGGGCTCAGCCTGGGCAAACAGCATCTGGGTCTCGTTGAGCAAACGGACCCAGCGGCGCGCATCCTCCCCGGTGGGCAGAAAGGGCGCGACGCTACGCCCGACCACGGCGTCCAGGGGCCAGGTGCGCACCCTGGGCGCCTCGGCGAGGCGAAGGTACCAACGCCCGGGGACCGGGGCCTCCAAGGTCAGGTCCTCCACGGCGAAGTGGGCGTTGAAGAGCGCGACCAGAGTGTCGGCCTCGCCCTGGGTCAAGTCCAGGTGGCGAGTGTCGTAGAGGAGCAGACGGTCGCGGTCGAGGCGCAGGTGGACGGGGTCGGCATGAAGCCGATAGCCGCTCTGGTCCCCATGGGGGGCATCGGCCAGGTAGCAAAGGGGTGCGCTGGGGGCCGCTCGACGCGGGTCCTCGCCACCATACTCCCCAAGGCCCAGCCCAAAGGCACCGAATAGGGACTCGGTCAGGCCGACAATGCCCCCGGGGAAGGGGGTCCCGCGGCTGAGCAGGCGCTCCAGAACGGGGACGGCAGGGATGTCCTCTGGCCGGATGGGTACCGGTCCAAGGAGCCCGGGAACCAGCAGATCCAAGGAGCGGGCGGAGCCCCCGACGCCACCGACGCCACCGACCCCGGAGGCGCCGGCGACCCTGTTCCTATCAGCCCGCAAGGGTTTCCATACGGATGCGCACCACCGGGCCCTTAACCGAATCGAGTGCTTCGATGCGGGCGATGGCCTGGTTCATGCGCCCCTCCAAGACGCGATGGCTCAGCATGACCAGCGGGACATGGGTGTCTCCCTCCGCCGGTTCCTTCTGCTGGATCGCCTCGATGCTGATCCCCTCCTCCCCCAGGATCCCAGCGATGCACGCCATGACTCCGGGCTGGTCCAGGGCGGTGATGCGGAGGTAATAGGCGGTCTCCACCTGCTCCATTGGCAGGATCGGCAGCTCCGCCAGTTCGTCTGGCTGGAAGGCGAGGTGCGGGACCCGATTGGTTGGGTCTGTGGTCAGGGCTCGGACGATGTCCACCAGATCCGCCACCACGGCCGAGGCAGTGGGCAGGGAACCAGCTCCGGCCCCGTAGTAGAGGGTCGGGCCCACGGCGTCGCCCTTCACCAGGACTGCGTTCATGACTCCGTCCACGTTGGCAATGAGGCGCCGGTGCGGGATCAGGGTCGGGTGGACGCGCATCTCAATCCCGTCCGGGGTACGCCTAGCAATCCCTAAGTGCTTGATGCGGTAACCGAGTTGCCCGGCATAGGCGACGTCCTGGGCCTGGATACGTGAGATCCCCTCGGTGAAGGTCCTCTCGAACTGGAGTGGGATGCCGAACGCGATGGAGCCGAGGATGGTCAGCTTGTGGGCCGCATCGATCCCCTCCACGTCGAAGGTAGGGTCGGCCTCCGCGTAGCCTAGGGCCTGGGCCTCCGCCAGGACGTCGGCGAAGTCACGTCCCTTGTCGCGCATTTCCGTGAGGATGAAATTGCCGGTTCCGTTGATGATCCCGGCGATCCACTCGATGTGGTTGGCCGCCAGCCCCTCGCGCACCGCCTTGATAATGGGCACGCCGCCGGCCACCGCGGCCTCGAAGCTGACAGTCACCCCCTGTTCCTGCGCGGCGGCAAAGATCTCGTTGCCGTGGCGGGCAATCAGAGCCTTGTTGGCGGTGACCACATGCTTACCGTTGGCGATGGCCCGCAAGACCAGCTCCCGAGCAGGGGAGTAGCCGCCGATCAGCTCGACGACAATGGCCACCTCCGGATCGTCCACGACCGCAAAGGCATCGCTGCCGATGCGCCCGATCTGCTCCAGCCCGCTGATGCCGGCGGTGTTGTACTCGCGCGCCGCGGCGTGGGCGATCTCGATGCCGCGCCCAGCGCGGCGTTCGATCTCTCGGGCATTGCGGGTGAGGACCGTCACCACGCCGCCGCCGACGGTACCCAGGCCCAGTAGGCCAATCTTGACCGGATCCATGCGTCTCTCCTCTGCTTTAGATATTGGGCTGCCAACCGTGTTTTGCGTCGTGGCGCAGCATGTCGCGAATACCCCGCACCGCCTGGCGGGTGCGATGTTCGTTCTCGATCAGCCCGAAGCGGACATGATCGTCCCCGTGCTGGCCGAAGCCGATGCCCGGTGAGACGGCGACCTTCGCCCGCTGCAAAACGTGCTTGGAAAAGTTGAGCGACAGCGACTCCGCCCCCTTTGACTCCTCGCGCGGGAAGAAGTCCCTGTACTGCTCGGGGATACGCGCCCAAACGAACATGGTCGCCTTGGGTTTCTCGATCTCCCAGCCGGCGGCCCCCAGCCCGTCGCACAGGGCGTCGCGGCGGTGCTGGTAGCGCAACGCGATCTCCCGCACGCAGTCCTGCGGGCCTTCCAGGGCGGCGATGGCGGCGACCTGGATGGGGGTGAAGGTCCCATAATCCAGATAGGACTTGATGCGCGCCAGCGCCGCGACCAGGTCCCTGTTCCCGCACATGAAGCCGACCCGCCAACCGGGCATGTTGTAGCTTTTTGACATGGAGAAGAACTCCACGGCGATCTCCTCGGCCCCAGGGACCTGGAGGATCGACGGGGCCACGTAGCCGTCGAAGACGATGTCGGCATAGGCGATGTCGTGCACCACCCAGATACCGTACTCCCGGGCCACGGCGATGACCTTCTCGAAGAAGTCCAACTCCACGCACTGCGTCGTTGGGTTACCGGGAAAGTTCAGAACCAGCATCTTCGGCTTGGGCCAGGACTCGGTGATGGCCCTGGTCAGCTCCTCGAAGAAGTCCACCCCAGGGACCAGGGGAACGTGGCGCACATCCGCCCCGGCGATGATGAACCCGTAAGGATGGATAGGATAAGCAGGGCTCGGCACCAGGACGGTATCCCCCTCGGCCATGGTGGCCAGGGCCAGATGGGCCAGGCCTTCTTTCGACCCAATAGTCACGATGGCCTGGCTATCCGGATCCAGGTGGACAGCGAAGCGATCCCGATACCAGTTGCAGATGGCGCGCCGCAGGCGCGGTATACCCTTGGAGACCGAGTAACGATGCGTATTGGGCCGCCGGGCCACCTCCACCAACTTGTCGACGATGTGCTGCGGGGTAGGCTGATCCGGATTGCCCATGCCAAAATCGATGATGTCCT
>JBFZCW010000141.1:0-5555 GCA_041307765.1 Chromatiaceae bacterium
CGAGGCCCAGAGACTTGACCCGCTCGGCGACCTTCTTGCTGGTACCGCCAGGCTTGGCGATCCCGGCCAGGTCGCCCTTGACGTCGGCCAGGAAGACCGGGACCCCAATGCGGCTGAAGGATTCCGCCAGCCGTTGCAGCGTGACCGTCTTTCCCGTGCCCGTGGCCCCTGCGACCAGGCCATGGCGGTTGGCCATGTTGGGGAGGATGTAGACGGGGACCTGGCCCTTGCCGATCAGGATGGGGTCGGACATGGTGTGAACTCCTGCGCCTCGGTGTTGATAGGGGGCGGGATTGAGCTGGGGCGGGAGTATTGCCGGGGCGCGGGTCGAGGGCAAGGGGCGAGCGGTGCGGACAGACCCAGTCATCGCCTATGGAATACGGCGCTCGCTGCCTCCATCTGCCGGGCGTCATGGCGGTCGCGACCGACCGCCGAGCAACGTCATAGAGGTCAAGCTCAGATGCGCCACCCGACCGCCCGACTGCCAGCTGCAGCCCTCGCTGCCCTGTTCCTGCTGACCGCCTGCTCGTCCGCCTCCTCGTCCAGGGCCCAGCCCGAGCTGGCAGCCGCGGAGGCCCACCAGCAGACCGCCGCCGGGTCTCTAACCCTGATCGACATCCGCACCCCGGGGGAATGGCGGCAGACCGGCGTGCCCCAAGGGGCCAAGCGCATCGACATGCGCCAGCCCGGAGGCCCCACGGCCTTCGTTGCGGCCGTGGAGCAGGCCGTCGGCGGCGACAAGGATGCCCCGGTGGCCCTGATCTGCCGCACCGGCAACCGCAGCGGCGTGATGCAGGGAGCGCTCAGGGAGGCCGGGTTCACCCAGGTCTACAACGTCCGCGAGGGGATGGCCGGGAGCGGGGCTGGCCCCGGCTGGGTGCGGCGCGGCTTGCCGGTGCAGCCCTGCCCGACCTGTTGACCACCCGTAGATAGGGCCTCGGCCCGACCGCTGCGGCGACAGGGTCCCCGGCGGCCTAGCCCAGGTCCTCCAGGGCCAGACCCCAGTGGTCCAACATCTGCCGGACGACCTTCAGTTCCGCGTCAGCGAACCAGCCGTCCGAGCGCGCGACCACCAACAGGGTCTGGGCCAACAGCCGGCGGTGGGCCAAGTCGGTCACCGGGGCCAGGATCGCCTCGACCCATTCCGCGTCCGCGAGCGCAACCGTGCGCCGCGTCCCTGCGTGCTGTATGAGGTCGTCGCAATAGCTATCGAAGACCCGGGCAAAGGTCTCGCGGTCCCCGCCCACGGCGGCCAGGACGCCGAGGCGCTGGCAGATCTCCAACTCGGCGTCTGCTACCTCCCCGTCGCTCACGATGAACATGGCGATGACCCGCAGCAGGGCCTCTGGGCTGTTGTCCGGATAGGCGGTGAGTTGTGGTCTGGTCACGCGAGGGTGCTCCTGTTCCGTGAAATGACGACTGGCCCCGAACGAGGTCGAAGGGGCATCTTGGCGAGAATGGGTCCGACGCTGGCACCCAAGGGGGAAATGTAATCCAATGTGGCTACCGAGCGGCGAGGCCGCCCGTTTGACACGCACCTTTGATGCCCGCTTCGGACGCCCGCCGCCATGCAGTTTGACATCGACCCCACCACCCGTCGCCAGGGCCGAGCCCCTCACGAGTTGGCCATGGTCAATCTGCTCGTCTTCAATCTCCTGTTCTGCATGGGGGTGCTCGCCGGCACCATGGCCCAAAAGGGGTCGGCGCTTGCACATTACAAGGTCTGGACCATCGCCGTCCCCCTGTGCCTGTCGCTCGCGGTCATCGCCTATAGCTTCTGGCGGGCCGCTCAGACCAGAGCCAGTGGCCCCTGGTTCGCTGCGGCCCATTGGTCGCTAGCCGCTGGCCGCTATCGCATCCTGCTAGTCGCTTACCTGGTTGGCGCAGCCCTGGTGGGGCTGGGCTGGCTGCTCTCGCTGTCCAACCCCAAGCTCCAAGAGTTGATGTTCGTCGCCCTGGTGCGGGTTGCGGTGGCACCCATGCTGATCTCTGTGATGGTGCTGGCTGTACTCGAATCCAGCGGCCTGGCCCAGGCAGGCAACGGGGAGGTACCGGACGGGATTGTTCAGCGCATGCCGCCTCCCGCGGACCTGGTAGCGAGGACGCCTGCCGATGCTCCAGCCGCGGGCGGGGCCTGAATGACAGGTATCGACAAGCTGCTGCGGGACATCGCAACCGAGGTCCACTACACGCGGGACCTGATCGGCCGGAACGCTTTTGACCCGCGGGTCATGGCGGCCATGGCCGAGGTGCCGCGGGATGCCTTCGTCCCCGCCGACGAGCAGCAGTACGCCTTCGCCAACGGCCCCCTGCCCATCGGCTGGGGCCAGACCATCTCCCAGCCCTACATCGTCGCCCTGATGACGGACCTGCTCGGTTGCGGCCCCCAGGCGCGGGTGCTGGAGGTCGGGACCGGGAGCGGCTACCAGGCGGCGGTCCTGTCGCGGGTGGTGCGGCAGGTCTACTCGGTAGAGATCATCCCAGGCCTGGCCGAGGCGGCGGCTCGCCGCCTGGCAGCGTTGGGCTACACCAACATTGAGACCCGCCTAGGCGACGGCTACCTCGGTTGGCCAGAGCAGGCGCCCTTCGACGGCATCCTGGTCACTGCCGCCGCCCCACGGAGACCTCAACCCCTGGTGGAGCAGCTCGGACCAAAGGCCCGCCTGGTCATCCCCGTAGGTGAGCCCCACGGCCGCCAGGAGCTGGTGGTGGTCGAAAAGGGCGCCGACGGGGCCGTGCAGACCCAACCCATCCTGCCGGTTGCGTTCGTGCCCCTGACCCGGAGCGCCACCCGCTCGCCCCCCTGGGGCTCCGACGGGGACGCATAACGGCCATCTATCCGAAGATTGAAAAATACGATGCTTTTCCCGCGCATGGGGAGTGGCGGCCGGGCTTCAAGGCAGGTATCTTAACGAGTTCTGATATGCGGGCCGCCCTCGCGGCCCCTTCCAACCGGCAGCCTGGCGCGAAGTCTCTGATAAGTCCGGGTTTTTGCCAAGTCCATTCCGCGAAGTCGGAGGAAAGTCCATGACGGAAGTCGTCGCAACCAACGAGACCATCCTGGTGGTCGGTGGTGGCATCAGCGGCATGACCGCTGCGCTCGAGGCCGCCGAGACCGGGAAGCGGGTGGTCCTGGTTGAGAAACGCCCCTACGTAGGTGGGCGCGTCTCCCAGCTCTACAAGTACTTCCCCAAGCTCTGTTTCCCCACCTGCGGACTGGAGATCAACCAGCGCCGTGGTCGGATGAACCCCAACCTAACCATCCTGACCATGGCCGAGGTGACGGGGCTCAAGGGCGAGAAGGGCAACTACACCGCGACGGTCAAGCTCTCCCCGCGCTACGTCAACGACAACTGCACGTCCTGTGGCGACTGCGCAAAGGCCGTCGAGGCCGAGTTCGACGACGAGTACAACTACGGCCTGTCGAAGCGCAAGGGTGCCTACCTCCCCTACCGCATGGCCCAGCCCGCCCGTTATGTCCTCGACCCGGCTATCATCGACACCCCGGATGCGGACAAGGCCAAGGCCGCCTGCAAGTACAACGCCATTGATCTCGACATGCAGGAGGAGACCATCGACTTCCCCTGCGGCGCCGTGATCTGGGCCACCGGCTGGCGCCCCTACGACGCGGCCAAGATCCAACCCTACGGCTACGACCGCATCAAGAACGTTATCACCAGCGTCGAGTTCGAGCGCATGGCGGACCCGAGCGGGCCCACCGGCGGCAAGCTGGTGCGTCCCTCCGACGGCAAGGAGGCGAAGAGCGTCGCCTTCATCCAGTGTGCCGGGTCGCGCGACCGCAACCACCTGCTGCACTGCTCGCGTATCTGCTGCATGGCCTCGCTGAAGCAAGCGACCTATGTGAGCGACGCCTTCGCCGAGTCCGCGGACATCAGCGTCTACTACATCGATCTGCGCGCCATCGACCGCTTCGAAGACTTCTACAACAAGGTCCGGGCCATCCCGCAGCTCAAGTTCATCAAGTCCAAGCCGGCCTCCATCGTCGAGAACAGGGCTAATGGCAACCCGGTGGTCCACGGCGTGGACACCGAGGGCTACAAGCGTTTCGCCAACGAGCACGACCTGGTGGTGCTCGCCATCGGCATGGAGCCCAGCGTCGATGCGACCAGCTTCCCGGTGGACATCGTCCTGAACCGCGAGGGCTTCATCGAGGCCGCCCCCGAAAACGGTGGCGTCTTCGCCGCCGGCTGCTCCTCCGACGCCCTGGACGTGAACCGGGCGGTACAGCACGCCACGGGCGCGGCACTGCGCGCCATCCAGGTTGTCAACAGCGTCGCCAGAGTGGAGGGTTAACACCGTGGCAGAAGCAAAGAAATTCGCCGCCTATCTGTGCACCGGCTGCGGCATCGGTGAGCGCCTGGACGCCAAGCAACTCGCCTCGGTGGCCACCCGCGAGGGCAAAATGCCGTCCTGCAAGCAGAGCCCCATGCTCTGCGGTGCGGAAGGCGTCCAGATGATCCGTGACGACATCGCCAACGAAGGCGTCAACCATATCGTTCTGCTGGCCTGCTCGCGCCGCGCCAAGGTGGAGGCCTTCAACTTCCCCGAGGCGGCCATGTCCCGCGCCAACCTGCGCGAGGGCGTGATCTGGCTGCGCCCCGAGGGCGACGAGCACCAGGAGACGACCCAGGAGATGGCGGACGACTATGTCCGCATGGCCTGCGCCGAGATCAAGTTCCTCAGCGTCCCCACGCGCTCGACCGAGCAGCCGCTCAACAAGAACATCCTGGTGGTCGGCGGCGGCGTCACCGGCATGACCGCGGCCCTGGAGACCGCGGCGGCGGGATACCCGGTCCACCTGGTGGAGCAATCCGGCAAGCTCGGCGGGATCTGGGGCGAGCAGTACAAACGCGTCCCCTTCCGCGCCGCGGCTGCAGGTGTGCCCAACGGCAACAACGTGGATCTGCCCATGCCGGAGGACCCCGGTGTGGACGAGATGGCCGCCAAGGTCCAGGCCGACCCGCGCATCACGGTGCACCTGAACGCCAAACTCACCAAGACCTCCGGTGCCCCCGGCCGCTTCGCCGCCGACATCGCCGTAGAATCCGGCAGCACGGTCACCGAGAACTTCGGGGCCATCATCCAGGCGAGCGACTTCCTGCCCTACGACGCCAACCAGCTTCCGGAGTTTGGCTACGGCAAGTCCAAGGACGTGCTGACCAACTTCGAGCTGGAGCGACTGGTCAAGGCCGCCAACGGCGGGCCCATCAAGCGCCCCTCCGACGGCAAGGAGGTCAAGTCGGTCGCCTTCGTCCAGTGCGCCGGGCAACGCTCGACCCAGCCCGGCCACCTGCCCTACTGCTCCGGTTTCTGTTGCACCGAGTCCATCAAGCAGGCGATGTATTTCAAGGCCCAGAACCCGGGCTGCGACGCCACCGTCCTGTTCGACGATCTGCGCACCCCGGGTGCCGCTGGCGAGGACTTCTACCGCTCCGGCCAGCAGGCCGAGGTGACGTTCTCCAAGGGTAAGGTCAGCGAGGTCGTCCCCGGCGGGACCCTGGGCGTCAAGTTCAAGGACCTGATCCTGGACGAGG
>JBFZCW010000142.1:0-2594 GCA_041307765.1 Chromatiaceae bacterium
CTGACCGACCATGTGCGGCCACTTCAGCGCCGCCAAGGTGACGGTGCCGGCGAGGCCCATCCGTCCGCCGATCATTGAGAAGCCGCCCTGGCTCCCGTACCTGCGACACTTCCGCCAGAGCTCAGCTGTCTTTGTTCCCACGCGCCTTCGTGCCCTATGACACGAACTGCTCTGACGGTGGCGTGGAACGTCTTGAGACCATGTTCGCCGGAACCCTCAACAACGCCGACGAGCCGTCGACGAGCTGAGCCCGCTGAGGATCAGCCGGCCGATTGTGGATCGCCGCTGTGGCGGATGATGAGCACGGGGCAGGGCGCATGGTGGGCGGCGTACTCCATCACCGAGCCCGAGAGGATGCGCCGGAACCAACCCTTGTCGCTGGCGCCGACCACGAGCACATCGACGCCCCGCGCCGCGGCCAGGTCGCAAATCTCCCGCCCGGGATCGTTGCCCTCGAGCACGGTGATGGTGGCGGGTTCTCCGGCGGCGGCCAGTGTCGACGCGAGGTCCGCCTGGGCCTGGGCCTCGTCACGGTGGTGACGCTCCTCGGCCTCCTCCACGGTCATGACCGGTCCCTCGAACCCTCCCGCAGTCTCGTTCGGGTCCTCCTCGGCTGGGATGACACGGACGATCTCGAGAGTGAGGTCGGGGCGCAGCAGGCCGACGGCTCGATGGGCGGCCTCGATGGCGTGCGGCGTGCCGTCGGTGGCGATGAGTGCCTTCATTCGGATGCTCCCTCTCGTTGATAGGGATAGGGAATTCAACCAGCCAGGGCGAGACAGGCGGGAGGATAGCCCCGCCGGGGTTGGCCAGCAAAGCCGCTGGAGGTGCGGTCTGGCGCTTGGATGACAGCCTGAGGGGCCGGCCGGGGGAAGGAGAGACGGACCTGCCCTGCAGGCCGCGGAGCGGAGCTTGCTGTGGGCGATTGGTCTCGGAACACTACCCCCGAATATGGCCTCGTCGCTGACCAGGTGATGCACCCGTCCAACTCGAACTCGGGGCCGGCTTGTGCTTCGGTCATTGCTCGTTCCACCGCTCGGTGGAAGTCTCGCCCTGCGTATTGCCCATCCGCTCGGCGGTCAAAGAAAGCCCCGCGCTCTACCGGCCCTCGGGGCGCCGCCCGAGGGGCATGAGCACCAGGGGCTCCTCGCCGGGCTCCAGGCGAAGCAGCCGGGTGACCGCCGCATCGTCGAAGGCGCCGACCACGACGGTGCTGATCCCCAGCGCGGCGGCCTGAAGGAACAGGTTCTCCGCCGTGTGGCCAGCCTCCAGTTGCGCGTAACGCACGCCGCGCGGGCCGTACTTGCCCGTGGTGCGCCCGTACTGGGCCGAGATGACGACGAGCGCCGCGTTGTCGCTCACCCACGCCTGCTGGTGAGCGGCGGCTGCCAGGTCTGGGCGCAGGTCGCGCGGGTCGCTGCGCTCCAGACAGTGCGCCCCGGGACGGTACTGGTACACGCCGATCTCCAGGCCGGCTACCTCCCCCACCACCACACGCAGCTCCAGCGGGTACAGGGCGCCGGCCGAGGGGGCAGCGCGCAGGCCGCCGGGTGTGGTCACGCCCTGCGCAGCCCAGAGGAGCTGACCCAGCTCGGCCAGGGTGAGGGCGCCCGGGGCGTAGACGCGGATCGAGCGCCGGTCCCGGAGGGCCCTCTCGACGGACACCCCGCTGTCCACCGCGGGCGGTGGTAAGTCAACAATACCGCTCATCGGCACCTCCGCCGCCCGTGCGGACGCGGCCACCGCCGCACCTGCAAGGACGATCAACGCCAGCAGGACCCGCATCGCCGGGCGCTCCCTGCGGCTGATGCCCCGGGTGTGGGGCTCCCGCATCCCATGGCCGCAAGGCGGGCGTCTATCTCCACGCGCAGGCTCGATCATTCGGCATAGTGGTACGCAACCAGGCGGCGTTCAGATACTCCGCCACGTCGCCCACGTCTTCCCCGTTCCACTGCAGCGTGAGCACCCCTGCCAGCGCACCACCTCCGTGCGCACCGCCTTGAGCGACTTCGCGGCCTGGGTCTGGCGGATGTGCACGTTGCTCTCGTGGCAGGCGCGACAGTGGTTCTCGTAGAGCAGCCGCCCGCGCTCGGAGTTTGCCGACGTCGCGATGGGATACAGCAGGAGCAGCAGGATCGACAGCACCGGCTTGGTCATGGTCATCACTCGCATCGGATTCCCTACGGCTAAGGCTAGCCGCTTGCGGCGGGTCTGCTCCGGGGCGGCGCAGCGCCCCGGAAGGTCGCTGGGGGCCTATAAATAGCGATGAGGGCGCGAATGATGAGGTTTGTCTGGTGAGACCGGATCGCAGGACCTTTCTGCAGCGGTGGGCAGCCCTGGCACTCGGACTGGCGGGGCGCGCCGCGGCGGGCTGGGCGGCGGAGGGCGGAACGATGGCGAAACCGACAAGCGAGGGAGTCACCCTGTTCCTGTGCGGCGACCTGATGCTGGGCCGGGGCATCGACCAGGTGCTCCCCAGCCCCGGCGACCCGCAGCTCTACGAGCCCTATGTGCCCAGCGCCCTGGGCTATCTGGCGCTGGCCGAGCGGGTCAACGGGCCGATCCCCCGGCCCGTCGACTTTGCCTACGTGTGG
>JBFZCW010000143.1:0-4095 GCA_041307765.1 Chromatiaceae bacterium
GCGGCATGGCGCCGTCGCTGGGCGGCGGACAGCCGGGTCAGCAGCAAGGGCAATTCAACGTTCTTCTGCGCCGAGAGTGCCGGTAGCAGGTTGTAGAACTGGAAGACGAAACCGACATGGGCCGCCCGCCAGCGCGCCAGCTCGGTGGCGGACAGGCCTTCGATCTGCCGACCGGCGACGCGGAGCGTTCCTTCGGTGGGCACGTCCAGACCGGCGATCATATTGAGTAGGGTGCTCTTGCCCGAGCCGGACGGCCCCATGAGGGCGAGGAAATCGCCCTCCGGGATGTCCAGGTCGACATGGTGTAGTACCTCGATCCGCTCCCGGCCTCGCTCATAGACCTTGCTCACGCCGCGGATGGCGACCAGGGGTGGGGTTCGATCAGCGTCTTGGTTTGGTGCCCGCTCGGTCATTGTCTAGGCGCCGCCCCGTGCGACCACGCGCACACCGTCCTTCAGACCCGGCGGTGGGTCGCGCACCACCCGATCCCCCACTGCCAGTCCCTTCGTGATTTGGCGCCGGTCACCGACAACCTCGCCCAACGCGACGCGGCGCTCCCGAACCCGATCGCCATCCAGCACGAAGACCAGACTGTCATCCTCACGCTCGACGATCGCGCTCGTCGGCACCAGCACCTCCTCCGTGGCTTGGGCGCGTCCGGCCGAGACCTCCTCCAGGAAAGACACCCGCACCCCCATCTCGGGGAGCAGGCGCGGGTCCTTTTGCGCGATCGCGATGCGGACTTTGACGGTCGCTTTGCTGCGGTCCGCCGTGGGGATGATGGCGATCACCGAGGCCGGGATCTTCCACTCGGGATAGGCATCCAGCACCGCCTGCACCGCTTGATCCGGTTTCACCCGGTTGATGAATGACTCGTTGACGTCGACCTCGACCTCCAGCGAGTCCATGTCGACGATGGTCCCGATGCCGGTGCGGGTGAAACCGCCGCCGGCGGACATGGGAGACACGATCTCACCGAGTTGGGCCGTCTTGGCCACCACCACCCCCGTGAAGGGCGCGCGGACGATGGTGTTGTCGTAGGCCACCTGGGCGACCTGTCGCTCGGCCTCCGCCACCCGCACCTGGCTCTGCTGGGCTTCCAGTTGGGCGGACCGGCTCTCGACTTGGGTGCGCGCGTTCTCTAGCGACTCTTCCGAGGTGAGTTTCCTGGCGTCCAGTTCTTCCTGCCGCTTGAGGTCGCGCCGGGTTTGTTCCAGTTGGATCCGGATCTGGTCGAGCTGGGAACGGGCCGCCGACAGGCGCGCCTGCGCCAGATCGAGCTGCGCCTTGGCATCGGCATCGTCCAGTCGCGCGAGCACCTGGCCCGCGTCGACGCGAACGCCCTCCTCGATCAGGACCTCTGCAAGCTTGCCCGAGATCTTGCTCGAAACCGTGGCCTGGCGCCGGGCGATCACATAGCCGGTGGCGTCCAGCACCGCGGTAGTCCCCACGCCCGGCGCTTCGGCTACAGCGATGTCGACCTTCAGGGCCTGACTGGACAGGGCAAAGTAAGCGCCGACAGCGAGCCCGCCGGCCACGAGGACCACCAGGAGCCACCAGGGCCAACGTCGCCCGCTGCCCTCGCGGGCCTCGCGGTCGATGTGCAATTCCTTCAGAAGATCCTGTTCCGACATTGCCGTGATAAAACCTTTCTAATTTGTCCGACCTGGTCCCAAAAAGCCTCACGGGTAGACTCCCGGCCGGCCTGCGTAACGGTCGCGGCGGGCGGCCCGCTGGTTCCGCTTCGTCAATCGCTCCCGGGCCAGCGCGGCGCCCTTCGCCGCCTCCCGCCCAACTCCGCGTTCAGCCCGGGGCCGGGAAATCGGAAACCCGTCGGAAGCCCTGGGCAAGCAATTGCGCGCACTCGGTGACGCCGCTCACCGCCACCCGGTCTTCGGCCCAGTGCGCGAGCAGCGCCGCGCGGATGGCGATGGAGGGGCGGCGCGCAGGGGCTGTCCCGGGGGCCCTGGGTCGGATGGTCTTGGTCGGGACCTGACAAGTTGCGAAGCTTGCGCGGCCGCGCTTCCGCCATCTGGGTAGCATCGCCATTATGAGCCAGCGTTGGGACCCGTCGCTCTCCAGCGACCCGATCTTCCGCCGCAGGGCGCAGGTTCGGCCCGGCCCCTCTCCCAACCGATCCCCTCGGTCGCCGGAGCGGGGTGCGGGATGCCCTGGCGGTCGATGTCGGCGACGCAGGTCCGCCAGGCGCGGGCACCCTCCCGGTCGAGGTCAAGGCGAAGGAGCCAGCCGGTGTTGGCGATGTCCGTGGAGAATCCGTCGAAGACGAAATTGCCCAGGCTGTAGCCGATGGGCCCGTCGCGATACGCCTCGGCGTCCTCGATGACGTAGGGGTGGCCGCCGACGACGGCGGCCGCACCGGCGTCGATCATCAGGCGGGCGAGCCGGCGCGGGCTAGCGCGGGTCTCGTGCTCCCAGCCCCAGTGCATGAAGGGCACCACCAGGTCAGCGCGGTAGTGGCGCCGAGCCTCGGTAATGTCGTGTTGGACCTGCTCGTCCTCGCCCCAGGCGACCCCCGGCCTGTCGTAGTCGGCCTCGAAGCTGCGCGGGAGGAATTCGTCGTAGCCGAGGAGGGCGACGCGCAGGCCGTGGCGCTCGATGACCAGGGGCGTGGGGGCCCGCGCCAGGTTGGCACCGCCGCCGAAGTAGGCGATGCCGTGTCGATCGAGGAGGTCCAGCAGGTCACCGAAGGCGACCGGGCCGAAGCCCCCCGAGTGGTTGTTGGCCAGGTTGACGGTGTCGAAGTGGCGCTTGAGCGGGGTCAGTGCGCGGGGGTGGACGCGGAAGGTGTGGGGCCTCTTGGGTAGGGGCTCGCCGCGGGTCGCGACCACACACTCCAGGTTTCCCACCCGGATGTCGGCCCCGGCCAAGAGCGCGGCAAAGGGGGCGAAAGGGCCGTCCCCGCGCCTGACCAGCCTGCCGGGGAGACCGTCTAGATTGATGTCGCCGACGAAATCGAGGGGGACCGTCGGGGCCGCCATCGGTCCCCCGCCCCCGGCCGGGACGGTGACGGCGAAACAGAGCGCGATCACCAGGGGGGCGAGGCGGACGCGCTTCATGGGGCGACCTCGACCAGGGCACAGCCGCACTGGAACTCCCGATCCAACCCCGGAGCGTACAGGTATTGCTGGCCGGTGAGTGCGGCGGGAGGCGGGTCGGGTCGGGCCGCGGGGGCCTGGTACTTGACCTCATGAAGCAAGGCCGGGCGCCCGCCGCCCAGGTACCAAGTGTAAAGGGCAACATAGTCGACACGGTCCGCGTCGCCAACCACGACCGCCTTGAGGCGGAAGCGCCCGTTGATGTCGATGCCCTGGACGCCATATGAGTCGGAGACGGGAGTCGCCTCGATGGTCTGAATCGTGCCCCCTTGATCCACCTCGCAGCGCAGTCGGGGCACGGCCGCGAGGGTCATCGGAAGGGCCCACAGGGTCAGGGCCCCGAACAGCAGCACCGGCGGGGCCCCGCAATGAGGGTGCGGCCGGCGTTCGTTCCGTGGTAGAGGCACCGAGTTTCTCCCGGCCGCGGTTGGGATGTCGGCGACGGAACCGGCACAGCCTGCTGCTCCGCGCGACGTCCGACCTGGATCCGCCATGTGGGGACCCCGCCGGGCGGGGGCCCCAACGACCACGGGGACGGCCGCTCAGGGCCGTGTCGTCGCGCTGCTCCACGGCGCCGCAGAAGGCGTCCATGTCCAGGTGCATGATCCAACGGTGGATCCCGATGCTCATGGCCGACTGGCTCGACAAGGGCAGACGCGGTCAAGGTTAACACGCGGGGGGCTGCCCCCGCAGAGCTGTGGCCAAACTTTAGCCAGCGTCGCAAAGCCACTGTCCTGCGTGTTCGCGACTGGGCTTGGCCACAGGTTATCCACCGAAGTGGCCTCTGGGTTGGTGGACGAACCCCCTGCGCCCGACTCAGCAGGGCTGGATGTCCGTGAGGTGGTGGATTGGCTAACGCAGCCGGCCACGCGACCCGGGCGACCGGACCTGTCGCGCTCATCGCCCGAATTCTGATGTCTGCGAGGACACCCGATGGTCAAATCTACCTTCATCGACGGCGAGCGGATTCGCAAGGCGC
>JBFZCW010000144.1:0-4414 GCA_041307765.1 Chromatiaceae bacterium
AAGGTCGCCCACGCGCTGGAAACCGAACATCGAGTAATAGATGTAGAAGGGGATCATGGCCTGGCCGTGGTTGGCGTAGGCGGTGGCCGCCGCGATCCAGGACGACATGGCCCCGGCCTCGTTGATCCCCTCCTGGAGGATCTGGCCCTTCTTGTCCTCGCGGTAGTACATGACCTGGTCGGCGTCCACGGGCTCGTAGAGCTGCCCGACGGAGGAGTAGATGACGAGATGGCGGAACATCCCCTCCAAGCCGAAGGTGCGGGCCTCGTCAGGGATGATGGGGACCACCAGGGGCCCGATCTCTTTGTCTCGCAGAAGGATGGTGAGCAGCCGCACCAGGGCCATGGTGGTGGACATTTCGCGGTCCCCGCTGCTTTCGAGCAGGGACGCGAAGGTGTCCAGGCCGGGGATCTTCAGCGGCGGGGTGTCCGAGCGGCGGGCGGGCAGGGGACCCCCCAGGGCCTCGCGGCGCTCGTGCAGATACACCATCTCCGGGCTGTCCGGAGCCGGCTTGTAGAAGGGGGCGGCGCCGATCTGGTCGTCGGAGATCGGGATATTGAAGCGGTCGCGGAAGGCCTTGAGGGCCGCCTCGCCCATCTTCTTCTGGGAGTGGGTAATGTTCATCCCCTCCCCGGCGTTGCCCATGCCGTACCCCTTGACGGTCTTTGCCAGGATGACCGTCGGCTGGCCCTTGTGGCGCATGGCGGCTGCATAGGCAGCATAGACCTTGATGGGGTCGTGACCGCCGCGGTTGAGGCGCCAGATGTCGTCGTCGGTCATGTCCGCGACCAGGGCCGCCAGCTCCGGGTACTTGCCGAAGAAGTGCTCGCGGGTGTAGGCGCCGCCCTTGGCCTTGTAGGCCTGGTAGTCGCCGTCGACGCATTCCTCCATGCGCTTGAGCAGCAGCCCCTGCTTGTCGCGGGCAAAGAGGGGATCCCAGTAGCTGCCCCAGATGACCTTGATGACGTTCCACCCGGCCCCCCGAAACACCGCCTCCAGCTCCTGGATGATCTTGCCGTTGCCCCGCACCGGGCCGTCGAGGCGCTGAAGGTTGCAGTTCACGACGAAGATCAGGTTGTCCAGGCGCTCGCGCGCCGCCAGGGAGATGGCTCCGAGGGACTCCGGCTCATCCATCTCCCCGTCACCGCAGAAGGCCCAGACCTTGCGGCCCTCGGCGTTCACGATGCCGCGGTCGGTCAGGTAGCGCATGAAGCGGGCCTGGTAGATGGCCATGATCGGGCCGAGTCCCATGGATACCGTCGGGAACTGCCAAAAGGTCGGCATCAGCCATGGGTGGGGGTAGGAGGACAGTCCGTTGCCGTCGACCTCCTGGCGGAAGTTGTAGAGCTGCTCCTCGCTGATGCGCCCCTCCAGGAAGGCGCGGGCGTAAATCCCCGGGGCTGAGTGCCCCTGGATGAAGATCATGTCGCCGCCGAAGCTCTCGTTGCGGGCGCGGAAGAAGTGATTGAACCCGATGTCGTAAAGGGTGGCGGACGACGCGAACGACGAGATGTGACCCCCGAGCTCTGTGGACAGCCGGTTGGCCTGAACCACCATGGCCATCGCATTCCAGCGCACGAAGGAGCGGATGCGCTGCTCGATGGCGCGGTCCCCCGGGAACCGCTCCTGCTTGGTCACCGGCAGGGTGTTGAGGTAAGCGGTGTTGGCGCTGAAGGGCAAGTAGGCCCCGCTGCGCCTGGCCTTGTCGATGAGCCGTTCGAGCAGAAAGTGGGCGCGCTCCACCCCCTCGTTCTCCAGCACCGCTTCTAAGGAGTCGAGCCACTCCTGAGTCTCTTGGGGGTCGATGTCGGGCTTGTTGCTCATGGTCGTTCCTGAAGCTTGAATCTGGCACTGCCGGCCTGGAACCCGGGCATAGACGGGCCGGAGTATATCAGGGGGAGTTGACGGCAATATTCAGAATTTGGTGTTGCAATAATGACGGGACGCGCATGCCGGCTGGGGCCAGGCGGCCCTCGGGTGGTGGAACATCTGCGCCAGCCATGTTCCTGTATGACGACCATGGTGGTACAACCCGTCGAGATCGTCAGGTGCTTGCCCAGCGATGCAGAGATGCAGAGATGCAGAGATGCGGGATAGGCAATCCTTTTCACTCCATCAACCGCGCCGCCTGGAAAGAGGCCGACCTCGCATGGATCGAGTAGACAGCGCCGTGCCTCAGCCCCGGCGAGATCGGGTCGCCTGGCCGGGTTTACTTTGTTCCCTCATTGCGATCTTCATCGCCGTAGGTTGCGAGCGCAGCCGAACAACCTGGGTTGCTGCCGGCTGGACGCAGCTGACCAGCGAGAGGGGCGATCTGCCGGTGCCGTTCCGCGGAAAACACCAAACCGCATCGCTGATCGCCGATATCGACGCGGATGGTGTGGCCGATATCGTGCTCGCCGAGCGGACCGGCTCCCCGTCCGTGGTTTGGCTGCGCCGGACGGCCCAAGGGTGGGAACGGCACCTGGTCGAGTCGGATCGGCTCCCGATCGAAGCCGGCGGAGCGAGCGCAGACATCGACGGGGACGGTGACACGGACATCGTGTTTGGCGCAGACGCCAGCAGCCCAGAGGTCTGGTGGTGGGAAAACCCGGGCCCCGAGCTGGCTTCTGGCCGCCCCTGGATCCGGCGCCTGATCAAGGGGTCAGGGGCACACCAACACCACGACCAGGTCTTCGGTGACTTCGACGGCAACGGAAGGCCCGAACTCGTCTTTTGGAACCAGCAGGCCAAGGCCCTGTTGCGCGCCGAGATCCCCGCAGACCCCCACGCTTCGGGGCCTTGGGCGTACTCCGTCATCTATCGGTGGGACCAGGACGTGGTGCACGAAGGCCTGGCTACAGGAGATATCGACGGGGACGGCACGATGGATTTGGTAGGAGGCGGAAACTGGTACCGGCACGAATCCGGCGAGCGATTTTCGGTGCACCCCATCGATCCGAGCATGCGCTTTAGCCGGGCGGCGGTCGGGCAACTGGTGGGAGGTGGCCGCCCCGAGATCGTCTTGGCTCCGGGGGATGTGGACGGTCCTGCCCAGTGGTACGAGTGGGACGGAGCGCGCTGGAGGTCTCACCGGCTCGAAGGCCGAGTCGTGCACGGGCACTCGCTTGAGATCGGAGATGTCGACGGGGACGGAGATCTCGACGTCCTGGTGGCCGAAATGGGGCGCTGGGGACGACATCAGACCAATCCTGGGGCACGAATGCTGTTGTTCCGAGGCAATGGGCGAGGTGAGTTCGACCGTGAGTTGTTGGCAAAAGGGGTCGGCAACCACGAATCTCGGCTTGCGGATCTCGATGGGGACGGGGACCTGGACATTCTGGTCAAGCCTTACAACTGGCGAACACCTCGGGTCGACGTCTTGCTCAACCGAGGCACCGCCGGAGGCCCATGGCACCAATCTAGACTGCCGCTCGACCAGTGGCGGCGGCACCATATTGCGGATCTGGATCAACGAGCCGTCTTTGTTTCGACGGGAGACCTCGATGGGGACGGGCTGACCGATATCGCTGCGGGCAAGTGGTGGTGGCGAAACCCGGGCTCGACCGCTGCAACCTGGGACCAGAGGGAGTTCGGTGCTCCGCTGCACAACTTGGCCCTCGTCTACGACCTGGATGGCGACGACGACCTCGACGTGCTTGGGACACAAGGGGTAGGGGCGAGCGCGAACGCCAGATTCGTCTGGGCCCGCAACCAGGGCGATGGCCATTTCACAATCTCGACCAATGTGCCGAACGGGCGAGGTGACTTTCTGCAGGGGGCCGCCGCGGCGCATTTCACCGAAGCTGGGCCAGTGGAGGTCGCCTTGTCCTGGCACCAGAGCGGCAACGGTGCACAGATGCTCACCGTGCCGCGCGATCCCGCAGAACGGGCTTGGACCTGGAGGCTTCTTTCCAGCGAGTCACAGGACGAGGACCTCACCGCGGCCGATATCGATGGCGACGGAGACATCGACCTTTTCCTTGGTACCGCCTGGCTAGAAAACCCCAGTCCTACAAGCACGTCATGGCCTCTGCATACCATCGGGGCGGCTTCCGATGGCACGCCGGATCGCAACCGGCTTGTTGACATAGACCGCGACGGTCGGCTCGATGCCGTTGTCGGTCAGGAAGAGGGTGACGAACTGGTCTGGTACCGGAGCCCGGAGGATCCGCGTCGCCCTTGGACGCGAGCGCTGATCGCGTCGGCCGTGGCGGGGGGCTTTAGCTTGGATTGCGCTGACCTGGACCTCGATGGAGACGTAGACGTGGTGCTAGGGGAGCATCTAGGTCATCCGAATCGCGTCATGATCTTCGAAAACATTGGGAGGGGAGAGAACTGGCTGCCTCATGCGATCGACGCCGGGCCGCGCGACGAAATCGACCACCACAACGGCACCCGGCTGGTCGACATCGATGCCGATGGCGACCTCGAC
>JBFZCW010000145.1:0-36145 GCA_041307765.1 Chromatiaceae bacterium
GCCGCTGCGGCCTTCGGTTTTCTGCTCAAGCTCATGTACGACATGTCGCAAAGCATGGAGCACATGACCCAGGACATTGCCTCCATGGCGACGGACATGCACCGCATGGGTGCCGATATCACCGCCCTGTCGGAGCAGGTTACCGGAATTCGCCTGGGGGTCGATGGCATGGCCGCGGATGTACGCGGGATGCGGGTGGGGGTGGACCGCATGTCTGCGGTCATCCAGTCGGGGGGCAAGCAGATCGAACAGATCAACCCCATGGGCATCATGCAGCAGATGGTCCCTCCGGGGTCGGGCCGCTGATAGGTCGGTCCATGACCAGCACCCTCTTTATCAGCCACGGGGCACCTAGTCTCTCCCTGACCCCTAGCCCTGCTCGCGATTTCCTCTCCGCCTTGGGGTGTCAGTTGGAACGTCCGCGGGCCATCTTGGTGGTCTCTGCTCACTTTACGGCCAAGGTCCCGGTCCTCGGGGCCCATCCCAAGCCAGCGACGGTGCACGACTTCTATGGCTTCCCGGATGCACTGTACGAGCTGCAGTATCGGGCCTTCGGCCACCCAGAACGGGCTGCCAAGGTGGCCCGGCGCCTGGGGCAGGAGGGCTTCGCGGCCCAGTGCGACCCCCAACGCGGGCTGGATCACGGGGCCTGGGTGCCCCTGATGCTGATGTTTCCGCAAGCGGCTATCCCGGTGGTGCAGCTTGGCCTGGTGCAGGGTCAGGGTGCGGACTATCACCTGCGGCTCGGCACGGCGCTCCGCGCGCTGGTCGAGGACGGGATCTTGGTCCTGGGCTCCGGTGCTATGACCCACAACCTGAGAGAGCTCGATTGGGCCGGCAAGGACACCGAGGGGTATGTGCCCCAATGGGTCACCGGGTTCACGGACTGGTTCGCCGCGCGGATCGCGGCGGGGCAGGTCGACGATCTGGTGGATTATCGCGCCAGGGCCCCGGATGCCGTGCGCAACCACCCCACGGAGGAGCATCTCCTACCCCTCTTCGTGGCCCTCGGGGCCTCCGCCACCGGGCGCGGCCGGCGCCTCCACTCGAGCGTCCAGATGCGCGCTTTGGCGATGGACGCCTACGCCTTCGATTGACGCCGAGGACTGTCCCCTCGCCGGCTGGTCAGATGTCGCGCAGCAGCTCATTGATACTGGTCTTGCCGCGGGTGCGTGCGTCCACCTGTTTGATGATTACGGCGCAGCCCAGGGAGTAGCTGCCGTCCTTGGAGGGCAGGCTGCCGGGCACCACCACGGCCCCCGCGGGGACGCGGCCATAGGTGATCTCGCCGGTCTCGCGGTTGAAGATCTTGGTGCTCTGGCCGATGAAGACGCCCATGGACAGGACGGCCCCCTCGCCGACGATGACGCCCTCGACGACCTCAGAGCGGGCCCCGATGAAGCAGTTGTCCTCGATGATGGTCGGGGCCGCCTGGACTGGCTCAAGGACGCCGCCGATGCCCACACCGCCGGAGAGGTGGACGTTCTTGCCGATCTGGGCGCAGGAACCCACCGTCGCCCAGGTATCCACCATGGTCCCAGAGTCCACGTAGGCCCCGATGTTGACGTAGGACGGCATCAGGACGCAGGACGGGGCGATGTAGGACCCGCGCCGCGCTGCGGCAGGAGGTACCACCCGCACCCCGCCGTCGCGAAATTCGCGCGCGTTGTACTCGGCGTACTTGGACGGGACCTTGTCGTAATAGTTGGTGAAGCCGCCCTTGATGAAGGCGTTGTCTTCGATACGGAAGGACAGGAGCACCGCCTTCTTGATCCAGTCGTTGACTACCCAGGTGCCGTCGCGCTTCTCGGCCACGCGGATCTCGCCGCTGTCGAGGCGCTCGATGGTGTCCTGCACGGCGTCGCGCACCAGCGTCTCGACGTTGCGGGGGGTGATTTCGGCGCGGCGCTCGAAGGCCTCGACAATGATAGTTTGGGTGTCGCTCATAGGTTACTCCGAAGTGGATAGATCAAAGGGTCTCGATGTAACTGCGGATGCGTCGGGCTGCATCGATACACTCGTCCAGCGGGGCGACCAGGGCCAGGCGCATGCGCCTACGTCCAGGGTCCTGGCTCCGGTCGGGGCCATCGACCACGCGTGACAGGAAGCGTCCGGGCAGGACCGTGACGTTCGCCGCGGCGAACAGGGCGCGGGCGAAGTCGGTGTCCTCGCCCGGGGTCTGCGGCCAGAGGTAGAAGCCAGCATCCGGGCGCCCGCAGGGCAGAATGCCGTCCAAGATCTCCAGCACGGCGTCGAACTTCGCCCGGTAGAGGGCGCGATTGGCCACCACATGGGCCTCGTCGCCCCAGGCCGCGATGCTCGCGTGCTGCTGGGGCAGGGGCATCGCGCAGCCGTGGTAGGTGCGGTATTGGAAGAAGCGCTCGCAGACGGCCGCGTCACCGGCGATGAAGCCGGAGCGAAGCCCAGGGGCGTTGGAGCGCTTGGACAGGCTGTGGAAGACCACGCAGTTGCGGAAGTCGCTGAGCCCCATGGACGCCGCTGCCTGCAGCAGCCCCGGCGGCGGGTTGGCCTCGTCCGGATAGAGCTCGCTGTAGCACTCGTCCGCCGCCAGGACGAAATTGTGCTCCTGGGCCAGGGTGATCAGCCGCCGGAGCTGCCCAAGGGCCATGACCCGGCCGGTGGGGTTGCCGGGAGAGCAGGTGTAGAGGAGCTGGCACCGCCGCCAGGTCCCTGCGTCCACCGCGTCCAGGTCCGGGAGAAAGTCCGTCTCGGCCGTGCAGGGCAGGTACCGCGGCTCCGCCCCCGCCAGCAGGGCCGCCCCCTCATAGATCTGGTAGAAAGGGTTGGGCATCAGCACCAGGGGGGTGCGGTTGCGGTCCACCACCGCCTGGGCGAAGGCAAAGAGCCCCTCGCGGGTCCCGTTGAGCGGCAGGATCTGGCGCTCGGGGTCCAGAGCCCCCTGGGGCAGGGCGAAACGGCGGGTCAGCCAGGCGGCGATGGCTTCACGCAGGGCAGGCATCCCGCGGGTAGTCGGGTAGACGGACAGCCCGTGCAGGTGGCTGAGCAGGGTCTCACGGATCAGGGCCGGGGTTGGGTGTTTGGGCTCGCCGATGGACAGGGCGATGTGGTCCAGCCCGGGCGGCGGCTTCACCCCCTGCTTGAGGGCGGCGAGGCGTTCGAAGGGGTAGGGCTGGAGGCGGTCCAGATCCGGGTTCATGTCAGGTCTTCAGCGTCGTCCTGCGGAGGGCCGGTGCGGCGTTGTGCGGCACGAGGTGCCGCCGGCCGAGGCGGAAAAGGAGCGGCAGTATAGGCTATTGCCTCCAGGGGCGGGAGGCATCGGGACTGGGTCGCGCCAGGGCGGGACCTGCGCTCGGCCGCTCGTGCGAGGCTGAGGCTTGCCATCCCTTCGCCGGCTTTGGTGTTAAGCTCCCGCCGCCTTGGCGGGTTGTCCGCTCGGGCGTCGCGCGCAAACCATCGATACCGACCATCCAGACGCTTTGGAGTGACTCAGATGAAGTTCCGCAAGACCCTGACCTGCCTCGCCTTGGCCGCCTGCCTCCCAGGCCTGACCCTCGCCGCCGATCCCGCCTCTCCCTACTCCGCCCTGAGACCCGGGACTGAGAGCAAGATCGAGGCGGCGCCAACCGATCTCGATCGGAGCATGCTGGTGGAGACGGCGGCAGAAGTTGTGGAGGTCGATCTAAAGGCCAGGACTGTATCCCTTAGGCTTGACGGCCACCTGGCCACGATCCGCGTCGGCAAGGACGTCACGAACCTGGGCGAGATCAAGCCCGGCGACTTCCTGGAGGTGACCTATTACGAGGGTAAACAGGTGGCCATACTCCCGCCTGGGTCGGCAGCGCCGGGGACCACCACAGATGTCCTGCAAGGGAAGGACGCCCCGGTCCCCGAGGTGGCGGGGCGGCTGGTCACCAAGACCGTGGTGGTCCTCGACGTGGACCCCTTCAAGAAGACTGTCTCCTTCCGCGGCGCGGACGACCGGGTGCGCGAGATGGCCTTGGGCGGCACCGACTTGGAGCACTACCTCAAGGAGGTCAAGAAGGGCGATACCGTACAGGTTTCCTTCGTCGAGGCCGTTGTCCTGGCATTGAAACCCGCCAGGCGATAGGCAGGCGCGGGTCCATCCGGTGGTTGTCGCAGGGCAGTTTGCCCTGCCACCCGCGCAGCGGTGATGCCGTTGAACCCGAGTCGGCGGTTGAGGGCCAGGGTCCAGCGGCGTAACATTCCGAGGGTTTGTCCGGCGACGCCGACGAATTTCTGTCGTCGGCCGCGTCGCGTCCGCTGGCTGGAGGATCGGCCAGGGTATTGCAGGGCCGTGGTCCGAAGATTGCTTTCCGACTCGTGACGGGGCCCCGGGAGGCCCCGCGTCCCAGCGGTCCGCCCTGGTCCCTCGCGGTCGGCTCGGCCCGCACCCACCTCCTCCACAAACTCTGAGAATTTCGCCCCATGACCAAGACCCACGACGGCTCTGCCCGCACCAAGAACCGCACGCTCCTGGCCTGGGTGGATGCGATGGCCGAGCTGTGCAACCCGGATCGGATCTACTGGTGCGACGGGTCCCAGGGCGAGTACGAGCGCCTCTGCCAGGAGATGGTGGACGCAGGGACCTTCGTGCGTCTCAACCCCGAAAAGCGGCCCAACAGCTTCCTGGCCCGCTCTCACCCGAGCGACGTGGCACGCGTGGAGGATCGCACTTTCATCTGCTCGGTGCGCGAGGAGGACGCCGGTCCTACCAATAACTGGATGGCCCCGACGGCGATGCGCACCCGCCTCAAGGAGCTTTTCGCGGGCTCCATGCGCGGCCGGACTCTTTACGTCATTCCCTTCAG
This sequence comes from Chromatiaceae bacterium, assembly GCA_041307765.1. GTDB lineage: Bacteria > Pseudomonadota > Gammaproteobacteria > Chromatiales > Chromatiaceae > DYRB01. The sequence goes on from JBFZCW010000145.1 coordinate 4,812, forward strand.
CATGGGTCCGCTGGGTTCACCCATCGCGCACATCGGCGTGGAGATCACCGACTCGCCCTATGTGGTCGTCAACCAGCGCATCATGACCCGCATGGGTCAGTCCGTTTTGGATGTGCTGGGGCCGGATGGGGACTTCGTACCCTGCATGCACTCCGTTGGTGCGCCTTTGCAGCCCGGCGAGCAAGACGTGCCCTGGCCTTGTGCCACACGCATCGAGGACAAGTACATCAGCCATTTCCCCGAGACCCGGGAAATCTGGTCCTTCGGCAGCGGCTATGGCGGCAACGCCCTGCTCGGCAAAAAGTGCTTTGCCCTGCGCATCGCGTCTGTCATGGCCCGGGACGAGGGTTGGCTTGCGGAGCACATGCTGATCCTGGGCGTCGAGTCCCCGGCGGGGAAGAAGACCTACGTGGCTGCGGCTTTTCCGAGTGCCTGCGGTAAGACCAACTTTGCCATGCTGATCCCCCCGGTGGGGTTCGAGGGGTGGACTGTAACCACGGTCGGCGACGACATCGCATGGATCAAGCCCAACCCGGCTGATGGCAAGTTCTACGCCATCAACCCAGAGTACGGCTATTTCGGCGTTGCCCCCGGGACGAACGCGGAGTCCAATCCCAACGCACTGGCCTCTCTGGCCGCCAACTGCATCTTCACCAACTGTGCCCTGACCGACGACGGCGACGTCTGGTGGGAGGGCCTGACCAACGAGCCCCCGGAGCACGCGATCGACTGGCAGGGCCGCGACTGGACGCCAGGGTGCGGCCACCCAGCGGCCCATCCCAACGCCCGCTTCACCGCGCCAGCCAGTCAGTGCCCGTCGTTGGATCCGGAGTGGGAGAACCCCAGTGGAGTGCCCATCAGCGCCTTCCTCTTCGGTGGGCGTGTAAGCCACCATTTTCCCTTGGCATTTCAGAGTTTCAATTGGGAGCATGGGGTCTACATGGCCGCGACGATGGGCTCGGAGGCCACCGCGGCCAGCATAGGCCAGGCGTCGATGCGGCGTGACCCCATGGCCATGCTCCCGTTCTGCGGTTACAACATGGCCGAATATTGGCGCCACTGGCTGCGGATCGGGCGCCACCATGTCGCCACGCCCCCGCGCATCTTCCGTGTCAACTGGTTCCGCAAGGACGAGCACGGGCGCTTCATCTGGCCCGGGTTCGGCCAGAACATGCGGGTACTCAAGTGGGTGGTGGAGCGTTGCGACGGGACGGCGTCTGCCATCGAGGGGCCCCTCGGCTGGCTCCCGGCTTACGAGGACCTGACCTGGGACGGGCTCGCCTTCGCCCGGGAGTCCTACTTCGCCATCATGAACATCGACAAGGAGGTGGCGCGCCAGGAGACCGTGGACCAGGAGGAACTCTTCACCCGCTTTGGCGACCACTTGCCCCGGGAGATGGAGCTGGAAAGGGAGCTGCAGCTGGCGCGGCTCTACCACTCCCCGGACCTGTGGGACCTGGCCGCGGCGGTGGGGCCGATCAGTTGAGGGCGGGCACCGCGCCGTTGGCCTTTCCCTCCTGCGCAGCGCCCTGACGGACCCAGGCCCGCGGTCCTGCGAGTCGGGGCGGGAACGCGATAAGATAACTGGCCCCAGGGGTCTGTCCCTTGGCCAGCCCTGGAGACCCGATGGCATTGCTTCAGATCGCAGAACCCGACGCATCCGCCGCGCCCCATCAGCACCGGCTGGCGGCTGGGATCGACCTGGGGACGACTAATTCCCTGGTGGCGACGGTGCGCAGCGGGGTGGCTGAGACTATCCCTGACGCCGAGGGACGCCACCTGTTGCCCTCTGTCGTACGCTACACGGGCAAATCTGTTGTGGTGGGCCACGAGGCCCGGGATGCCGCCGCCGCGGACCCCCTGAACACCATCGCCTCGGCCAAGCGCCTCATCGGCCGGGGCATCAAGGATATCAAGCACCTGGGTGCCCGGCTGCCTTACGCCTTCGTGGACGGCGACTCGGCTGTGCCCCGGCTGCGTACCCTGGGTGGGGACCTCAGCCCGGTGGAGGTCTCGGCGGAAATCCTTCGGGTCCTGAGGCAACGTGCGCAGGTAGCCCTGGGGGGCGAGCTCTCCGGGGTCGTCATCACGGTCCCGGCCTATTTCGACGACGCTCAACGCCAGGCGACCAAGGACGCCGCGACGCTCGCCGGACTGCACGTCCTGCGCCTGCTCAACGAGCCGACGGCGGCTGCCCTGGCCTACGGCCTGGACCGCAATGCGGACGGCGTACACGCCGTGTATGACCTGGGGGGCGGGACCTTCGACATCTCGATCCTGCGCCTGCGTCGCGGGGTCTTCGAGGTGCTTGCTACAGGCGGCGATTCTGCCCTGGGGGGCGACGACTTCGACCGCGTGGTGGCTGGCTGGATCATGGCGCAGGCCGGCGTCGCCGACGATGCAGACCATTCCACCCTGCGACGCCTGCTGAGCGACGCTTGTTCCGCCAAGGAGTCCCTGACCGGGACGCAGGCCGTGCCCCTCGAGGTGGCCCTGCCAGCCGGAAGCGCCTGGGCTGGGGAGCTGACCCGGGCCCAGTTCGATGCCCTGGTTGACCCCCTGATTCAAAGGACCCTGACCGCCTGCCGGCGTACGCTGCGCGATGCTGGCCTGACCGCGGCCGAGGTCAAGGACGTGGTCATGGTCGGCGGCTCGACTCGGGTTCCGCGGGTGCGCGAGCGGGTTGCAGACCTTTTTGGGCGCGAGCCCCTGGTGGACATCGACCCGGAGCGGGTCGTGGCCATCGGCGCGGCCCTACAGGCGGACGTCCTCGCGGGGAACAAGCCAGGGGACGCGATGCTGCTTCTGGACGTGATCCCCTTGTCTCTGGGCATCGAGACCATGGGTGGTCTGGTGGAACGTCTGATCCCGCGCAATACCACCATCCCTGTGGCCCGCGCCCAGGAGTTCACCACCTTCAAGGATGGCCAGACCGCCATAGCCATCCATGTGGTCCAAGGGGAGCGGGACCTGGTGGCGGACTGCCGATCGCTTGCCCGCTTCGAACTGCGCGGCATCCCGCCCATGGTCGCGGGGGCTGCGCGCATCCGTGTCACCTTCGAGGTGGATGCCGACGGGTTGTTGCAGGTCACAGCGGTGGAGCAAGGCAGCGGCGTTCAGGCCCGGGTCGAGGTCAAGCCGTCCTACGGCCTGACCGACGCCGAGATCGAGACCATGCTGCGTGACTCAATGACCCATGCCGGGGAAGACCTGGAGGCGCGGCGGCTGCGCGAGCAGCAGGTCGAGGCGAGCCGAGTGATTGAGGCGCTCATCGCCGCCCTGGCGACGGATGGCGATCGGCTTCTGGATGCCGCCGAAAGGGGCCGAGTCGAGGCCGCCCTAGCTGAGTTGCGGCGGGTCACCGCCAGGGATGATGCCGAGGCGATACACGGGTGCGTCCTCGCCCTTGAACAGGCCTGCGCCTTCTACGTCGAACGGCGCATGAATAAGGGCATTCACGAGGCTATGGCCGGCCACCGCGTGGATGACTTTCAGTAGCAGGGCAGGAAGCTCCAGGTGCTGACGCAGCCAGGATGGGCTTGCTCGGCGCTTCGTACAGCACGACAACAGGCTTGCCGATCCAATGACCAAACTCATTTTTCTGCCCCACGTCGAGCTCTGCCCCGAGGGTGCCATGTTCGAGGTGGAGCCAGGAACCACCATTTGCGATGCGGCCCTGGCGCATGGCATCGATCTGCCGCACGCCTGCGAGAAGTCCTGCGCCTGCACGACCTGTCACATCGTCCTTCGGGAGGGCTTCGACTCCCTGGCGCCGGCCGAGGAGGCAGAGGAGGATCTTCTGGATAAGGCCTGGGGGCTTGAGCCTGAGTCCCGTCTGGGTTGTCAGGCGGTCGTGGGTACCCAGGACCTGGTCATCGAGATCCCCAGGTACACCATCAACATGGTATCGGAGTCCCACTAGCTGGGCAGGGGGCCAGGGCGCCATCTCGCCCCGGCCCGGTCAGAGTCCGTACCGACAGACCGGAGGATCATCCGCCATGGGCCTGAAGTGGACCGATGTTCAGGAGATTGCCATCGCCTTGGACGAGGCGCGTCCGGCGACCGACCCGCGCTACCTGAATTTTGTCGACCTCAGGGCCTGGGTCTTGGCCTTGCCGAGTTTCGACGACGTCCCAGGGCACTCGGGAGAGAAGGTGTTGGAGGCGATCCAGATGGCCTGGATCGAGGAGCGGGAATAGCGGTCGCCTGGATGGAAGGGGTGCTCGGTCCGCGATCCTTTCGAGGTCGTGCCGGCGACCTTTCCAGAAAGAGCGTGCCGGTGACCCGTCCAATCGCAAACGGTCGCTCGTCCGCGACCCTTCCCTGGGGCATCCCCCAGCCCGGCATCCATGCCGATCGTTCGCTTGGCGGCGTCGTAACGTCAAGTCACGACGGTCCTCGCTCACCCTCAGCATTGCTCCCAGGGCAGCCCGCGGAAGCGCCAGCCGCCGAGGGTGCCGCGATGGTGGTGCTCGTCGCGCTCACCCTCGAACCCCTCGTCGACGTGGAAAACGGCGGTCAGGCCGGCGTCCAGCAGAACCTTGCCGGCCTCATGGGAGCGCTTGCCGCTGCGGCAGATGAGGATCACCGGGGCGCACTCGGCCCCCTCGCTGCAGACGGCGCCGCCGAGCAGCAGCTTGCGGATGTCGGTGGTGAAATCGGGGTTGATGGTCCAATCCGGCTCATCGATCCACGGGACATGGACGGCCCCCGTTGGGTGACCGACGAATAGATATTCCATAGTGGAGCGGATATCCACCAGGACCGCTTGGGGATCGTCCTGCACCAGTTGCCAAGCCTGCTGGGGGGTGAGGCTCTTCGGGCCGTGGTCGCTCATGGGGCGCATTCCTCATCTCTGTTGATTTGGTGGTTGTTATCATTGGGGGCCGACTACTGTGGGCCGGGTCTCGGCCCATGCTGCGCGGTCCGGGCCAGTTTAGCACCCACGTTCCAAAGCAAATCCCTTTTCCATCAGGGGCCGCTCGAGAGATATCCAGTCTATGGCCAAGAGCCCCACAGCAACTGATCGATCAAAGGGCCAGATCATTAAGGAGCGTCTGGCATTGCGCGCGGTGCGTCTGGCGGCCCGGATGCCCCTGGGCGTCCTGCAACGCCTCGGTTGGGCCCTGGGCCACCTGTTTGTGCTCTGGCCCAACAAGCAGCGCCGCAATGCACTGATCAACATCCGCCTGTGCCAGCCGAGTCTGACCCCCGAGGAGCAGGTCGCTCTGCGCGATCGCACACTGAGGGAATTCGGCAGGACCTATCTGGAGATCGCCTACCTGTGGTTGCGACCCGTGGAGGAGGTCCTGTCCCTGGTGACCGAGGTCCGCGGCGGTGAGCTTTTGGACCGCTCTGCCGGCAACGGGGCCGGAAGGGGAGTCATCGTCCTATCCCCCCACCTGGGGGCTTGGGAGCTGGCCGGGCTCTACCTGGCAGCCCAAGGACCGACCACCATCTTCTACAAGCCCCAGCGTTTGCTCGACGGGCTCATCCGCGAGGCGCGCGGGCGCAGCGGCGCGACCCTGGCACCCACCAGCCCCAGGGGGGTCAGGCTCCTGGTACAAGCTCTGGAGCGGGGGGAGTACACGGGCATACTGCCGGATCAGGAACCCAAAGGGGAGAGCGGGGCGGTGTTTGCCCCCTTTTTCGGTGTACCGGCCTTCACGATGCTGTTGGTGAGCCGTCTGGCGCGCAGGACGGGTGCCCGGGTGATTTTCATGTTTGCGGAACGCCTGGGCCCGGGGCGGGGATTTCGCATGCACTGCATCGCGGCGCCCGACGGCGTGGAGTCGGAAGATGACCTGATCGCTGCCACGGCCTTGAACCGGGGCGTGGAACAGTGCGTTGCCATCTGCCCCGAGCAGTACGTCTGGCCCTACAAGCGATTTCGCAGAAGGCCCGAGGGACCTCCCAGCCCCTACCGGGGCCCGCTCTGAGGATGCCTACCCGGGCAGGCCGGGCTTAGGCCGCCTGAGGCTGGGCAAAATGTCACGGCGGGCTGGCGCGGCGGACTGTGATCCCGAGATGGGGACCAGGAATGGTCGGAGGGGCGCTGGGGCAGGGACCGGGGGGACAGGCCAAGAAGGGGTTCGGCCCCGCTGGGACGGGGCCGACGAGGTCTAAGCGATCTTGTCGGTGGCGGTCTCGGTGCCGCCCTTGTTGTCGACCCAGGTCAGTTCCACCGGGTCTCCAGCCTGGCCGCCCTTAAACTTGTAGGCAAGATACGGATTCTGGGACACGCCGCCGCTCCACAGCGCGGTCAGTACCACTTTGTCCTTCCACTTGCAGGTCACCTCGGTGATGAAGTGGGCGGGGACGATCTCTCCGGTCTTCTTGTCCTTGCGCAAGCCGGTTTCCATGGGGTGGGTCATGAGGGCCTTGACGCTGGTCTCCCCGCCCTCGGCCTTGGCGCGGATCTTGATGTTGCCTGCCATGCTCTGCTACCTCGAAATGTGTGCGTTGAGTCGGGGATCAGCCGCCGCAGCCGCCGATGGTGACCTTGACCTCTTTGGTGGCCGTGTAGGTCTTGTCGGCGGTCTGCACCAGGGCCTGGATGTTGGCGGTCTTGGCCATCTTGATGCGGGTAGACACGGACGGGACGGCGTCCTCGCCAAGGTTGAAGGAGGCGATGAGCGGCGTCTGATTGCCCTCGGCGACGATGACGATGGTCTTGACGCCGGTGGCGGTGGATTCCACGGTCACTGGCACCACGGCACCGTTCTCGGCAATGTCGGGGGCCTTGATGGTGATATCGCCGCCCGCCTCGCCGGCCTCGACTCCGATCAGGGCTTTGAGCCCGGCCTTGATGTCGGTCGCATGGAAGGCGGCCTCAGGCCAGGCGGCCAGGACGGCGCGGGGAGCGAGCAGGCCGGCACCGACAGCGACGCCGACTGCACCGGCAGCCAGCGAGCCCTTGAGCAGGATTCTGCGTTTTGCGTCGATCATGAACGATCTCCTGTCGAGCAAGTGTTGGTGGTGTTGAGAGAGTGAGGCGACCTTTGCCCCGTCGCCATGGTTCTGGCCGGGCTTGCTGACCCGCCGAGTGGAGGCACGCCTAAAGTGCTTCGCGGGGACCCAAGGCGTTATCCGCGGTTGCACGACCGAGTCGCGGCTGGCCCCTCGCGTCGAATCGTGCTCCGCCAGTCGGTCCGTAGTCCATTCCCGGGTGCCATCCGGCGGTTCCCGAACGGCAAGCTTACATGACTCCGCTATGGGTGCAAAGAAGCATTAAATTATCAATAAGTGCTTATATTTGAGCGGCATCAAGGTGCGCCGCGGGCTGCGGGCGAACGGACCCCTGTGGCTCCTCCATGCTCCCGTTGCTTCGGCCAGGGCTTGGCGTTCGGTATGCTGGTGCATCAACGAGATCCAAGCACTCCCCCCTCCTTTTTCAGGTCGCGTTGCTCGTCCTTGAGCTCATCGAGCCGCACCTGAAGCCGAGACGCCGCCTGATAGCTGAGGCCTGGCGTTCGAAGCCCGTTCTCCAATTGCTTGATGGCGGGCTCCAGGTCTCCGGTGAGATAGAGGTAATTGGCGCGGTAGAGGTGCGTTTCGCCCTTCTCCCCCGATTTGCCGGCGGCATCGGACATGGACTTGTAGAGCTCGGGGTCATTAGGCCGCTGGGTCGCAACCACGCGTAACGCCCGCAGGGCGTCGGCCGAGCGTCCTGCCGCCATCAGCGTCTCCGCATAGGCCATATTCAGCGGCACACTGGTGGGGGAGAGCCCTAACGCCTCCCTGAGGTTGGCCAGGGAGGCTTCCAGGTCGCCGCGTCGCCGCTGCAGACGGGCATCCAGGATGACCATCTCTGCCTGTTGCGGGAGTTTGGCCCGCAGGGCCTTGGCCTCCGACGACGCCGCGTCGAGGTTGCCGGCACGCTCCAACGCGAGGGCAAGGCCATAGTGCTCGGCGGTCTCATTGGCGTAGCGGCCCTCCTTGAGGGTCTTGCGGAAGGACTCGACAGCCTGGTCCGCGCGGCGGAAGGAGCGCTGCCGCAGGTCCGTGCGCGTGAGGTGGAAGCGCAGCGAGTCGGACCTCTGGCGGTGGCCGTAGGCCTCGGCCCGGCCCACCGCATCGGCGATTCGGTTGGTGTTGACCGGGTGGGTGCGCAGGAATTCGGGCGCATTGTTTTCCTTCGACCGGCTTTCCTTGGACAGGCGCTCGAAGAACCCCGCCATGGCGAAGGGGTCATGTCCGGCGTTGGACAGCGTGAGAATGCCCACCCGATCGGCCTCCTTCTCGTTGTCGCGCGTGAAGTTGATCTGCTGCTGGATACTGGCAGCCTGTATGCCAGTCACCGCGGCGGCGGCCACGTCTCCGGAGACCTGGGCGCCAAGGATCGCGGCGGCGACCAGCAGGGCCAGGGTCGGCAGCGTGTATTGGGCCTGATTCTCGATGGAGCGCATCAGGTGGCGCTGTGTGACGTGTGCAATCTCGTGGGCCATTACGGCGGCCAGCTCGCCCTCGCTCTGCGTGGCCAGGACCAGCCCGGCATAGACGCCGACGTAGCCGCCGGGGCCAGCGAAGGCGTTGATCACGGGCTGGTCGATGAGAAAGAAGGCGTAGTTCCCGGCGCCGGTGCCACTGGAGGCAACCAGGTCGTTGCCGAGCGAGACGATGTAGTCGTTAAGCAGTGGGTCGTCGTTGACCGGCAGGGACTTGCGCACGCTCTGCATGAAAGCGCGTCCAAGGCGCCGTTCCTGGGCCGAGGTCATGGCGGTGTCCGCGGAGCTGCCGAATTCCGGCAGGTCCAGCGGCCGGGTACTGGGCGTCAGGGCATCGACGGACCGACCGGGATCCGGCAGCTCTATCGGCTGGCCGGCTGGGGCGGCGGTGCCGACGGCGATCCCGAGGATGAGGGTGAAGGTGCGGGCGAGATACCCGCCGAAGCTTTGGGTTTTCATGCAACGGTGAGACCCTTGCTGGCCCGGGAGGTTTCCGCCGGGCATGCCGACTGCCGGTTGTAAGGCCGCCCCCCCGCTAAACCCGGTGGCACGCCGGCGGGTTCGCAGGTCCGGAGATTATCGCCTCTCGATGGCGGACGGGCTAGGCACACGCCGACCTTTGGCGGTACGAGACGGGTCAGTGCCCCCGCCCTGGCTGCAAGACCGCGCTGGCCTGGGGGGCTGGGGCTTCAATTGAGTTGCACCCGTTGCCCCCAAGGGACCCTGGACTTGCCTTTGACCAACCAGATGACTGGGTAGGGTGGCTCTACTTTGGGGAAGGTCCCGTCCGCGTCGGTGAAGTAGACGAGCAGGTCCGGGCGTCGTCCGGCCTGTTCGACCCAATCGAAGACCGGGGTGAAGCTGGTTCCGCCGCCGCCCGTGACCCCCTCGGGCCGACGGAACTGTTCCCAGGGCTCGAACAACCAGGGGGCTCCGTCGCAAAGCTTGGCGTCACAGGGGAGCAGGGTCACGCGGGCGCGGACCTGCCCCTTGAGGGCGTCGATCTCATCGATGAACTCCTCCATTTCGCCGTCCTTAATGGAACCGCTGGTGTCTACGGCTACTACCAGGTCGAGGCTCTGGCTCCGTAGGCTCGGCATGATGAAGTCCCCCTCCCGGCGCGAGGGGCGGCTGTAGCTGTAGTCGTCCCGGGAGAGCGCCGTCATGTACCTGGCCAGCAGCATGCGCCAGGGTAGTTGCGGCTGGAGCAGGTGGTCGATCATGCGCCGCAGCTCCCCACCCAGCTTGCCCGCCTGCATCGCCTGCTGGGCGGCCCCGGCCATGCGCTGCTGCCACTGCACGGCAAGGGTCTCGCGCTCGTCCGGAGTCAGGGACTCGGGCTGAGGGGCAGCGCCCTCTCTTTCCGAGTCGGGGCGTGCCCGGGGCTCCTCAGGGGTCCGGTTGGCCTCCCCCCGATCCCCCTCCTGCGGCTCCTGGGACTTGCGGGCGTTCTGCAGGTCTCCCTCGCGCATCCCCCGATCGGTGCCCTGGGCCTGGTCCTTACCCTCGCCCTGACTGTCGTAGGCATGCTGGTCGAGGGTCTCCGACTGGTCGTTGTCGTCCAGCAGGGGGTAGATCTCCTCCGCCGTCATGCCCTTGTAAAGGGGCATGGTCAGGGCGTTGGGGGGCGGCTTGAGGCCGTCGTCGATCAGGAGCGGGTTGACGGCATAGTCGCAGGCTAGATCCCAGCGGTGCTGGACGCGGTGCTGGCGGCGTGCGAAGTGCGAGAGTGCGCAGTGCAGCGCCTCGTGCGCCAGCATGAACTGCGTCTGCTCGATGCTTAAGCTGTCGATGTACTCTGGGTTGTAGTAGAAGGCACGGGCGTCGGTGGCCGTGGTCTTGCACCAGTCCGGTCGTGCCGCCTGCATGGGCAGGCGCAGGACCAGGGCCCCGAGGAAGGGTTTGTCGAGGATCAGCCGGGTGCGCGCCGCAGCCAGCTTGGTCTCGATGTGATCGATGTCTACGTCCACGGCGGTGGCCTACTCGTAGAGCATAACGTCCGCGACCGCCTGGGCCCAGTCGGCAAAGGCGGGGACCTCGAACAGGGCCCCCCCGATGGCCCTGTGCAGGTCCGATACCAGCATCACCCCCATCTCGCGCTGGGGGAAGCGCCGGGCGTAGGTCAGAATGTTCCCGACTACGGTGGCCCAGTTGTCCCCGGCTCGGGCGCGGATGGCCCGGCCAACAAGGGCGGCCGCCACGGCGTACTGGAGATCGATCTCCCTGGGGACCAGGACCTGCTCCCCGGCGACGATCGCATCCAGGTCCGGCATCTGATCCAGGCTGTTGACGAAGGCGGTCAGCTCGATCCCCGCGGCAGGCCCGACACAGGCCTGCAGGGTCCCCTGCAAAAGCTCCGGGTGGTCCTCGAACTTGCGTAGGCCCCGGTGGGCGAACTCCCAGGAACGTGGCGAAGGGAAGGCGACGGGGTTGTGGGCCGGGTCGAAGTCGAACAGCAGTTCAGGACGGAACCGCAGGAAGGCGATCACCCGCTCGTCGATGCCGTTGGCGTAGGCCCAGCTCACCCAGTCGTCCAGGTGAGTCTCGACCTCGAAGTGGGAGAAGCGGTTGGCGAGCGGGGCCGGCATGCTGTAGGTCACTCCACGGTCGCCCTGGCGGTTGCCGGCGGCGAAGATGGCCCAGTGGGCCGGGACCTGATAGTCCCCGAGGCGCCGGTCTAGGATGAGCTGGTAGGCTGCGGCGGAGACCGCTGGCGGTGCGGAGGTGATCTCGTCCAGGAACAGGACCCCAGCCGGACCGTGGCGCCGGGCATCCGGGAGGATGCTGGGAATGGCCCAATCTACCCGCCCCTCCACCCGGAAGGGGATGCCGCGCAGGTCGCTGGGCTCCATCTGCGAGAGTCGGATGTCGATCACAGGCGCCGAGTGGCGGGCGGCGACCTGGGCGACCATCTGTGACTTGCCCACCCCCGGCGGGCCCCAGAGCATGACCGGGGTGTGATGGCCCTCGGCGGTGCTGACAAACTCGCGGTCAAGGACGCGTAACAACTGTGCCGGACGCATGTGCTTGAGTCTTCCTCACTCCTGGGATTTTAGGGCAGAGCGACCGGCACACGCGGTTGCCCGCGACAAGGGGCTTCCGGTCGGGGCCGCAAGACGGTTAGGTGGGTTTGCGCGGCGGGGATCACAAGGCCAGCAGCCCGCTGGCACGCATAAGAGAAAGGCAGTATTCTGATACCCCTTGCCCTGGGCCGGCGCGTCTGGGTCCCGCGGGGGACAGGACGACAGCTGCGGAGCTCGCGGTGGGGCCCACCGTCCGGCAACCTCTTGGGTTGTCCTGAGGGTGCGAAAAACTTACAATTCTCAGGCTTTGACCTTCTCATTGGCTGATGCTCGGAGACCGGAAAATGAACAAGTTCTATTACGACGCCGTGACCCAAATGGAGCAGTTGGGCGTCGACGACGAATACATCCAAGGCTGGCAGTGCGGCTTCCTGCAGAACCCCAAGCGCGAAGAGCAGCGGCTGACCGAGGCCTACGAGGCCGGTTATGCCGACGGTGAGGAAAAGAACACCGACAACTTCGGCGACTGGGTCAAGGGCTGATCCCGCAGCGCATCACAGCGAAGAGGGGCGGGTCTTCCCGCCCTTTTTTGTGTCCGCTCCATCCCTCCCGATGGAGTCCCCGGTGCTGTGGGCACGCGCACTTTGACGTTCCGACCCCTGGTGGCCGATCTTGCCAGGTGCCCTGACCCCCTCTGCCCAGAGGCTCGAGGACCTCTTGCGGGGCTCTGACCTTCTGGTCATGCCCTGCTGCTTCGACGCCCTCTCTGCTCGTCTTGTGGAGCGCGCCGGTTTTCCCCTGACCTTCATGAGCGGCTTCGCCGTCTCCGCCGCACGCCTGGCCATGCCGGATACCGGGCTCATCTCCTACGCCGAGATGCTCGACCAGGGACGCGCCATCTGCGAGGCCGTCTCCATCCCAGTCATCGGGGACGGCGACACCGGCTACGGTAACCCGGCCAACGTCAGGCGCACGGTCGAGGGCTACGCCCGGGCCGGAGTTGCTGGAGTCATGATCGAGGACCAGCTTGCCCCCAAGCGCTGCGGCCACACGCGGGGGAAAGAGGTGGTGGGGCGCGCCGAGGCGCTCATGCGGCTGCGCGCCGCGGTGGACGCGCGCGAGGAGGGGGCGGGGATCTGCATCGTCGCCCGCACCGATGCCCGTGCAACCCTCGGGCTGGACGAGGCCATCTGGCGCATGCGGGCCTTTGCGGATCTGGGGGCCGATGTCCTCTTCTTGGAGGCCCCGCGCAGCGAGGCGGAGATGACCGCTTTCTGCGCCCAGGTCCCGGGTGTGCGGATGGCCAACATGCTGGAGGATGGGGACACCCCCATCCTGCCCCCAAGGCGCCTGGCGGCCTTGGGCTACCGTATCGCCGCTTATCCCTTGACCCTTCTCAACAGCGCCGTCTATGCCATGCAAGAGGCCCTCGCCGATCTCAAGGCCGGGCGCACACCGACACGGCGGGTGGAATTCGCCGCGATCCGCGAACTGGTCGGCTTTGCGGGCTATGATGAAATCTTGGCGCGCTACGATGCAGGACGCGGGGCGGACCCGTCCGTCGGTGCGCCCCCCGCGGACAAGGGATCAGACCATGAGTGACAACAGCTATCTCAAAGATTTCGTCCTGCTGCGGAACGACCCCTCCAAGGTTGGCGTCGTGCGCGACGCCGCCCAGCGCGGAGAGGTCGATGCCCAGTACACCCTCGGGTTGATTTACGCCGAGGGTCGCGGGGTGGAGATCGACTTGGGGTTGGCTCATTACTGGCTGTCGTTGGCGGTGGCCCAGGGCGATCGCGATGCGGAGCAATTGCGCAACGTCGTCGGGAGCCAGATGACGGACGCCGAGTATGAGCTATCCAAGCGTTTGCGGGCCGGGTGCGTCTTGCCCGGACGCCAGGTGACCCATTAGGGCGCCCGCCGAGGACTTCGATGGCCCAGATCACAGAAATGCATCACGCCAGCCTGCTCGTCGCCGATACGCGGCGCTCGCTGGGTTTCTACCGGGATCTCCTGGGGCTGGCGGTGGACGGCGGCCGGCCGGACCTGGGCTATCCGGGGGCCTGGCTTCAGGTCGGGGGGCGCCAGATCCATCTGCTGGAGCTACCCAATCCGAACCCGGTGGACGGGCGGCCGGTGCACGGGGGGCGCGATCGGCACGTCGCGCTCCTGGTCAGCGGGCTTGACGGGCTGGCGCAGCGTCTGGAGGGGGCGGGGGTGCCCTACACGCAGAGCCGGTCGGGTCGCCGGGCGTTGTTTTGCCGAGACCCCGACGGCAATGCCCTGGAGTTCATCGAATCGGTCGACGGTTGATCCGGCCCCGCCCCCAGCTCCGAAGCGGCAGATAGGCGTCCGCGCGCGGGGACTCAGTACCCGCGGTAGTACCAGCGGTTGTCCCAGCCCGACGGGGGATAGGCGGGGGTTGCGGCTGGGCCCTGGCTACCCCCAGCCTCCGGTTGGGTTCCGGAAGAGCTCGGCGGCGGGACGGGCGGCGGTGGTGGTCCCAAGTCCATGGGGCCCGAGCCCTGCCAGGGGCCCTGCTCACGGAAGGTCTCACGATCACGTTCGATCTGCTCCATCATCGCATCGTGGCGGCGCTGGTTCTCCTGCTCGTGGGCCTCCTGGTGTGCTGCGCCCCAGGGGTCGGTGAGGCGCCGGCGGGCGTTGATCGCCTCCTTGGCGGCCCTCCGGCGCTCCTCCCGAGCCCGCCGCTGCGCCTTCACCTCCTCAAGCCACTGATCCACCGGGTCGGCATAGCGGCCGGGCTGGGGGATGGCCTGCTCGGCGGCAGACCCGCCCGCCGCAGCGGCGTCATCGCGCGGGGTCGCTGTGACCGAGCCCGCCGTCATGGCTCCGAGCAAGAGCAAGGCAGTCATGGACGGTAGGCTTTGGTTTGGCATGTCGGGCCTAACGGTCTCGGTGAAGTGGCCGCGCCCGTCTGGCTCGCAGCTCAAGCGGGCGGATCTAATTCAATAGTTGCTTAAATACCATACTTGTACGGCGCCGGCCAGGTGCAGTCAAGCCGGGCAGGTGAAGGGCGACCAAACGCCGGGCTCTGGCCTCAGGCGGCGGCGTCTTCGAGGCGGGCGTGAATCTCGCGGCGCAGGCAGGCCAGCGCATTCCCGCAGGTGATGGGCGTATCCTGGTGGGTGGTAATGAAGAAGACGTCATCCACCTGGGCGCCGATGGTGGCGATCTTTGCGTTTTGCAGGCGGATGCTGCACGCTTCGAACACGGCGCCCATTTCGGCCAACAGCCCGGGACGGTCCCGTGTAGTCAGGCGCATGATGGTCCGATGATTGGCCTCGTCCGGGGCGAAACTGACTCGGGTCTCGACGGGGAAGTGGTGATGGCGGCGCGGCAAGCGGCGCAGCACCTGGGTGCCGACCCAAGGGCGCTCGCGCAGGGCGCTGGTCAAGGTGCTGCGGATCTCCTCGGTCCGCGGCCCTTGCGCATCGACCGATGTACCATCCTGTTCCAGGACCTGGAAGACGTTGAGCGCCATGCCCCCATCGGTGGTAATGATGCGGGCGTCCATGACATTGAGCGCCATCTGGTCGAGCAGGGCAGTGGTGATGCGGAACAGGCCATCGTGGTCGTGGGTGTAGAGGAAGATCTCGGTCCCTCCGCGGGCTGTGACCGGGCGAATTTCGACTAACGGCAGGGACGCCGGAGAGGCGGCGAGGACCAGGCGGGTCTGCCAGGCGATCTCGTCCGGGGAGTTGTGCAAGAAGAAGTCGAGGCTGAGCTGGGCCCAGAGGGCGACGCAAGCCGCCTCGTCCTCCCCATATCTGGCCATGAGGCGCAGGGCCTCGTGCTGCTTGAGCGCGATGAGCTCGTCCTGGGCTTGCGGATTGTCCAGGCCGCGCAGCAGCGCACGCCGGGTGGTGTGATAGAGGTCGCGCAGGAGGGCGTCCATCCAGGTGTTCCAGCGCGTCGGGTTGGTCGCGCAGGCGTCAGCGACGGTTAGCAGGTAGAGGTAGTCCAGCCGGTTAGTGTCCCCAACATGGGCAGCGAAGGTCTGGATGGCGTCGGGGTCACCAATGTCCTTGCGCTGTGCGGTCATCGACATGGTCAGGTGCTGCTCGACCAGCCAGGCGACCAAGCGACTGTCGAACTCGCTGAGGCCGTGGAGCTGACAGAAGTCCCAGGCGTCGCGCATGCCGAGAACGGAGTGGTCACCGCCGCGTCCCTTGGCGATGTCGTGGAACAGTCCCGCGAGGTAGAGTAGCTCCAGCTTGGGGATGCGCTTAGCGATGGCGGTGCACAGGGGCAGCTCGGCGGCAAACTTGGGGACGGTGAAGCGGCGCAGATTGCGCAGCAGCATCAGGGTGTGCTCGTCCACGGTGTAGACGTGGAACAGGTCGTACTGCATGCGCCCAACGATGTTGGCGAAGGCGGGGATGTAGGCTGCCAGCACGCCGTATTGGTTCATGCGCCGCAGGGCGTGGGTGATGCCCACAGGCTGCCGCAGGATCTCCATGAAAAGGCTGCGTGCGGGAAGGCTTTGGCGGAAGCCCTCGTCGATGAGATGGCGGTGCTCGCGGATCAGGCGGATGGTGCTGGCACGGACCCCTATCAGGTGGGGGTGTGTCTCCATCAGCAGGAAGATCTCCAGCAGGGCCAGGGGGGAACGCCGGAAGACGTTGTCGGAGGTGACCTCGATATAGCCGCTGCGGGCTTGGAAGCGCCTGTTGATGGGGGTCGGGGGGCCGAGGGCATCGCCCAGCAGGATGGCCTCGTGAAAGAGCTGCAGCAGCATCTCGTTCAAGCGGTTGAGCTCGACGACGGCGCGGTAGTACTGCTGCATGAACTGTTCGACAGCGAGGTTGTTGTCCCCGTCGCAGAAGCCGAACTGGTAGGCGAGGGTGCGCTGGTAATCAAAGAGCAGCCGGTCTTCGTGGCGCCCGGTCAGCCGGTGGAGGGCGAAGCGGATGCGCCACAGCAGTACCTGGCCGTCGATCAGAGCGGCATACTCGGTCTCGGTGAGAAAGCCGTGGTGCACCAGGTCATGCAGGGTCTCGGCGGCGAAGTGGCGCTTGGCGACCCAACCGATCATCTGGATGTCGCGGAGCCCTCCGGGGTTCTCCTTGATGTTGGGTTCGAGGTTGTAGGCACTGTCGCCGAATTTGGTCCAGCGGGCGCGTTGCTCTCGAGTCTTGGCAGAGAAGAAGGCGTCGCTCGGCCAGATCCGCTCGGGGGCGGTGGCTGCACGCAGCTCCTCCAAGAGCCTCGCTGGGCCGGCGAGCAGCCGAGCCTCCATGAGGTTGGTCATTACCGTGACGTCGTCTCGGGCAGCCTCGACGCACTGCTCAATGGTGCGCACGCTGGCGCCGACCTCGAGCCCAATGTCCCACAGGAAGCGGACCAGATCGCCGAGGGGCTCGCTCAGGCATTCCTGAGCCTCGGGGGCGACCAGGATCAAGATGTCCACGTCGGACGAGGGGTGCAGCTCCCCGCGCCCATAGCCGCCGACGGCCACCAGAGCGGCGGGCTGCCCGGCGGGGACATGGTGGTCCCAAGCGGTTCGCAGAGCCTCATCGATAGTCGCGCTGCGGGCATGGACCAGGTCCACGATCGACTCGCCGCGGTCGCAGCGCTCGAAGAGCGCGGTCCGAGCTTCGCGTAACCCCTGGCGCAGGGTCTTGAGCAGATCGCCCCGATCCGTCGGCATCGCGTTGCCCGTGCCGGTGCCAAATTGGACCGGCGTCGCGACACTCATGCGAGTCCCAACTCCTCGCGCTCCTCCGCCCGCAGGGTGAGGATCTCATGCCCTTGCGCGGTCACAAGGATAGTGTGCTCCCATTGTGCCGAGGGGCTGCGGTCCTTGGTCACCACTGTCCAGCCGTCTGGCAGCAGCTTGATGAACCGCTTACCGGCGTTGACCATGGGCTCAATGGTGAAGCACATACCGGGCTCTAGGACCAGGCCCTCTCCTGGTTTTCCGTAGTGCAGAACTTGCGGCTCTTCGTGGAACTCCTGGCCAATGCCATGACCGCAGTACTCCCGCACCACAGAGCAACCCTGCGACTCGACATATTGCTGAATGGCGTGCCCGATGTCCCCCAGGGTCGCCCCCGGGCGCACGCGGGCGATACCAAGGCGCATCGCCTGCTGGGTGATCTTGACCAGGCGCCTGGCCAGGATGGAGGGCTCGCCGACGCAGAACATCTTACTGGTGTCGCCGTGGTAGCCGTCCTTGATCACGGTGATGTCGATGTTGAGGATGTCGCCGTTCTTCAGGCGCTTGTTGCTTGGGATGCCATGACAGACCTGGTGGTTGACAGAGGTGCAAATGGACTTGGGAAAGCCGCGGTAGTTCAGCGGGGCTGGGACGGCCCCCTGCACCCGCACGATGTAGTCGTGGCAGATCGCGTCCAGTTCGTCGGTGGTGACACCGGGGCGTACATGTTCGCCGATCATCTCCAGGACTTCGGCAGCGAGCCGGCCGGCGACGCGCATCTTTTCGATCTCGTCGGGGCTTTTTGTAGGCACGCTCATGGTGTAGGTCGTTGCGTCCACAGGGCTGCTCGACGTCCTGAAATGGCCGAGGGAATTGCTGGGGGGAAACTGTCTATGGTATAAGACGCGTCGCCGCCGCGCAAACCAGCCCCTCTGCGGGACGCTAGGCCGAGCGGGGTACCGGAAGCGAAGCGAAAAACGCGGGTTTTTCGCTTTATTTTTAGTGGTTATTTTAGATCGATCCGCTCCGCTTACAGATCGTCGGGGCGGCTAGGTCGCCGCCTTCGGCAAGCCACACACGCATCGACACATGGAATCGGGTGCCCGCCCAGCGGGTTTTTCCATGGGATCGCGTGGAGGTTCAACCCAAACAGTCAGGAGTTCAGTCCGTGAGCGATGTTTCCATGCGTCAGATGCTGGAGGCGGGGGTCCATTTCGGCCACCAGACCCGCTATTGGAATCCGAAGATGGGGGCCTTCATCTTCGGCCAGCGCAACAAGATCCACATCATCAACCTGGAGAAGACCCTACCCCTCTACCAGGATGCGATGAACTTTGCCGGCTCCCTGGCCGCCAATGGCGGCAAGGTTATGTTCGTCGGCACCAAGCGGGCGGCGCGCGAGGCGACCCGCGAGGAGGCATCACGCTGCGCCATGCCCTTCGTCAACCACCGTTGGCTCGGCGGCATGCTGACGAACTTCAAGACGATCCGCCAGTCCATCAAGCGTCTCAAGGAGCTCTCGGCGATGTTCGAGGACGGCTCAATCGAGCGCTTCAACAAAAAGGAGGCTCTGGGGCTGAGCCGCGAGCGCGATCGCCTGGAGCAGAGCCTCGGCGGTATCAAGGACATGGACGGGCTGCCAGACGCCCTGTTCGTGGTCGATGTTGGCCACGAGAAGATCGCCGTGTCCGAGGCCAACAAGCTGGGCATCCCGGTGATCGGGGTGGTCGACACCAACAATGATCCCAGCAGCATCGACTACGTCATCCCCGGCAACGACGACGCGATCGGGGCCGTCCGCTTGTACATCAAGGGCGTGGCTGACGCAGTCCTCGACGGGCGCAATACCGCGGCCGCCGGCAGTGCCGGGCGCGATGAGTTCATCGAGGCGGGCGGCACACCCGTCGGTGAGGTCGGGGCCTAGTGCCCTGAGGGCCCCTCGCATCG
Organism: Chromatiaceae bacterium; assembly: GCA_041307765.1. GTDB lineage: Bacteria > Pseudomonadota > Gammaproteobacteria > Chromatiales > Chromatiaceae > DYRB01. The sequence goes on from JBFZCW010000145.1 coordinate 23,912, forward strand.
GTTCAGGTAGGGCCGAAACGCCGGGGGGCTGTGGCCCCCTGGGGCACAAATTCTCTATTCCTCGATTATCCGAGGGCATCCGGAACAGGAGCAGTGGCCATGGCCGTAACAGCCGCATTGGTTAAAGAGCTGAGAGAGCGCACCGGCGCCGGTATGATGGAATGTAAGAAGGCGCTGACCGAGAACGGCGGCGACATCGATGCCGCCATCGAGGCGATGCGCAAGTCGGGGCAGGCCAAAGCGGCCAAGAAGGCGGGGCGCATCGCCGCCGAAGGCGTGGTAGTGATCAAGATCGCCGCCGACGGAAAGCGCGGCGTGGTCGTCGAGGTCAACAGCGAGACCGACTTCGTTGCCAAGGATGCCGGCTTTCAGGCTTTCGCCGAGGCGGCGGCCGAGCAGGCCCTGGCAAGCGGCGCCGACGACGTCGCGGCGCTTGCCCGGCAGCCGATGCCGGCCACAGAGGGGACCGTCGATCAGGCCCGAGAGGCCCTGATCGCCAAGATTGGCGAGAACATCCAACTGCGCCGCCTGGTGCGTTTCGACCAGGTCTCCGGCGTCCTGTGTGCCTACCGTCACGGAGTGCGCATCGGCGTGGTGGTCGAGCTGGAGGGCGGGGGCGAGCAGCTGGGCAAGGACCTGGCCATGCACATCGCGGCCAGCAACCCCATGTGCGTCGATGCCTCCCAGGTCCCGGCCGAGGCCCTGGAAAAAGAGAAGGATATCTTCCGCGCCCAGGCGCTGCAGAGCGGCAAGCCGGAGGCCATCGTCGAGAAGATGATCGACGGACGGGTGCGCAAATACCTCGAAGAGGTGACTCTCCTCGGTCAACCCTTCGTCAAGGACCCGGATCAGACCGTCGAGAAGCTGCTCAAGCAGGCCGGCGCCAGGGTGCTTCGGTTTTCTCGCATCGAGGTCGGCGAGGGGATCGAAAAGCGTTCGGAGAACTTCGCCGAAGAGGTCATGGCCCAGGTGCGCGGGGCCTGAGGGATTTTCCCGGTCCGGGCACGGCATCCCTTTCCTTCCTGCGGCGAGGCGCTCCCCGTGGCAAGCACACCCGTTCGACGTATCCTGCTCAAACTCAGTGGCGAAGCGCTGATGGGGGAGGGCAGTCACGGCATCGATCCCGAGGTCATGTCGCGAATGGCCCGGGACGTGGGCGACTTGGTCGGCTCGGGCATCCAGGTGGCCTTGGTCATCGGCGGCGGGAATATCTTCCGGGGTGCAGCGCTGGCCGCTGCGGGTATGAACCGGGTCACCGGGGACCACATGGGAATGCTCGCGACGGTCATGAATGCCCTCGCGATGCAGGATGCCCTGGAGCGCATCGGGATCCCGGCGCGGGTCATGTCCGCTCTGAGCATGGGACCCGTGTGTGAGGACTACAGCGCCCGGCAGGCGGTGCGGCACCTTGAGCAAGGGCGGGTGACGGTCTTCGCCGCTGGGACGGGCAACCCCTTCTTTACCACGGACTCAGCGGCCAGCCTGCGTGCGGTGGAGATCGGGGCGGACGTCCTGATCAAGGCGACCAAGGTCGACGGGGTCTACTCCGCCGACCCGATGACGGATCCGGCGGCGGTTTTCTACCCGCGCCTGACCTACAACCAGGCCCTGCGGGAGGGGCTGGGCGTGATGGATACCACTGCCATCGTGCTGTGCCGCGACCACGCGATGCCATTGCGGGTCATGAACATCAACGAATCGGGTGCTTTGCTGCGCCTGATTCGAGGCGAGCCGGTCGGCTCACTGGTTGAGAGTGGGGATTGACATGATCGACGACATCAAGAAGGACGCCGCCGCCCGCATGGGCAAGACCGTGGAGACCCTGGGACACGAGCTGGCCAAGATCCGCACCGGCAGGGCTCACCCCTCCTTGCTCGATCATGTCATGGTGTCCTACTACGGCTCGGACATGCCCATCAAGCAGGTCGCCAACGTCACGGTGGAGGACGCGCGGACCCTGGCCATCACCCCCTGGGAACGCAACATGGTCCAGGCGGTGGAAAGGGCCATCCTGCAGTCCGACCTTGGGCTGAACCCCAACACCGCCGGGACCGTCATCCGCGTGCCCATGCCGGCGCTGACCGAGGAGCGTCGCCGGGACCTGATCAAGGTGGCCCGCCACGAGGCCGAGCAGGCCCGCGTGGCAGTGCGGAACATCCGGCGCGACGCGAACAGCGGGCTGAAAGACCTGGTCAAGGAGAAGATGATCTCCGAGGACGACGAGCGTCGCGGCCAGGAGATCATCCAGAAGCTGACCGACCAGTACGTCAAAGAGGTCGATCAAGTACTGGACCGGAAGGAAACCGATCTGATGGCGATTTGACGCGCCTCCCGGGCCCTTGAATCCTCAGCGTGGACAACGACACTCAGCATCCCACGGTCGCCCAGGCCGGCGGGCGCGTCCCAGGACACGTTGCGATCATCATGGATGGCAATGGGCGGTGGGCTCGCCAGCGGGGCCTGCCGCGTACGGCGGGTCACCGTGCTGGGGTCAAGGCCGTGCGGGCCGTGGTCGAGGAGAGCGTCCGGCAGGGGGTGCGCGTACTCACGCTCTTCGCCTTCAGCAGCGAGAACTGGCGTCGCCCCGCCGCCGAGGTTTCGGTGCTGCTGCAGCTCTTCATGAGCACGCTGCGCGGCGAGGTCAGGCGGCTCAATGAAAGCGGCGTGCGCCTGCTGGTGGTCGGGGAGCGCGGTGCATTCCCTGACAAGTTGCAGGCGCGCATCGCAGGGGCCGAGGAGCAGACCGCCGGCAACCAGGTCCTGACCCTGCAGATCGCCGCAAACTATGGGGGGCGATGGGACATCACGCGCGCTGCTCGTCGGCTTGCCGCGGCCGTGGCCGTCGGCGAGCTCGCCCCCGAAGCGATCGATGAGGCCGCGGTGGCGGCGCGGCTTGCCTTCGCTGACAGCCGGGACCCAGACCTCTTCATCCGCACCGGCGGCGAGCAGCGCTTGAGCAACTTTCTGCTCTGGCAGGCGGCCTATGCGGAGCTGTATTTCACCAACCTGTTATGGCCGGAGTTCGACGCGGCGGCTTATGGCCGTGCCTTGAAGGACTACGCCGGGCGCCAGCGGCGCTTCGGGCGAACGGCGGAGCAGATCGCCGGCGCCCCGGGCAGCGGGAGGAGCTAACCCCTTGCCCGCGACCAACGCCCTTGGCCAGAGGACCCTGACCGCGCTGGCCCTGGGGCCCTTGGTCCTGGCGGCGGTCCTGTGGCTGCCCACTGGCTGGCTCGCCCTGGCTCTGGCCTTGGTGGTCCTCCTCGGGGCCTGGGAGTGGACGACGCTTGCGGGTGTGTCGAGCCCGCTCGCCCGTCTCGGGTACCTCGGGGCGGTGACCCTCGGATTCGCCGGCGTTTGGCAGGTCCACGTCGCGGGTTGGGGGCCCTACCTCATCGCCCCGGTGGTGCTCGGCTGGCTTGGGGTGGCCCTCTACCTGGCGCGAGTGGCCGAGATCCCCCGCGCCGAGGGCACCGACCTTGGTCTCCTCGCCCTCGGTCTGCTGGTTCTCCTTGGGCCCTGGCTCGCCCTGCTCGACCTGGATGCCGTGCAGCCCAATGGTCCCTTGCTCGTCCTGTGCCTCCTCGTGCTCATCTGGGCCGCGGATATCGCCGCCTATTTTGCCGGCCGGCACTGGGGCCGAGTCAAGCTGGCCCCGGCGCTCAGTCCCGGCAAGACCCGCGCGGGTGCCTATGCGGCTCTGGCGGCCGCCGCGGCATGCGGCGTGGTTCTTGCCGGGTGGCTCCGGGTTGGGCCCGGACAGGGGCTGGCGCTGGTGCTGATCTGCGTCGTCACGGTCGTCGCCTCTGTGGCCGGGGATCTGTTGGAGAGCCTGCTTAAGCGTCGCCGGGGGCTCAAGGACTCCGGCCGGCTGCTCCCGGGTCACGGCGGCATGCTCGACCGCATCGACAGCATGACCGCCGCCGCCCCAGTCTTCACCCTCGGCCTGCAGATGCTGCTATGACCGGCGTCACCATCCTCGGCTCCACAGGTTCCATCGGGGTCAGCACCCTCAATGTCCTGGCCCGCCACCCGGAGCGATTCCGGGTCGTCGCACTAACCGCCCACCGCGACGTCGAGACCATACTGGCGCAGTGTCGCGAGTTCCGTCCCGTCCTGGTGGCGATGGCCGACCCGCAGGCGGCGCGCCGGCTCCGCGAGCGCCTGGCGGACGTTCCCGGCGCGCCGTCGGTGCTCGCGGGGGTCGATGGGGTGCGGGAGGCCGCGGTCCTGCCCGAAGCGCAGGTGGTTAGGCCAGCCATCGTCGGCGCGGCGGGGCTGGGGCCGACGCGGGCGGCGGCGAGGGCGGGCAAGCGGCTCCTGCTTGCCAATAAAGAGGCATTGGTGGTAGCCGGGGCCCTGCTGATGCAGGCCGTAGCCGACCACGGTGCCGAGCTCCTCCCGATCGATAGCGAGCACAACGCCATCTTCCAGTGCCTGCCCGGAGGATTCGATCGCGGTCTGGGGGCCGTCGGGGTCGAGCGCATCCTGTTGACCGCTTCGGGCGGACCCTTTCTGGACAGCCCCAAGGCGGTCCTGGCAGGAGTGACTCCGGAGCAGGCCTGCGCTCACCCCAACTGGGACATGGGGCGCAAGATCTCGGTGGACTCCGCCACCATGATGAACAAGGGCTTGGAGCTGATCGAGGCGTGCTGGCTTTTCGCTACTGGCCCGGAGCGTGTCCAGGTGGTGGTCCATCGCCAGAGCGTCATCCACTCGCTGGTGCAGTACATCGATGGTTCGGTTCTGGCCCAACTTGGCAACCCCGACATGCGCACCCCCATCGCCCACGCCCTGGCCTGGCCTGAGCGCCTGTCCTCCGGCGTCGCGCCGTTGGACCTGTTCGCGGTCCAACGCCTCGACTTCGAGCCGCCGGATCTGGACCGCTTCCCCTGTCTGGGCTTGGCGACTCAGGCGGCAGCCGCCGGTGGCACCGCGCCGGTGGTACTCAACGCGGCCAATGAGGTGGCGGTGGCCGCCTTCCTGGACCGGCGGATCGGATTCACGGCCATCGCCGGGGTTGTGGAGGAGACGCTGGCCAAGCTGCCAGCCGAGTCGGTGGACGGCTGTGGTATCGCCTTTCTGCTAGAAATCGACCGTAAAGCCCGCGCGGTCTCGGAACAATGGGTCAATTCACTGGTCACCTAGACTGCCATGCAAAACCTCACCGGATTCTTGTCCTATGCGGGCTACTTCGTCGTGGCCCTGGCGGTGCTCATCGCCGTACACGAGTTTGGGCACTTTTGGGTTGCCCGCCGGCTCGGCGTCAAGGTCTTGCGATTCTCCATCGGCTTTGGTCGGCCGCTATTGCGCCACACGGCCAGGTCCGACGGCACCGAGTACGTCCTTGCTACCGTGCCCTTGGGGGGGTACGTCAAGATGCTGGACGAGCGCGAGGGCGAGGTCCCAACCGAACAGCGTCACCTCGCCTTCAACCGCCAGTCTCTGTGGAAGCGCTCCGCCATTGTCGCCGCTGGCCCCCTGTTCAACTTCGCGTTCGCCATAGCGGTCTTCTGGGGCCTGCTGGTTGCGGGGGAGACCGGTGATCGCCCCTTGTTGGGCGACGTCACGCCCCGCTCGGCCGCCGCGGCGGCGGGGTTTGCCCAGGGTGACGAGATCCTTCAGGTCGGCGACCGCCGGACGCCGACCTGGGAGTCCGCGGTCTTCGCCCTGATGGCCGAGGCGTTGAATGGGGAGGACCTGGCGGTCAAGGTGCGCGATGCTGCCGGACAGGAGTCTGTGCATCGCCTGACCGGGTCGGTCTTGGCCAGTCTGCCCGAGAACCCGGCGATTCTGTCCGCGCTCGGGCTTTCTCAGGCACGGCCCCTGTTGCCTCCGGTGATCGGGGAGGTAGTTCCGGGCGGGGCGGCGGACGCGGGCGGGCTCTTGGCCGGGGACCGGGTGATCGAGGCCGACGGCGAGGCCGTGGCCACCTGGCAGGCCTGGGTCGACCTGGTGCGCCAGCACCCGGAGCGGGCCCTTCGGGTTCGCGTCCAGCGCGGCGAGGTCGCGCTGGATCTGACCATCACGCCGCGCCGCCAGGAAGAGCAAGGGCAGTCTGTCGGCAAGATCGGCGCCGCGGTCGCGGTCCCGGAGACCCTGTTCGAGGGTTACCGGACCCTGGTGCGGCTGGGCCCCGTCGATGCCTTGGGGGCGGCGACGGCCAAGACGCTGGACATGAGCTGGCTCATGCTCCGGGTGGTCGGGCGGATGGTGATTGGACAGTCGTCGGTGAACAACCTGAGCGGTCCCATCTCCATCGCCGAAACGGCGGGCAAAACGGCTGGCTACGGCCTCTCGGCCTTCCTCAAGTTCCTGGCCGTGGTCAGCATCAGTCTGGGCGTCCTCAACCTGCTGCCGATCCCCGTGCTGGACGGCGGGCACCTCCTCTACTTCCTAATCGAGGGTGTCAAGGGCAGTCCCCTGTCCGAGCGGGCGCAAGAGCAGGGCATGAAGATCGGCATTGCCCTGCTGGCGGGCCTGATGACCCTGGCGTTCTACGTCGATATCTCCCGATTACTGGGCTAGCGGGGGCCGTTCCCTTATACTACCGACCCTTACGCAGGCCGCCGCGGCCGCGGCGCTTGACACTTCAGGGGGTCCCTTTGCTCACAGCAACTTCGGTCCGAATTTGCGCGGTACCGATGGCGGTCGCCAAGGGGGGCCGTCTCGCGACCTTCTTGGTCCTGCTAGCAGTCTCCCTGGCGGCCTTCGGCGACGTCTTCAAGATCTCGGATATCCGCGTGGAGGGGCTGCAGCGCATTGCCCCGGGTACCGTTTTCAACTACATGCCGGTGCAGGTCGGGGATACCGTCGGGGACGATGTCACCGCCTCGATCATCCGGTCCCTCTACCAGACGGGCTTCTTCAACGACGTGCGTGTGGAGCGCGACGGGACTGTTCTGGTGGTGTCCGTCCAGGAGCGCCCGGCGATCGCCGAGATTAAGATCACCGGCAACAACGAGATCAAGGAGGACGACCTGAAGAAGGGGCTGAAGGACATCGGCCTGGCGGAGGGCCGGGTGTTCAATCGCTCGGTCCTCGACCGCATCGAGCAGGAGCTCAAGAAGCAGTATTTCGCCCTCGGTAAGTACGGCGTGCGCATCGAGTCGACGGTCTCTCCGCTCGAGCGCAACCGGGTGGCCGTGCGCATCGAGATCACCGAGGGCCTGACCGCGCGCATCAAGCAGATCAACATTATCGGCAACGAGGCGTTCAGCGAGGAAGAGCTGCTCGGCCAGTTCAAGCTGGGTACCCACCGTTGGTACTCGTTCTATTCGAAGAACGACCAATACTCCAAGCAGAAGCTGGCGGGTGACCTGGAGACATTGCGCTCCTACTACCTGGACCGCGGTTATATCAAGTTCGATATTAAGTCTACCCAGGTCTCCATCAGCGCCGACAAGAAGGACATCTACATCACCGTTGTGGTGTCCGAGGGCGGTGTGTACACCGTCAGTGACATCAAACTGGCGGGCGAGCCTACCGTGCCCGCCGAGAAGCTGTTCCCCCTGATCCACCTGCGCCGCGGTGACGCCTTCTCCCGGGCGGTGACCACCGAAAGCTCGGAACGGGTGTCCGGGCTGCTCGGAAACGAGGGCTACGCCTTCGCCAATGTCAATACCATCCCGGATATCGACGACGAGAAGAAGCAGGTCGCGGTGACCTTCTTCGTGGATCCGGGGAAGCGGGTCTACGTCCGCCGGGTTAGTATGAAGGGCAATACCAGGACGCGCGACGAGGTGCTGCGCAGGGAGATGCGCCAGCTCGAGACGGCCTGGTTCTCCACCGATCTTGTGAAGAAGTCGCGGGAACGACTGAAGCGTCTCGGCTATTTCGAGGAGGTCAATATCGAGACCCCGGCGGTGCCCGGCTCCGCCGACCAGGTGGACGTCCAGGTCGCGGTCACTGAGAAGGCATCTGGCAACCTGGCGGCGGGTATCGGCTACTCCCAGTCCGGGGGCTTCCTGTTCAATGCCAGCGTGACTCAGAACAACTTCCTGGGCAGCGGCAAGCGGCTCGTATTTGCCTTCAACAATAGCCAGACCAGTCAGCTCTATCGTCTCGCCTTCGATAACCCCTACTACACGGTAGACGGCATCAGCCGGGGGTTCGAGGCGTCCTATCAGACCACCGATTTCGATCAGCTGGTGGGGGCGAGGTACAGCACGGATGTGGGCACGCTCGGCATGAACTTCGGGCTGCCCATCACCGACACCAGCCGGGCCGGGCTGGGCCTGCGATACCAGTACACGAAATTGTCTACCGGCGACGACGTGCTGGCCCAGGATTTCATCGAGCAGAACGGCGACAAGTTTAACGATTTGATTCTGAGTGCCAGCTACACCCGTGATACACGAGACACGGCCATATTCCCGACCGATGGGACTCTCAATACGCTGCTTGCGGAGGTGGCGATCCCGGGCAGCGACCTCACCTACTACAAGCTGAGCTATCGCGGCCGTACCTATATCCCGCTGACCCGCAGGTTCACCCTGTCCGCTAGGGGCGACGTCGGCTACGGGGGCGGCTACGGCGACCTCTCGGCGCTGCCCTTCTTCGAGAATTTCTTCGCCGGCGGGCCGCAGTCGGTCCGCGGCTATGAAGGGAGTAGCCTTGGTCCGCGAGAGACCAACCCCGACTACGCGACGGTGGGCGGCAATCTGAAGATGATCGGGAGCGTGGAGTTGTTTGCACCCCCGCCCGTCGATGGGGATTTCGCCAAGACTCTGCGCCTCGGCCTCTTCTTCGACTTCGGCAACGTGTGGGAGACCACGGATACGGATCTGGTCACGCCAACCGGCTTCAGCCTGAGCGATCTGCGATATTCGACGGGCCTGTCGGTGGCATGGTTGTCTCCGGTAGGCGCCCTGTCCATCAGCCTGGCCTACCCGCTGAACGACAAGGAGGAGGACGAAACCCAAATGTTTCAGTTCACCTTTGGGCAGACCTTCTAGGGCGGACCCAGGCCATGTGGGGTATTACCAAATGGGTCCGACCTGAATCTGCGCTGTGCGGGTTACTGCTGCTATTGGTGGCGGGCGGGGTCGCCGCGTTGGAGTACAAGATCGGCGTGATCGATCCGGAGCGGGTCGTGGAGCAGTCGCCGCAGTATGAGGCGGCGCGCAAGGCCCTGCAGGACGAGGTGGCTGACCGCGAGCGCGCGCTGCGCGAGCAACAGGCCAAGCTCGACGAGCTCAAGAAGAACCTGGACCGAGACGGTCCCCTGATGAGCGAGGAGGAGATCGCCCGGCTCCAGAACGATATCCGCACGCGTGACCGTAAGGTCAAGTACGCAAAGGCGGAGTTCCAGGAGGATTTCGCCCTTCGCCAGAACGAGTTGCGCACCAAGCTGGTTCAGCAGGTGCGCGAGGTGGTCCAAGAGCTCGCAAAGGAGCAGAAGATGGACCTGATCGTCAGCGAGGGCGTGGTGTATTTCAGCGAGCGCATCGACATCTCCGCGCAGGTGATCGAACGGCTGCAGTCCAAGTTCAAACACAAGTAGCCGGTATCGACCGATTCGCCTGTCCGGGGGTGCGCTAAGCATTGCCATGGAGATGACGCTGAGAGACCTGGCCGCGCGGCTGGGAGTGGATCTGCACGGCGACTTGGACCTGCGGGTGACCCGCGTGGCGGAACTGGCTCGCGCCGACCCATCGAGCATCGCCTTTCTCGCCGATCCGAAGTATCGCCCAGACCTGAAGCGGACCAGCGCCGGCGCAGTGATACTGCGCGCCGCCGATCTCCCCGATTGTCCGGTCGCGGCCCTGGTCAGCCCAGACCCCCACCTGACGTTTGCCCTGACGGCACGCCTGCTCCATCCGCCGGCGCCCGTCGTGGGCGGGCGGCATCCCAGCGCCGTCATTGCGGACAGCGCAAGCATCAATCCGAGCGCCTGGATCGGTCCTCTCGCTGTGGTGGAGGAGGGCGCCGAGATCGGTCCGCGGGTCTTCGTCGGCCCCGGGTCTGTCCTCGGGGCGCGCTGCCAAGTCGGCGAGGACAGCCGGCTGGTCGCCAGGGTCACCCTGTGTGAGGGCACCATCGTCGGAAAGCGGGCATTGTTGCACCCCGGGTGCGTCATCGGTCGGGAGGGTTTCGGGTTTGCCCGCGAGAGAGACCGTTGGCTGCGCGTCCCGCAACTCGGACGGGCGGTCTTGGGCAACGATGTGGAGGTCGGTGTCAACAGCGCCGTGGACCGTGGATCCCTGGGGGACACAGTGATCGCGGACGGGGTCAAGATCGACAATCTGATCCAGATCGGCCACAACGTCCAAATTGGCGAAAATACGGCCATGGCTGCCTGTTCCGGGATCTCCGGCTCGACGCGCATCGGCCGCAACTGCACCATTGCCGGGGCGGTGGGCATGGCTGGTCACCTGGAGATCGGCGACGATGTCCACTTTACCGGCATGGCCATGGTGACCCGTTCCTTCCCAGAGCCAGGTGCCTACAGCAGCGGCATCCCTGCCATGCCGAACGCCGAGTGGCGCCGGGCTGTGGTCCGGTTCCGTCAGTTGGACGACCTTGCCCGCAGGCTCAAGCGCCTCGAAGAACAACTCGCAACGAATGATCAACCGTTGGGGCAGGGCGGGGGCTGAGGTGGCGGCGCCGTTCGGCGCGCCGCTCGGGCCCGTTGTCCGTCCCACCCCATTGGAGGTGACCTTGAGCACGATGGATATCCACAAGGTGCTGGACTTGCTGCCGCACCGCTACCCCTTTCTTCTCATCGACAGGGTGCTGGAGTTCGAGCCCGAGTCGCACCTGACTGCCCTGAAGAATGTCACGTTCAATGAGCCTTACTTTGCCGGGCACTTCCCCGTCCGCCCGGTCATGCCGGGGGTCTTGATCATCGAGGCGCTGGCCCAGGCGACCGGCCTCCTAGCCATGGAGTCGCGGCCCGACGAGGTAGGCCACAAGCTCTATTACTTCGTCGGAATCGACAACGCGCGCTTCAAGCGTCCCGTCGAGCCCGGTGACCAGCTCATCCTCAAGGTTCAGCTGCAGGCCGTGCGCCAGGCCATCTGGAAGTTCCATGGCGACGCCTTTGTGTCGGAGAAGCTGGTCGCAAGCGCCGATATCATGTGCACGGCGCGGGAATTCTAAGCTTGATCCATCCGAGTGCCATCGTCGACTCGGGCGCCGAGCTGGACGCGGGGGTCGAGGTTGGTCCCTTCAGCGTCGTTGGGTCCAGGGTACGTATCGGGCGGGGGACCCGCATCGGGCCGCACGTTGTCCTCCGGGGGCCGACCGACATCGGTCAGGACAACCGCATCTTCCAGTTCGCCTCCGTGGGTGAGGACCCTCAGGACAAGAAGTACGGGGGAGAGGAGACGCGCCTGACCCTGGGAGACCGCAACGTGATCCGCGAGGGCACGACCATCCACCGGGGCACCATTCAGGACGCCGGTGTCACCTGCATCGGCAGCGACAACCTCTTTATGGCCTACACGCACGTCGCACACGATTGTCGTATTGGCGATCACGTGATTATGGCCAATGCCGCCTCTCTCGGCGGGCATGTCCGGGTAGAGGACTGGGCCATCCTCGGCGGCTTCACCCTAGTCCATCAGTTCTGCCACATCGGGGCCCACAGCTTTTGTGCCATGGGGTCGGTGATCACGCGCGATGTCCCAACCTATCTGACGGTGGGCGGTCACCCTGCCATCCCGCGGGGGGTCAACAGTGAGGGCCTCAAGCGGCGCGGCTTCAGCGACGAGGCCATCACCCTGATCCGGCGCGCCTACCGGCTCCTCTACACCTCCAGCCTCAAGCTCTCCGACGCCCTCGCGGCAATTCGAGAGCTGTCCGGACACTGTCCCGAGCTGACGCACTTGGCGGACTTCATCGCCAAGAGCACCCGCAGCATCGTGCGCTGATGCCCACCATCGGCATCGTCGCCAACGAGGTCTCCGGCGACATGCTTGGTGCCGCCATTGTGCACGAACTGCGTCGGCGCATGCCCGATGCCCGGTTCGTGGGAGTGGCCGGGCCGCGCATGCAGCAGGCCGGATGCGAGACCCTGGTGGACATGGAACGGCTGTCCGTCATGGGACTCACCGAGGTCATCCGGCACCTTCGCGAGCTGTTGCGTATTCGCCGCGAGCTGGCCCGACATTTCCTCGTCCACAGACCCGACGTCTTCATCGGCGTGGATGCTCCGGATTTCAACCTTGGGCTTGAGCGGAAACTGCGCTCGGCCGGCATCCGCACCGTGCACCTGGTGTCGCCGACCGT
>JBFZCW010000146.1:0-3922 GCA_041307765.1 Chromatiaceae bacterium
GGCGAGGACTTCTACCGCTCCGGCCAGCAGGCCGAGGTGACGTTCTCCAAGGGTAAGGTCAGCGAGGTCGTCCCCGGCGGGACCCTGGGCGTCAAGTTCAAGGACCTGATCCTGGACGAGGACACCCAGATGGACTGCGACCTGGTGGTGCTCGCCACCGGCCAGGTCCCCAACATCGGCCCGGACCCCTACGCCCAGCTCGCCGTGGACATGGCCGAGTCCGACGAGGAGAAGGCCGCCGCCCGCGAGAAGCTCGCGGTCGCACCCCCGTCCATCCTCAACCTCGACTACCGCCAAGGCACCGACCTGCCGCAGCTCAAGCACGGCTTCCTCGACAGCCACTTCATCTGCTTCCCCTACGAGACGCGGCGCACCGGCATCTACGCCGCCGGTCCCGTGCGGCGTCCCATGGACATGAAGCAGGCCATGGAAGATGCCGTGGGCGCCGCCATGAAGGCGATCCAGTCCGCCGAGAACGCCGGGCGCGGCTCCGCCGTCCACCCCCGCGTGGGGGATCTCAGCTACCCGAGCTTCCGCAAGGAAGGCTGCACCCAGTGCAAGCGCTGCACCGTGGAGTGCCCCTTCGGCGCCATCAACGAGGACGAGCAGCGTTACCCGCAGTTCAACGAGTCCCGCTGCCGGCGCTGCGGCACCTGCATGGGCGCCTGCCCGGTACGCGTCATCTCCTTCGAGAACTACTCCATCGACTCCGTCAACCAGCAGCTCAAGGCGGTGGACGTCCCCGACGAGTTCTCCGAGAAGCCGCGCATCCTGGTGCTTGCCTGCGAGAACGACGCCTATCCGGCCCTGGACATGGCCGGCCAGGCCGCTCACTCGGGCTCGGGTGTGACCATGACCCCCTTCGCCAGGGTCATCCCGGTGCGCTGCCTGGGTTCGGTGAGCCTGTCCTGGATCACCGACTCGCTCAACTCCGGCTACGACGGCGTGGTGCTCATGGGCTGCCGGCGTGACGACGACTACCAGTGCCACGTCGTGCGCGGCTCGGCCCTGGCCGCGGAACGTCTGTCGAAGGTCGGCGACACCCTCACCCAGCTCAACCTGGAGCCGGAACGGGTGGTGGTCTACGAGGTCGCGATCACCGACGTGCAGCGCGCCCCGCAGTTGGTCAACGACATGGCCGACACGGTGGCGAAGATCGGCATGAGCCCGTTCAAGTTCTAAGCCCTTGTGGGGCCGGCCCACGGGCCGGCCGAACCAAAAGGCCGGCGAGGTGCCGGCTCCACAAACCCAATTCCGGAGAACCTTTATGGGCGATCTGAATCAAGCGATGGTCGAAAAATATCGCAGCAGCTTCCTGAAGGAAGTCGAGGCGAACGTCGAAGAGGGCGAATGGGTCAAGATGTGCATGCAGTGCGGCGTGTGCGCCGGCTCCTGCCCCCTTGGCAAGCACTGGGAGCACTCCCCGCAGAAGATCTTCATGATGATCCGTGCCGGCCAGCGCGACGCCGTCCTGGGGTCGGATTCGATGTGGATGTGCACCAGTTGCTACAACTGCATCGTGCGCTGTCCGCGCCAGTTGCCCATCACCCACATCATGCATGGCCTGGCCCACTACGCGAAGCGCCTGGGGCTAGTCCCGCAGTCCAACCCGACGGCCAAGTTCGCCCAGATGTTCTGGGACAACCTGCTCAAGAAGGGCCGCGTCAACGAGCTGAAGCTCGGCCTGTCCCTGTACTTCATGAACGGCTTCGGCGAGGGCGTAAAGACCGCGCTGAAGATGAAAGACGTGGGTCTGGGCATGACCAAGACCGGGCGCATGAACCCCATGGAGATCCTGGGCGGGCATGCGGTGAAGGACTTAAGCGGATTCCAGAAGGCCATCAAGAAGGCCCAGGAGTTGGAAGACGCCCGCATTGCGAAACACGGTGCCTGAGGAGGACTGAACTATGGCCAAGCGTGAATACTCCTTCTACCCCGGCTGCTCCTCCCAGAAGGGCGCCTCCTCCTCCAACTACCTGATCTCGGTGCAGGCCATGTGCGAGGAGCTGGACATCCAGCTCAACGAGATCCCGGACTGGAACTGCTGCGCCGCCTCCATCGGCTACGCCGGCGGCGGGGAGCTGCCCCGGCTGACGCTCTCGGCGCGCAACATTGCGCTCTCCGAGCAGCACAACCCGGGTCAGGAGATCGTTGCCACCTGTGCCGCCTGTTGGCTGTCCACCCGCGAGGCCGCCGAGCGCCTGCACGAGGACCAGTCGCTGTTCGCCGAGTGCAACACGGCGCTGGCCGAGGCCGGCCTCAAGCTCAAGAACGATGTGCCCATCAAGCACATGGCCGAGGTCCTGATCGAGGACATCGGCTATGACGCCATCAAGGCCAAGGTCAAGAAGCCCCTGTCCGGCATCAAGATCGCCGGCTACGTGGGCTGTCAGACCAACCGGCCCTTCGGGATCGCGGGCGAGTCCTACGAGAACCCCAAGTACCTGGACAAGCTGGTCGAGTCCTTAGGGGGCGACTCCATCCCGGACTACGAGAAGAAGGTCCAGTGCTGCGGCGGGGCCCTCGCCTTCTCCGAGCCGGAGAAGTCCCAGGAGATGGTCAAGGGCATCATCGAGGCGGCCTACGACCACGGCGCCGACATGATCGTCACCCCCTGCCCGGTGTGCCAGATGAACGTCGAGGTCTACCAGGACCAGATCAACGCCACCTACGGCACCAAGTTCAAGATCCCAGTCGTCTACTACTCGACCCTGATGGCGGTGGCCTATGGGCGCTCAGCCAAGGATGCGGCGCTCAATGGGCAGGTCATACCGGCCAAGCAGTTGGAGGCGTTGGCGGCGAAGTAGCTGCCCGCCCAGGCACCTCTTCGCCTGATGAAGCCCGCGAGGGCGGGCTTCATCGCCTCCAGCCTGCCGCCATAGTCCACCCAACCCGACACGTCGACCACCGATCACGAATTCGAAGTGGCTGGTGTCAAACGGAATCCTCGCCGCTACACGAGCCCAAGGTCGACCACCGACGCTTGCGGGAAGATCTCGGCCAAATCCGCGCTGTCAAGTCCGTACAGCTTCTGAAAGATCCCCCCGAGCACGCCACGGTACTCGTTGAGGACCGGGAGATCCCGATCCTCATGCAGGTCGCCGGGTTTCAGGCTGGTCTGCTCGCCGCGAATGGTCCCGCCCCGCACCGACCCCCCGAGAACCCAGATGGCGCTGCCGTGGCCGTGGTCCGTGCCACGGCTGCCATTCTCGCGGAAGGTCCGACCGAATTCGGAGATCACTACCACCACCGTCTTGCTCCAGTCCTGGCCCAGCCCCTCGGACAAGGCCTTCAGGCCATCGCCGAGGCCGTGTAGCCGATTGGCAAGCGCCCCTTGGGCCCCGCCCTGACCGGCATGGGTGTCCCAGCCGCCGACGTCAACGAAGGCAAGCGAATAATTCGGGTGGTCGCGCAACAGCTTACCCACCCGCGCTGCCTCGATGGCGAAGCTGCCAGCCGGCGGAGCCTCGCGCGACGCCGCCTGCATCTCCTCGGCCAGCTCGCGGCTGATCTCGCGGCGCAGACCAAGACCATCCCGCACCATCTCCTCCAAAGGGTGGTCAGAATACATCTTGAGCAGCAGGGACTCATAGTTGGCCTCGACCCCGCGGCCGCCCTTTGGCGCGGTGAGCGGCGAATTGGCCACCTGGATGCCACCCCGCAGGATCGGAGGCATGGTCTGCGTAAAACTGACCGCGGAGTTACCTGCGACTGCCGGCGTACCGAGCCGACCGAGCAGGCGATTGAGAAAGCCGCTGCTCGAACTCGGGCGCTCGGTCGGTGCCTGACCAAACTCCATCCAATCCTGGGCCTGAAAATGGCTGCGGGAGACAAAGCCAGTGCCAGAGAAGGGTACGAACGCCAGCTGACCTGCCTGCCAGAAAGGCATCAGGGAGTCGCCTAGGGTCGGATGCAACGCCCA
>JBFZCW010000147.1:0-3632 GCA_041307765.1 Chromatiaceae bacterium
ACGACGCTCTTCCGATCTAGTCGCGCACCCGGGCGGCCGTGCACGGACTTAATAATCGGAAATCCTGCTCCGCCTCCAGATCCGTCTTGGTCGGTCGCAGCGCGACCGTGGCCACGCCGTCGTCCAGAAATTCCACGTCGCCCACATCCAGCGCAACCAACTCGGCGCGCCGGGCCAGGGTGTTGTGGGCGACCGCGAGCACCGCCTTGTCGCGCAAACCGGCCAGATCGTCCGGCAGGACCTCGATCACCGCCTCGACCTGCGCCCAGCGCAAGGGTGCCGCCTGCACCTGGCCACCGCTACGCCGGGCGCGAGCCTTGAGGGTGTTGCGTACCACCGCCGCTTTGGTCGGGTCGGGCACGTCGAGCAACCGGTGCAGGGTGCTGAGCGTACTCAGATAACGGCGCACCGTGGCGATGGAGCGCGGGGCGTCGCCCCCCTCCCCTACTGTCAGGTCCTGGATAAAACGCACCAGCAGTTCCGGCAGGAGCGGCAGACGCACCCGTTCTCCTTCTGCCGGGAACCACTGCGCCGCCCGTCCCAGGGCCCAGGCACGGAACACCGCCCAGTCGTTGCGCCAGGCCCTGCGGGTGTTCGGGGCCGCCGCCTCTAAGGCAGTGGTGATGGCCAGGTCCGCCGTTGTCACCCAGTCCTCCCCGGAGAACAGCGCCTGGGCGACACGGGTGGGCACACGTCCGAGCGCCGGGTCGTACCGGGCGAGATGGGTGGACGGGCCGTTCATCGCGACATAGCCCCCCTCCCCCACCACACCGTCGCGTCCCTCACCCGGGGACGTCCTCTGCCTGGAATGTTCCACGGAATGTTTCACGGATGTCGCTCCGCCGTCTAATCCATTGAAATACCGCTTGATTCGCGCCGAACAGTCGCCCGCCGCCAAGCCTCCATGCCCTGCCCGAACCCCGAGGTTCCACAAACTGCACGACATTAGGCCGGCGGACCCAGTCTGTCAAAACACTTGATAAGTGCCATTATCGCTTGTGCGTGCATTTCGCACAAAGCGCGGTATACGGTACGTTTTACGCTTTCCGTATTCCGTAACTTTGCTATGCTTGAGCGATCCAGTCGACACCCTCGACCGACCGGGAGGGACCATGCGCTTGCTCATCACCCAGGTTCTGCGCCAATGCGAGGCGTTGCTGGCCGCCGGGGATCCGGTGGTGGTCTTCTTTCCTCGTGCGGGACGGCGCTGGCAGGGCCGCGGGCGGGTGGCCCGCGTCCTGCCGGAGACCATTGCGGTGCCGCACGCGCGGGGCGTGGGCTGGTCGTTGGCCGAGTGCGTCATCCCGGCGGATCTGTGGCCGACGCAGGCGGCGCGCTGATGTCCTCCCGCGGCGAAACGCGCCAGCGCGCCTTCACGGCGGCCTGTGAGCTGGCGGCCGCCGGGCAGCGCCCGAGCATTCGCGGCATCCGTGAACGTCTGGGTGGGGGCGGCGGGCAGCAGGCCATCGTCGATGGGCTCAACGACTGGATCGACGAGGCTGCCCGGCGCTTTGCCATCCCCGGGGTCCCGGAGGAACTGCGCGCCGCGTTGGTGGCCCTGTGGGACCTGGCGAGCCGCCAGGCCGACGACCGCTGGGCGCAGGCCCGGGGGGCCCTGGAAGGCCGTCTGGCGGCCAGCGAGGCGGCTCAGAGCGCCATCCTGGCGGATCTGGAGGCCGCCCATGGGACGATCGCAGAACACCTGGCCGCCATGGCGACGCTCCAAGGCGAGCGCGCGGCGCTGGCGGATGCCCGCGACGCCCTGACGCTGACGCTGGAAGGCCGCAACGCCGAGGTCGCCGCGCTGCGCTCCGAACTGGACGCCACACGGGTCGCCCTGGAGCAGCGCACCGGCGAGCGCGACACCCAGACCCTGCGGGCCCAGCGCGAGGCGCAGCGGGCGGATGCCACCAAGGCGAGCCTGGACGCGGCCCACGGCCAGATCCTCGCCCTCCAGGTCCAGGTCGGTGAGCTGACCACCCAGGCGGCCCTCTTGGGGCAGGCCAGGGCGGCGGCAGAGGCGGCGCTGGTGCCGCTGGGGGAGGATCTGGAGCGGGCCCGGCAGTCGATCCTGGACCGGGACAACCAAGTCCAGGCGCTTACGGCGGCCCTGGGGCGCGAGCAGGAGGGCCGCGAGGCCGATGTGCAGCACTGGCTTGCACGCCTGGAGGAGCGTCAGGCCGAGGTCGCCGCCGCACGCCACCGCGAGGCGACCTGGGGCGAGGAGCGCCAGCGGCTCCAGGAGGAGGTGGGGCGGTTGCGCCAGGAGGTCCGGGGCCTCAAGAGCCGGGAAGCGCCAGCGGTGCGGCGAGCAGACTCAGGCGACCAGCCCCCAGCTTCTGCTCGCAATGGGTCTTAGAAGCCGACAGGACCGGCATGTCTTGAGTCGATGGGGATCCACGCCAAACCCCTTGCCGAGGGGTGGCCGGACACTGCCCCGCCATCGTGGCGACTCCCCAGTACAGGTATGACCATGTCGTGCCATCAAGACAGAAGGAACTACACCGGCGGCATCCAGAGGTCGCCCAGGTTGATCGCCACGGCATCGAAGGGCGCCACCGAGACCCGCTCAGAGCCAGCGAAGCGGCCGATCTCCCGCCAGGCGCCAGCATCCAGGGCGTAGGCTTCCAGCGTGCGCACCTGGGGATCGACCAGCCAGGCGTAGGCCACGCCAAACCGGGCGTAGATCGGCATCTTGATGTTCCGATCCTTGCTCTCGGTGGCCGGCGAAAGAATTTCACAGATCCAATCCGGCACCACTTCAATGCGATGCACAGGCTGTGGATCGGGCATTCTCGTGCGCCGCCACCCGGCCAAGTCAGGGACATCGACCTCGGTGTCTCGGATGAAATGCAATTCTGGCTCGTCGATGATCCACCAGCCACCGGGACCCCCACGGCCCTTCTGGAAGGGGCCGACCAGCTCGTCACCAAGCGATGACGACGCCAGGGCATGTGGCCAGGCCAGACGTGGCTGCGCGTAGAGCTGGCCGTCAATGATTTCCCCGGTTACCCCGTCAGGCAGGGTTTGGAGCTGTTCGTAGAGGCTGGGGCGCGTATGTGCATCCATGTTCAGGTCTCCCGTGCGGGTGGTTCCGGCAAGCATATCCCGCGGCGGTGTCGTTGGCACCGGCTTGCGCTCGCCCTCACGGCCGGACACGCCCGATTCGTTTGCGCGGATGCTTCGCCGGCTGCTTGGGCAACGCGCCAAGAGCCCACCGAAGCAACAGACGACGCGTGACCGGGCTGCTCCCCGACCGACCTTGCAGCCTGGAGGCCTCCTCGGCTGGGCCAGTCCCCAGAGGCACTAGTTATCCCCATTCTCTGTGGCCGGAGCTGTGGACAACCTGTGCCCAAGGCCGCCCCACCCGGCCCGACACAGGACCTTAGCTCGACCGGCAAAAAGCTGACCGCCGGATCTGTCCTCCCTCCCCCGCTGACCGACTGGCGGTCTGCACCAGACGGCGAATAGGTTATCTGATAATCTTCGCGCATGAAGATTGAGTCGGACGAGGAACAGGCCGCCCTCCGGTGGCTCGCCCGGCGCGGCGAGACACCGGACAGCGTAGGTCTGCACGCGTGGGTAGCGGCGCTGGACGCGGGCACACGCAAGGCCCTCGGGCAGTACCTACG
>JBFZCW010000148.1:0-9261 GCA_041307765.1 Chromatiaceae bacterium
GACGCCCGCGCTCCCGGGTGACGGGGTTTGGTCGCGGCCCTAGAGATGGGGGCCCGGAGGACCGAGTATCGCGGCGCGGTGATGGTCGCCGCCTGACGTCAGGTTTCTCTTATGCAGCAACTCGCCGACACTGCCCGCCGTTTCGCCGCCCTGGCCCCCGCCGCCGACTACTGGTCCATCCGCCTGGTGGCGGAGGAGTCCGAGCACCTGGAGGTCCGCCAGGGGGTTGCCGAGCCCTGCGCCCTGTCGCTTGGCCGCGGGGCTATGGTGACCCTCGTCTGCGGGGCAGGGGTGGGTTATGCCGCGACCAGCGATCTCAGTGACAGCGGACTCACCGCCGCCGCCCGGCGTGCCGCAGACTGGGCCGAGGTCCACACCCGCCTGGGGCTGTTCGACGCTGCCCTCTACCCGCGGAGCGGCGCGCGCCTGGATTACCAGGGCCCGGTGGCGCAGCCCTGGGGGTCCATGACGGTGGCCGACAAGCTCGATCTGCTCCAGGGGGCCTGCGATGCCCTGGGGCTAGAGGACCGCATCGTGGATTGGTCCGCGTGGCTGGGCCACTGGCGGGTCAACCAACTCCTCGTTACCAGCGACGGGGGCCGCATCGCCCACGCCTGGGAGTATACGGAGCCGGGGTTGATGGCGGTGGCCAACGCCGGCAGCCAGACCCAGCGGCGCCATGGCGGCGGGGCGGACTGGTCCCAGCAGGGCGGGCTGGAGCGCATCGCCGCCTGCGGACTGCGCGAGGACGCCCACCGCGTGGCCGAGGAGGCCCTGGCCCTGCTCGCGGCCCCGGAGTGTCCGAGCGGGGAGATGGATCTGGTCCTGCTCCCTAGTCAGATGGTCCTGCAGATCCATGAGAGCATCGGCCACCCCCTGGAGCTCGATCGCATCCTGGGCGACGAGCGCAACTACGCGGGGACGAGCTTCGTCACCCCGGAGATGTTCGGAACCTACCGCTACGGCTCGGACCTGCTCGACGTCACCTTCGACCCCGGCGTCCCCGGGGAGCTGGCCTGCTATGCCGCGGACGACGAGGGCACGCCTGCCAACCGCGCCTACCTGATCCGCCAGGGCATGCTGGAGCGCCCCCTGGGTGGTGCCTTGTCCCAGGCGCGCGCCGGCCTGCCCGGGGTGGCCAATGCCAGGGCCAGCGCCTGGGACCGCCCGCCCATCGACCGCATGGCCAACATCAACCTGGAACCTGGCGCAGACACCCTGGCCGGGCTGATTGCCCGGGTGGAGCTCGGCGTCGTGATGGACACCAACCGCTCCTGGTCCATCGACGACAGCCGCAACAAGTTCCAGTTTGGCTGCGAGCTGGGGCGCCTGATCCAGGACGGGGAGCTCAAGGGCCTGGTGCGCAACCCGAACTACCGCGGAATCTCCGCCAACTTCTGGCGCAGCCTGGCCGGGGTGGGGGACGCGGCCTCGCGGGAGGTCCGCGGGGTGCGCAACTGCGGCAAGGGGGAGCCCAACCAGTCGGTCTATGTAGGCCATGCCGCGCCGCCTTGCCTGTTCCGCCGGGTTGCCGTCTTTGGGGGTGGGGAATGAGCGCCGAGGGCTTCTTCCGCCTCGCCGACCGCCTCTGCGAGGGGCTCCAGGGCGGGAACGGGTCCGGCGAGGTCCTGTTCTGCGGGCTGGACGGCGAGGCATCCGAGTTCGTCCGCCTCAACCAGGGCCGCATCCGCCAGGCGGGGGCTGTCCATAGCCAATCCCTGGACCTGACCCTGATCCGAGGGCGGCGCCAGGTGACAGGGAGCTGCGACCTGTCTGGCGACCCGGAGCTGGACCTGGTTCTGGCTAGCGACTTGCTCGGGCGCCTGCGGGAGCGCCTGCCCCAGGTCCCGGAGGACCCCTACCTCAACTATTCCGGGGTCCCGAGCGCCGGGGAGCACCTGGCCGAGGCTCGCCTCCCGGTGGCCGCCGAGGCGCTGGGGGAGCTCGTGTCCGCCGCCGGGGGGCTCGACCTGGTGGGGATCTGGGCCAGCGGGGATCTGTACCATGGCCTGGCCAGCTCCCTGGGGCACAGACACTGGCACGCCGGGGCCAGCTTCAACCTGGACTGGAGCTGTTACCTCGGCGGCGACAAGGCGGTGAAGGCCGCCTATGCCGGGACCCACTGGGATCCGGCGGCCCTGCGCGAGCGGCTCGCCGAAGTTCGACGGGCGCTCGCCGTCATGGCCCGGCCCGCCAGGGCCATCCCCCCGGGCCGCTATCGCGCCTATCTGGCCCCCCAGGCGCTCAAGGAGCTGACGGACATGCTCGGTTGGGGCGGGTTCGATCTCAAGAGCCACCGTACCCACCAGACCCCGCTGTTGCGTCTGGTACGGGGGGAGCGGGCCCTGCACCCAGGTCTCGGCCTCTACGAGGACCATGCCCGGGGGCTGGCGCCGCGCTTCACCGCGAATGGCTTCCTCACCCCGGACCGGGTGGACCTGATCGTCAGCGGGGCCTACCGCGACTGCCTGGTCGATGCGCGCAGCGGCAAGGAGTACGGGGTCGAGGTCAACGCGGCCGGGGAGTCCCCCGAGTCCGTTGGGATGGACCCGGGTGCGATCCCGCGGGACCAGGCCCTGGCCAGGCTGGGGGAGGGGCTCGCCATCGGCAACCTGTGGTATTGCAACTGGTCCGACCCCAACGACTGCCGGGTCACGGGCATGACCCGCTTCGCCACCTTCTGGGTCGAGGGCGGGGAACCGGTCGCCCCGGTGGCCGTCATGCGCTTCGACGACTCTCTCTACCACATCCTGGGGGACCGCCTGGAGGGTCTGACCCGGGAGCGGGAGCTGCTGCTCTCGGCGGACACCTACGGCGGGCGCGGCAGCGAGAGTTGCCTGCTGCCCGGGGCCTTGGTGGACGGCCTGACGCTGACCCTTTGACTTAGCGTGAGCGGGCGTTGCGGGGCAGGCTGGCAGCCTCCAGCCCCCCAGCGACCCAATTTGCCCGAGTGTCGGCGACGCTACCGTAAGGGGTCATCTCGGTCGTTAACGCGCTAAGCCCCCGTTCAGGTAACAAATTATGCGCGCTCGCCCCGACGCGCCTTGCCGGGTAGAGTCGTCACAGCTATTCTTTCTCCGGCCTCGCATCCGCGCCCCTTGCCGATTTCGGATTTGGACACAGTCGATCATGCCGCTTCACGCCCCCAGATCGAGATTCCTGCGCCGGGCCGGCCTCAGGCTGGCCGTTATCGCCTTCGCTACGCTGGTCGTCTCTGGCGCCGCCACTGCGCAACAACTCGCACCCAGCCAGTCCGACTTAGGCAACGAGCCAGACCGTGGCACCAGCCGTCAAACGGTCTCGCCAGGGGGAGATTCCTCGGCACGCCAGAGGGTCTCGCCCGGGGGAGATTCCTCGGCACGTCAGAGGGTCTCGCCCGGGGGAGATTCCTCGGCGCGTCAGAGGGTCTCGCCCGGGGGAGATTCCTCGGCGCGTCAAAGGACCACGCCTGGCGGTCCTTCCTCTTCGCGACGACAACCCATCGTTACCCCCGATACGGACGAGCGATCACCGACGCCTCAGAACCGCGCTCCCGAGGTGACGGTCCCGCCGCCCCAACCGCTGCCTGGGCAGGCAACCGGCGGCAAATAGACGATTTCCAGGGCGTTGCAAGCCGCATGGTGCGCATGGAGAATACCTTGCCTTGGGCCCCAGCGCCGCTCGGGCACCATATTCGGATACTGGCGCCGCTTGGTCTCGCAGAGCCACCGCCGCCAACCTTGGTCCTCGGCTGTACGATCTGACCTCAAGGTTCACTCTCGCTACGTCGGCGGCACGGTGCCATCGGTCGGCAACCGTGGTTGCTGTAACGCGACGTAGGTATGACCTATAACCCTGGAGCACCGCAGCCCGCGGTCGAGGCGAAAGCGACTATGTTCAAGCGAATGATCGAAGGCCTGCACACATCGAAATTGGACAATCTGGCGACGACCTTCAGGCGCCTCGGCCGGGTCGGCTTTTGGCTCCAGGTGGTGCTTGGTTCGATTCCTGTGGTGCTGATGCTCTATGTCTTCATGTTTTCCGGCCAGACCTCGGGGCCGCGTGCCGGGTTGCCGGTGGTCGAATACCTGACCATCCTCAGCCTGCTGATGCTCCTCTTCACCACCTATTGGTTCCATCGCTACACCGTTCTTGCCGAGACCATCGCCGATCCCCTGTCCGGCATCACCGAGTCGGCGGTCCTGAGCAAGGTCTGGATCGGTCTGGTGGCGAGCAGCCTGGGTCTCCTGTTCTCCATGCTGGTGATGCTGGTTGAGGTGGGGCAACTCCTGTTCTATTTCCTCTCCGCTCCCCAGGGGGGGATTCCGGCGATTCAGACCGTCGCTGGTACATCCGCCAGTTGGGTGTCGGCGGTCGATCTGGTGAGCCTGATGGCCCTGATGCTCGCGCTCACCGCCGACGTGGTCGTCATGGTGCTCAGTCTGTGGCTCATGTTCCGGACCTCCCAGGTCTCCAGCGAATTTCCCGCCGCCGCGCAGGAATGATGCGGCTCCTGAGATGCCTGGCATGGTTAAGAGGTGACCATGGCACCCTGGGGCATCGGGGGAGCAACTCGGTCTCGCTGGGCATGGGCCCTGGCAATCGGCGTTCTGACCTCGGTCGTCCTCGCGGTGCTCTGGGCCTGGTGGGCAGAAGACTACCCGCGGGAGGAACGCCGCCTGCGGGTCCTGGTCCACGACCGGCTCAGCGACTGGTTTCCGCACGAGATGGCCCCAGAGGACGGTTGGCACGGGGTGCATTCTCGGGTCGTCCCCGCCGCGGCCAACGGCCCCCGCGTACTGCTGGTGCATGGGCTTGATGAGCCCGGGAGTATCTGGGACGACCTGATCCCGGCCTTGGGGGCCGCCGGCTTCGAGGCCTGGGAGTTTCGCTACCCAAACGATCAGGGTATAGACCGCAGCGCTGCCTACCTGGCGGAGCGCTGGGCCGATCTCCCCGGGGACCGCCCGGTGGTGCTGATCGGGCACAGCATGGGCGGGCTGGTGGCCCGGGACTTTGTCTCCCGGTTGCGGCACCCGGTGGGGGAGCCCCCGCGGGTGGGCGGGGCTGCCGTCTCTGGCGTCATCCTGGTCGGTACCCCCAACCTAGGGTCGGAGTGGGCGCGGCTGCGGGTTTGGCTAGAACTGCGGGACCAGTTTCCCTCCGGCCAAGGTCGCCGCTTCTCCCTCTTCGCCGCTCTGCGCGATGGCACCGGAGAGGCCAAGATCGACCTGCGGCCGGGGAGCGATTTCCTCCGGGAACTAAACGCCCGGCCTTGGCCGGACAAGGTGCCGCTGCTCGCCATCGCGGGTCTGCTCCTATCGCCGCCGCAGGACCGTTCTGCGGGTCTCGATGCGGCGGCGGCGGAGACCGGGTCGGAGGACCTGCGCCGATCCCTCGCGGCTTGGTGGTCCAGCATCGGCGAAGACTTAGGCGACGGCGTGGTGACCCTGGACTCCGCGCGCATCTCCGGCGGGTCGCCGCCGACTGTGCTCAATGCCTCCCATCGCGGCATGCTTGTGCGGCTGCTCCCGGGCGATCCGCAGCCGCCGGCCATTGCGCCCATCCTCGCTACCCTGCGCCAATGGGGCGCCGCACGAGTAACAGAATCAGGCGGCGAATAGGTTGCTTAGGCCGTCTCGTTCAAACCTCCGTCACGACGCCGGAGCAGCAGCATCCGAAGAACGACCAGGCCCGCGATCGCCGCGGCCACATGCTTAAGTGTGTGACCGCTCAACAGGCGTCCGACCGCGAGTAGTTCCTTGTCGAAGGTCTCGAGGAGCTTGGACAACACATAGGCCGTGAACACCCAATAGATATCGTTGCCGCGCGTATAGCGCGACGGATATAGCCAAGCAATCGCGAGCAGCATCACCACCGAATAGGCTTGCAGGATGCCGTAGGGCACCACATTGCCCGCCCCCGCACGCTCCGTCACGAGCCAGTAGACGGCGGATGCAATCCCGGTCAACAGCATCGGCAACAGCAACAACAGTCCCACTCTGGCGCTGATGCGATCGACGATCTGGGCGGCGATCAGGGACATGAATGCGATGGTCATGGGTAGACGGTCCCAGAACAGATGCTCGTTGTCCGGCTGGAGGTGATAGTAGCCGGAGCCCAGTGCAGTCAGCACGAGGCCAACAAAGAAGATGGCGTATGGCAAACGTTCGCTGTTGTGCTCGAACGGCGTACGCGGCTTGAAAACGACAAATAGGCCCGCGACACCCACGAGCAGGAAGCCGGCGTTAGACGCGACATCGAGAAAATTCGCGATCCCAAACAGTTGCCGTTGATCGGCAAAGTCATGATATGCAATGGGCTGTGGCATGGCAGGCAACAGGAAGGCCGCCGCGATGCTGAGTGCCGTGAAAGCAAGGATGGTCCAGGTGCGGTTCGTCACAGTGCTGCGCCTCCGGGTGATGGCGTGGTGTCGGCAATGGCCTGGGCAGAGCGGACCCCTGACCGTCTGAGCGGCCGCGCCGCGGGTCCGGTGTGCGGTTCGCTTTCGTGGTGTAGGATTGAGACCCGCCTCGGGTTTGGTCGAGGCACTTGCGCCGAGCGCCCCGAGCGTTCAAATCAGTTGGTTCACGTCGTGTGCCGCAATCGAATAGCTACAGACTACTCAGAGCAACTATGTTGAATCGCATTCAAACCTTCTTCGATGAATACATGGCAGCGGGCTCCCGTGTCGCTGAGGAACCGGACGCAGCGGTGCGCTGTGCCGCCGCTGCGTTGCTTCTCGAAATGGCGCACATGGATGACACCATGGCGGCGATGGAACAAACGGCGATCTTCAATGCAGTACGGGAAAGTTTCGAACTCTCGCCGGAACAGACCGAGGCGTTGATTGCCTGCGCCCAGGAAGAGCGGGAGCAGGCGACCGACTATCACCAGTTCACCTCACTCATCGCCGCCAATTTCGATGCGGCTCAGCGGGCGAACCTAATCGAGCGCCTTTGGCAGGTCGCCTACGCCGATCGGGTGTTGTGCAAGCATGAGGAATATCTGGTACGCAAGGTTGCGAATCTGCTCCATGTCCCGCACAGCGTATTCATCTCAACGAAGCTCCGGGCGATGGACAGCAGCCAGGATTGACCCGCGGCGGGGGCTCAACAAGGTCAAAAACGCGCGGCCAACGACAGACCGATCAGCGCGGCCGGATCGCGGTCCACGTCGTAGAGGCGGTTGCCGTTCTGATCTTCGGCGCGCAGGCTCCCGGCGAGTGTCGCGCCTACGAAGAAATTGAAGCTCAGCGTGTCCGAGATCTTCCTGCCGATCCGAGCGACCAAGGGCACATTTTGATTCTCGCCGATCCCGTTCGGGATAGGGCCATCCTCGTCGAGGCGGAAGCGAAATGAGCGGTAAGCAGCGGCAATGCCTGCCTCCCAGCCGGAGCCCAGGGTGTAGGAGATCTCCAGTCCTGCCGGCCCGGCGGGGCCTGCGGCGAGGGGATTGGTGAGACGCAGGCGATCGGTGATGCGCCAGTCGACGATCAGGAACGGAAACGCGCGCGTCTCCTCGATCCGGTCATACACGCCGACGCCGAGTCC
Organism: Chromatiaceae bacterium; assembly: GCA_041307765.1. Taxonomy (GTDB): domain Bacteria; phylum Pseudomonadota; class Gammaproteobacteria; order Chromatiales; family Chromatiaceae; genus DYRB01. Next base: position 7,533 of record JBFZCW010000148.1, read on the forward strand.
CAAGGTCAGACCGGGATGGAAGCGTCTCGCTGCCGAAACCAGTGCGCCGTACTCCAGCGAGTCGGAAACACGGGCACCCGATTCGCCCGCGGACTCGGCCGTCGGCGCAAAGGTCCAGCGCCAGCCGCCGTCGGTCGTGTAGCTGTAGGGAATGGATATCCCGAGGCGATACAGCCGGTCCCAGGGCTGGACACCGCCCAAGATCCCGGTGTCATTGAACCGCCAATCCTCGCAATCGAAGCGAAGCCCAAGCCCGAGGCTCGAATGCGAGTCGAGGGTCCAGTTGCCCCTGATTGACGTGAACACCGCCGCATAGCCCGCCTCACCGCCGGAGTCAAGGTCGCTGTCGGACTGGTAGACGGGCGTGATTGCGGCGCTGTAGTTCGTAGCGGCCTGGGCGAAAGCGCCCGCGCTCGAAAGCATCAATACGGCAGCGACCGCATGGCGCAGACCACGGCGCTTGGAACCGAGAGACATGTTGTTTGGTGTGTGCATCGACAGCAGCCGTATGAATTAAGGTGCAGAGTGGAAATGGGCGTGTCTGGACTGTCTCACCTCGGGAACAGCAAGGTAATCGTCAGGCGCAGGCCCCAGCCTTCCGGCCCGCTGTCCGGACTCTCGGCCCAATAGTGAACGCCGCCGGCCAAGCTCACCAACTGGCTACCGATCCGAGTGACCTTCGACGCCACTGCGCGGATCGGGACGAGCCACTGTTCTTGATCCCAGTCGTAGAAGCTCTCACTCTGGAGCGTGTAGGTCCAGGCCGTCGGTGTCGTGTAGGACAGGAACGGCTGCAGGAAGGTCGTGTTGACGTCGCGGCGGTCGCTGTCGCCCGCATAGGACCAGAGGTGGTTGGCCAGCGCCCCGACGGTCCAGTGGCCGTTCTGCCGAAGGGCGACGGCCGTGGGACCGGCCGCCCATTGGTCGGTCGTCAGCAGGTCGTCGCTGCCCGTTGGCAACAGGAACGCTGGGCCTACGCCCCAGATCCAGCCCCCCGCGGTCGGCGCGGCAGGGGAGAAAAACAGGCTTTGCAGGATGTCGCCGAGGCCAGACTGGCTACCGGCGCCGGGGAAGATGTCGCTCTGGTGGACGAGCGGAACGATGGTTCGGGAGATCAGGTTCCAGTCCGGGGTCAGCGAAAACGGGATCACCGGTTGGACATTGAGCTGCCACTGCTCGCCGTCGTCCACCGGACCGAGACCCTGGTTGTAGTTGAACTGAAAGGGGACGCTGATCAGGGCCGCGACCGGGTTGGCGAGCTGCTTGGCCAGCGCTTCCTCGGTCTCTTCTGCAAGGGCCGGTTGCTGGAAGAAATTGCTCCCTGCCAGCACGAACGCCATCACGGCGCTGACTCTTGTCTTTGACATGGAAATGCTTTTTGCGTGGTGGAGCTGCTATCCAAATGATGGCGTGGATGCGACCCGGCATCGGATCGCACCCACGCCTGGCCTGCCCGCTATTCCGCGGCGGGGTTGCGGAGTGTGGCCTCGAAGGCGTCGTCGCCCACCAGTACCGACCTGCCCTTAGTACCGGGCAGCACCTCGAAGCGCGGATCGAAATCGACCATGGTCGCCGCGAGTTGCTTCAGGATACCGACGTCGCCCTGCACCTTGGCCGTGCCGTCCGCGATCTGGGCCTCCAGCGTCTTTTCGCCGGCCATGGTCTTCTCCAGGTCCGAACGGTTGATGGTGATGCTGAGATCCGGTTTGGCCGCCTGGAAGCCCTGGAT
>JBFZCW010000149.1:0-3085 GCA_041307765.1 Chromatiaceae bacterium
GAAGCGACATGTCGTTCGATGGCTTCGAAGTCCCGCAGTTGATACTTGTCCAGCCCTTCTTCTTTGCCCTCTTGGTGATAGACTTCAACGGGCCAGCGGTGGCGTCGGATACGCGTGATCCCGGCTTCCTGCCAAATCAAGCGGTTGGACATCAGGAACTTGGGTTTGTCCGACAGGTCCGGCAAGTTATGGTTAATCACTACCCGCTGTTTGCCAAAGTTGTGCACATGGAGCGTAGCGCGAAAGCTGTAGTACTGCTCGCGCTCACCTTTGTACTTGATGCTGATCGGCTTGAACACTGGCTTCTGGCCCTGCTCGACAGCTGCCTGGTGCTCTTGTTTCAGCCGAGCCGCGAAGCTGTCGAGCCGCTCCATGCCGGTTTTCAGCGCGACCCGGTCATCATCGGCCAAGGTACCCACGTAGGGCAACCCTAGATCCTTCAGGAAATTGCAGAAGGCTGGCTGAGTGTACCAGTTGTCGAAGGTCACTGGCAACTTGAGGTCGGGATAGGTGTCGACCCACTGCTGTACAAACTGTTCAGCCATCTGCAGCTTGCTATCGTACAGCTCCAAGACCCCCGGCTTCTTCAGATTCCGCCGCCAGACCCCCAGCAGGTAGTTGCGCCACTTCTTGGGCTCGCTGTCCTTCAGTGCCCGCCTTTCGTCTTTGAGCGGAATGCCTGCCGCCAAAAGACCCTGCTCCAATCGATCCAGGTCCACTGGCTTCCATAAACGGAAGAACACCGGGTAGTCGGTATCATCATCACTGTAGTGCAGGGTCACCAGGTTATGGGACCACACAAACCGCTTTTCGTTCGAGTCGTACAGCCAGGCAATCTGCTCAAAGCACTCCCCATAGTGGGTCAGGAGCGTGTCATCCACACTCAAGACCCCGCAGGGCTTCGGCTGGGTCCCTGGCAGACTGCCTAGCAGGCTCAGGCGCTTTTGGTTCAGCGTCTCGAGGGAGAACGGGCTTTGCGTGAGAAGCCGGTTCAGACTGCTCTGATTTCGGCTCTCGTGCACACATAAACGATTGATGCCATCAACCGTCTTGTTCTCAGATACGACCAACCCGCTGATGTAGCGCTGGAACTCGATGAATGCCGCATCGGACAAGACCCCGTGAAAAAACGGAGCATAGTGGTGTACCAGTTCAGGAAACTCGACCAATGGAAACATCCCTCACCTCCAGGGAAGTCGATATCACCCTGGATTATACACCCATTTCCGCCCCAGGGCTCAGTGCCGGAGTATGCAGTTGTCAAAGTGCTGCAAAAGTCGACTTCGGAAGTCTGGCGTCCGTACACAACACAACAGCCCCGGCCGGCGTCGATCTGTCGTCAAAAGGCCAAAGACCTCGCCATCTTGGCGCGGATCTCCTCCACGCCCGGCACCACGACCTCCATCAGCCCCACGTTGTAGGGGATGGGACTGTCGAGGGTTGTCAGGCGCTCTATCGGGCCATCGAGGTCGGTAAAGGCCTCGGCCGCGACGGTGGCCGCGATCTCGCCGGCAAAGCCGTTGGTGCGCGTGTCCTCGTGGACGACGAGCAGCTTGCCGGTGCGGGCGACGCTCCCCAGGACGGCGTCCCGGTCCCAGGGCACGATGGTGCGCAGGTCGAGGACGGCGACGCGCCCGGGAAAGGCCGCGGCGGCCTCCAGGCAGCGGTAGACCATCTCGCCCCAGGTGACCACGGTCAGCTCATCGCCCTCCACGAGGGTGGCGGCCAGGCCGAAGGGCAGGCAGTAGTCGTCCCCCGGGTAGGGGCGGCGGGCGGGGGCCGTATCCAGCAGCGCGCGATGCTCGAAAAAGAAGGTCGGGTCGTCGCCGCGCAGTGCCGTGCGCAGCAGCCCCACGGCGTCCTCGGCGTTGCTCGGAAAGGCCAGGCGCCAGCCGAGGGTGTGGGCATAGATGGCCTCGCCGCTGACGCTGTGCCAGGGATCGCCGGTTTTCTTCCCGTAGCCCACCGGCATGCGGATGACCATCGGTGCGGCAAACTTGCCCGCGGTGCGCCAGCGCAGGGTGCCGATGTCGTTGATCTGCTCCTGCGCGGGATCGGCGTACTTGCGGAACTGGATCTCGGGCACGGGCATCAGCCCCGCCAGGGCCATGCCCAGGGCGCGGCCGACGATGCCCTCTTCCGACAGCGAGGTATCAAACACTCGCTCCCAGCCAAAGCGGCTCTGCATCCCCAGCGTCGCGCCGTGGACGCCGCCCTTGACGCCCACGTCCTCGCCAAAGACCAGGATGCGCGGGTTGCGCTCCATCTCGCTCTCCAGGGTGCGGCGCACGGCATCCAGGAGGTTGATGCGCGGGCCCTCCGGCCGCGGCTGCCCCGAGCCGGGCGGAGGCAGGGCGCCCTCGCGGCGCAGCCCGCCGACTTCGGGCATCTGCCCGCTGTAAAAGACGTGGCGCACGACGGCGGCCGCGTAGGCCGCCGGCTCGGGATTGGTCTGGGCCTCGGCGAGGGCCCGGGCGAGCTCCTCGCGTACCTCGGCCAGCAGATCGTCCCAGCCCTCGGCGGTCAGGTGCCCCTCGGCCAGGAGGTGGGCGCGCAGCCGGGGCAGGGGGTCGCGCCCCGCTTCGTCCTCCCGGACCGCGGCCGGCTTGTAGGCCTGGTCGTCCACGAACGTATGGCCCAACAGGCGGGGTACCCGCAGCCGCAGCAGGCAGGGACCCTCGCGGTTGCGGACGTGGGCCACCGCCTCGGCGATGCAGGCCGCGGCGCCGGCGGGATCGGAGCCGTCGCCGTCCACGGTCTTCAAATTGGGAAAGCAGGCCAGGTTCGCCGCGATGTTGCCGCCCGGCGTCTGGCAGTCGCCCGGCACCGACAGCCCATATTCGTTGTCCTCGATGGAAAAGAGGAGGGGCAGGTCCAGCACCGCCGCCATGTTCAGCGCTGCCCAGAAGCCGTTGGCCGCCACGCTGCCCTCTCCCCCCTGGGCCACGGCGATGGCGCCGCGCCACTCCTCGTCGCCCAGCACGCGCAGGCGGTAGAGGATCGACTGCGCCCAGCCGGCGGCCGGGGTGTACTGCGCGCCGACGTCGCCCGACATGGGCAGGCAGGCGGGGCCGCCGCGGGGAGG
>JBFZCW010000150.1:0-7164 GCA_041307765.1 Chromatiaceae bacterium
GTAGCCGTTCAGTAGCCATTTGTCGCCGGCTGTAGCCGGACGAACATGAACATTAGTGGACACCTGATTTGAGTATAACTATATAGAACAGTCTGCTATTGCGCAATCGCGGACCATGACGGATGCGGGCGGACAGGGGGCCAGAGGTTTGTGACTGACTTTTAATCAGGTGGTCGCGCGTTCGAGTCGCGCAGGGCGCACCATAAAAACAAGGGCTTATCCAGATTGGTGAGCCCTTTTTCTTTATCTGTGGCGCACTGACGGCGTACTTGCTGGCAATACTCTGCCACAAAACGCCCCATAGTAGCCCCAGGTTCCGTGTTCCGGTGCAACCTCGACATCATCGACTTCCCCGAGTACGGGGTGGTACGGCCCGACGGCAGTGGCCGCTGGGTTCGAGCCCGCAGCTTCCCGGTCGACGACGACCAGGGGCACCCTACACGGCCCAAGCCTTGAGAAAGCGCGGTGAGGAACCAGAAGACCCGCGGTAGATTGCGGTTCGCCCTAACGATACGGGTTTGGAGTCGGCTGACGCGGCGTCGTACCCTGTCCAAGGCGACCGCGCGCCAGGGGGCGCCTGCGCCCGGCGGTGTCAAGCGACATTCAGAATTGCCACCTGGCGATATCGAAAGCTGGTTCTCAAGCGCTATGGCCTCTTCATTCTCAGCGGGAGCTATGGCCCGTGCGGTGTGGGGCATTTTTTCGTTGTCTGCGGTGTCAACACGGATACCGGGATGTTCTACCGCGACAATCCGCCCGGGGGTTACGACAAGAATTGGGAGAAGCTGAGCTATTTCAAACTGGCGTGGTCCAGTGGCCGGAATATCGGCAGGTATTCGGCGGTCGCTCTGAAATCGATATCGAAGGACAAGCTGCAGGCCTGACGGTGCGGTAGCGCTGGCGCCGGAACAGCATGAGCGGCCGAATGCAACGCTTTGTTTGACGTAAGCGTCACCAGAGTCGGTGGGGGTCAAACCGCGGGGCCGACGCCCCCGCCTTGCCGGGGGTGGCCCCGGCGTGTCTAATGCCAGGCCGTACATTGGAGAGAGGTGCGGCCATGTCGCAGCAAAGCCTGGCCCCGGTGAGCGACCCGTCGCCCCGCCTGGCGGACAGCTATCAACCCCTGCCGGGTACCTATGACGAGCTGCGGGCTCATGACGGGCAGGTCCGTCCGCATTGGCAGCATCTCCTCGATGCCCTGTGCACCCTGGGGCCGGATGCCCTGGAGGAGCGCCGCCGCGAGGCGCGCCGGCTGATCCGGGACAACGGGGTCACCTACAACCTGCACGGCGACCCCCAGGGGATGTCCCGCCCCTGGGACCTGGACCTGTTGCCGGTGCTGATCCGCAGCGACGAGTGGGCCGCCCTGGAGCGCGGCCTGATGCAGCGCGCCGAGCTCCTGAATCTGCTCCTGCTGGACCTTTACGGGCCACGTGAGGTGGTCCGCAAGGGGCTGCTGCCGGCGGAGCTCATCGAGGGCTATCTCGGCTATCTGCTGCCCTGCCACGGCATCCGCGTGGCCGCGGATCGGCCCCTGGTGCACTATGCCGCCGACCTGACCCGCACTCCGGATGGACGCTGGCGGGTGATCGGTGACCGCACGCAGAGCCCCGCCGGGGGCGGCTATGCCCTGGAGAACCGGGTGGTCCTCTCTCGGGTCCTGCCGAGCCTGTTCCGCGATAGCCATGTCCACCGCCTGGCCAGCTTCTACCGCACCATGCGGCGCACCCTCGCCCGGCTGGCCCCCCACCGCGAGGGCCATGCCAAGGTCGCGGTGCTGACTCCGGGACCGCGCAACGCCGCCCACTTCGAACACGCCTACCTCGCCACCTACCTGGGCTATACCCTGGTTCAGGGCGGCGATCTCTCGGTGCGCGACGGGGCCCTGTGGCTGCGCACCCTGGGGCGTCTGGAGCGCATCGACGTCCTGCTCCGGCAGGTGGATGATGGGTGGTGCGATCCCCTGGAGCTTCGCGAGGAGTCTCTCCTGGGAGTCCCCGGTCTGCTCCAGGCGGTCCGCGCCGGCAATCTGAGCGTTGCCAACGCCCTGGGCAGCGGAGTCTTGGAGCATCCTGGCCTCATGGCCTATCTGCCTACCCTGTGCCAGGACCTGATGGGCGAGGAGCTGCTGCTTGCGGACATCCCCACCTGGTGGTGCGGTGTCCCCGAGGGGCTGCAGCGGGCCCTGGCCGACCTCGACGCCCTGGTCATCAAGCAGTCCGACGCAGGCAACGGGGCGCGGGTCTTCTTCCCAGCCGAGATGGATGCGCCGCAGCGCGCAGCGCTCGGCGAGCAAATGCGCGCGGACCCCAGGCGGTTCGTTGCCCAGGAGCACATCAACCCTTCCACAGCCCCGGCCCTGATCGCCGGGCACATCGAGCCTCGGCCTACCATCCTGCGCAGCTTCCTGGTGGCGGAAGACGACGGTTATGCCGTCATGCCCGGTGGCCTGAGCCGAGTCAGCTCGCCGCGCGGCGCCTCGCGGGGTCGGGCGACCCTGGGCGAGCTAGGTAAGGACACCTGGGTCCTGGCCTCGGAGCCGGAGCTGCGCGAGACGTTGCTGGTCTCTGGTGACCTTCAGAGCCCGGCGGTGGTGCACGAGAGCGAGGTGTCCAGCCGGGTGGCGGATAATCTGTTCTGGATTGGACGCTATGCCGAGAGGGCGGAGGGCCTGGTGCGCCTGCTGCGGGTGACGATCTTTAAGCTCGACGAGCGCCCCGATCCGGCCAATGGCGAGGCGGCTGACTGCTGTCTGCGGTCCCTGCTCGAGGCCCTCACCCGGCAGAGCCTGAGCTTCCCCGGTTTCGTCGGCGAGGGGGCTGCGGGGCGGCTGGCCGATCCCGCTCCCGAGATCCTTTCGCTCGTCGCCGATCCAAGGCACATCGGCGGCCTGCTGCAGACCCTATTGGCCCTTGGCCATGCCGCCTGGTCGGTGCGCGACCGCCTCTCCACTGACACCTGGCGCGTGGTCAACGATGTGGAGTTGCGCATGCGCGAGTCTTCCCGCCACCCGCCCCGGGAGTTGGCCCGGGCCCTGGACGTCCTCGATCCCCTGGTCACGTCCCTGGTCGCCTTCTCCGGCCTCACCCAGGAGAACATGACCCACAACGAAGGGTGGCACTTCCTGGAGACGGGGCGGCGCCTGGAGCGCGGGGTCAATATCGCCTCTCTACTGCGGTCGACCCTCGTCCCTGTGGGTACGCCCGCCGAGGAGAACCTCCTGGTGGAGGCGGTGCTTGGGGTGACGGACAGTTTGATCACCTACCGGCGCCGCTATCAGGCCGGAACCCGCGTCGGGGCCCTGCTCGACCTGGTCTTCCAGGACGAAGGCAACCCCAGGTCCCTTGCCTACCAATTGGTCCAGCTCGAAAGGTTGGTGCACAAGATGCCCCGCGGGGAGCACCTGGCCGGGCGGACTGCGGTGGAGAAGCTGGTCCTCAGGGTCCTGACCGGGGTACGCCTGGCGGAGCTCGACCGTTTGGTGCGGGCGGAGGCGTCGGTCACGGGCCAAAGGCCGCAGCGCCTCGGCCTCGATACCGCGCTGGCGGAGATCCAGGAGGGGCTGGCCGCCTTGTCGGACGCCCTGAGTGCCCAATATTTTCATCACGAGGAGCAGCCTCACAGTCTGGTCGGCCTGGGACGTTCGGACCAAGGCGGGGCCGCGGGCGGTGTGCGTCCATGAAGCTTCGTGTCTCCCATGTCACGAGCTACCGGTATCCGGACCCGGTCTCGCTGTGCCATAGCATTGCCCACCTCAAGCCGCGCGACCTGCCGCACCAGACCTGTCTGTCCAGTCAGGTGCGGGTGGACCCTTGGCCGGCGGTCTCCCGGGAGTACACGGACTTCTTCGGCAACCGTGTGAGCTACTTCGCCATCCAGCAGTCCCATTCTCACCTGGACGTGACGGCCCTGAGCGAGGTGGAGGTTCGCCCCCGCAGCTTGCCGGACCCTGGGTCGACATTACCTTGGGAGCTGGCCCTGGAGCGGGTGCAGGCCGGGCGCGACGAGGGCGTGGCGGCGGCCCGGATCTTCACCCTGTCCTCGCCGCTGGTACCGCTCGATCCAGCCGCGACCGATTACGCGCAGACCTCCTTCCCCCCAGGACGGCCCCTGCTGGACGCGGCCATGGACCTGATGGGGCGAATCTACCAGGAGTTCGAGTACGATCCCCATTTCTCCAGCATTGCCACGCCCCTGGCAGAGGTGCTGAGCCACCGCCGCGGGGTCTGCCAGGACTTCGCCCACCTCGGCCTCGCCTGCCTGCGCGGTCTCGGACTCCCCTCCCGCTATGTCAGCGGCTACCTCGAGACCCTGCCACCCCCAGGGCAGGTCAAGCTGCAGGGGAGCGATGCCTCGCATGCGTGGTTTGCGGTCTTCATCCCGGACCTGGGCTGGGTGGACTTCGACCCCACCAACGATCAGATCCCGGGGGAGCAGCACATCACCACCGCCGTGGGGCGCGACTATCAGGACGTCACGCCCTTGCGCGGGGTGTTCTATGGCGGCGGGGCCCACGAGCTCAGCATCGCGGTGGATGTCAACCGGGTGGCGACCGAGGACGCTTCAGCAAGCCCTGAATAGGCAAGGCGCAGGCGATGGCAGGCACCAACCGCCTGTCAGCGACCCATGCAGCACCGTGCCCGCCCAAGCCCCAGTGCCGGTCATTACCAACTCCAGGGCATCATGCGCCCAGCCCGGCCCATGGTGGAATCCATCCCGGCGGCCATCACCCCCATCTTGGCGTTCATGCCCTGGATCTCGGCCGCCATCAGCGGCAAGGCGTTCATCTTCGCGTTCATGACCTGCATCTCCGTGCGCATGTCGGGCACGGCATGGACCGACCTGGCCATGCGCCCGAGCATCACCGCCACCATGGCGGCCGGGTCGAACTGGTCAGCGTAGAGGCGGCGGTACTGCGAGACCCAGCCGATGTCCTGCTCGAAGCGCTCGACTTCGCGCCGCTGGTCGGGGTCCAGGCGCTTGAACAGCTCCTCGCGTGCCGCCGCGGCTGCTGCCGGGTCGAGGGGTGCGGCTGATGGAGTCGCCTGGGCCTGCGCCGCGTTCAGCATATGGCCGCCAAGCAGGACGCCCGCGACGGTGAGGAGGGCCGCGGCGGCGATGCCCCTCGTACGGCGCTGTCGCCGCTCCAGTCGCTCCAGGGAATCCGCCAGGCGCTCGACGGTAGTAGTCAGGCGCGAGACCTCGGCGGCGGTATCGTGTTGCATGGCGATTCCTCGATTGCGGGTGACGGTGTCCGAGTCGATCCTATCCCAGGCACCGTGCCGGAGCCACATTCGGGGCCGTCCGGGTCCAGCCAGGCCGCAGCACCTGGATCGCGACCGGCGCAGATACTGGGGCGGTGACCGACCGGCTTGATCTTTCCTTTCTTACTGCGATTCCACCCGGGTTGGGGAGACCTAGGCAGCCCCAGCGCGGTCGTATGGTCGCCCGAGGCCATTGAGGTTCATACCCCACCCGAGCGCATCTCTAGATGAAAAGCACCCCGGCGCCTAATTGCTCCCGCGCTGGCTAGGCGTCAACGCCAAGATCAGAAATGCCGGATTGCAACATCCTGGCGCGGGGTCAGCTAAATGATGACCCCGGATTTTCTCGTAGGCGATTGTTAGGCGATCTGTTGTTTGGTCAGCCAGCGGAGGCAAAAGGAAAGACCCCACTCTTGCGCTCATTGCCACACTCTTCGCTTTGATTTTTTAGTGGGCGGCTACGCCTCTTCAGTCGTCAGCGCCAATCCTTCTTGTAGGAGGGGATATTAGCATTGCAGGCCTGCGAAAAATTCGCGAACGCGATTGTCACGGTCGCCAATTCGACACCGTCGAAGTTCGCATTAGTGACCTTGGCGCGCCGCAGGATGGCCCCCCCCATGACGGCGCTCGTCAAATTGACATCGGTCAGGTTCGCGTTCCGGAAATTGACCTGGGTTGCCGATATGTTATGCAAATTCGCTCCTGTGAGATCAGCGCGCTCGAGATTGGCCAGATTCAACACGGTAAAACCGCCAGGATATCTACTGGAGAGATCTGTGCCCCGCATATTCGCCTCCACCAAATTGGCGTCATTCAGGTGGCTGTCGCGTAGGTCAGCGTCGCATAAGTTGGTTTCGCGCAAGTTGGCCTTAATAAAAAGAGCATCCCGGGCCTTAATGCGGAACATATTGCTGGCGTAAAAGTCGGTATTGCGCATATCGGCGTGGCATAGATAGGCCCCCTCTAAATTGGCATGCCGTACCTCGACATTCCTCAGGTCGGCACGCAAAAAATTGGCGCCGGCCAAGTTCGCCCCGATTAACATCGCTGCATTCGAAGGCGTTTCTGCTCCGAGTTGTGCTTGCGATAGATCTGCGCCCCTCAGGTCCGCGTTCGAAAGATTGGCCCCTTGTAACAAGGCACCCGAGAGATTGGCGCCACTAAGGTCTGCCTCCACAAGGTCGCTGTGCCGCAGGTCGACACGTCTTAGATCCATACCATGCAAATCCGCACCGCTGAGTGACATGTCGCGCAGGTCGGCGCCGACCAGGGTATCGACCCTGATGGTTTCCATCAGTTCGCCCGCTTCTTTGTTCCTGATCTCGATCATCGGACGTCCTCGCTATTCTTCTGAGCATGAAAAGCAACAAGCATTGTCGACAAAGTAGATAGTAGATCCAGCCGCTCCAGACAGACTATATCAGGAATGCTAACCGGGAGGAGGGTGGGCCGCAAGGCGTATTCGAACCTGTGACCGATATGTGGTGGCATAGCGCGCAGGCAGGAGCAGCGAAAATCGGGGTCTTTCCTTTTGCCACTGGCAAAAGGAAAAATCTCATCTCTCCACCGCATCTGCCACGGCGTCGTTAGGGCAGCCGGCGGCCTCGGTGCGGCGCTGTGGCAGAGCCGCCTCACCCCTCCAATACGTACTTGGTCCCGCAGTAGGGGCAGGCCACCTCGCCCTGATCCTCAATGGGTAAGTAAACGCGAGGGTGCATGTTCCAAAGCGGGTCCTGGGGGCGGGGGCATGACAGCGGCAGGTCCTTGCGGGTGACCTTGATGGCGGCCTCGGCGGGCTGGGCTTGGCGGGCGACCTCAGTCATGGGCGGTTCCTGGTAGGCATTGGGTTCGCAAGGTTGGGCGAAGAGACCGGATGTGACCTGCTAGCTTGCGTCATCCC
>JBFZCW010000151.1:0-28684 GCA_041307765.1 Chromatiaceae bacterium
GGCGAAGAAGTCACTGAACTCGGCCGCGTCCTCCTCGCTGAAGCGAGACTCCTGGTGGCGGAAACCCTCCCCAGGCGGCGGGCGGAACTCCTGCCCGGGCTGCCAACCGCTGCCCAATGCGTCGTAGGCGGCGCGTTTCTCGGGGTCGCGCAGGACCTCATTGGCCTCGTTGACCTCTTTGAACCGCGCCTCGGCGTTGGGCTCCTTACTGACGTCGGGGTGATATTTGCGGGCGAGCTTTCGGAAGGCCCGTTTGATGTCGTCCTGGGACGCGTCCCGGGCGACGCCCAGGGTCTTGTAGTAGTCCTTGTACTCCATACGGCGTTTGGCCCTCGTAATCGTCAGTCTCTTGGCGGTCGCGGGCGGCGGGCTAGGGTGACAGCCGTGGCTGCATCCCGGTCAGCGGACTCGGTGCGCGAGGCGTCGCCGCGCAGGGCGGCTGGGGGTGCCTCCATGCGCTACCAGAACGGACCGCACAGGCCCCGGTTGGAATGCACCGGCCAGGGGGGGCCCGAGCGACCCCGACTGGCTACGGAACGGCTGCAGGTACGTCACGAAGCGGCAGCCGGCGCCCAACCAGGCGGGTGCACCATCAGCCCGCGGCCGGCGTCCCCTTCAGCGCGTCGCGTCCAAAGACGATGCGGCCCACGGCCCCGTCGCTCATAGTCACTGTGCCCACGCCATTGCGACCGCTCGCATCTCTAACGATCCTGGCGGTCCCGCGACGGCCGTCGTCGCACTGTACCGAAAAGACCGTATCGACCGATCCCGCAAAGGCGTTGTAACCGCCGCGGCAGATGGTACGACCATCGGAGACGCGAAAATCGGCTGCGAAGGGGTGCGAGCGGTACCACCCATAGTAGGTGTTTACCCCGAGGATCACCATGAAGGGCCCGGAGCTCGCCTGCGCGGGCGGAAACCGGGTATCTACCGGGTTTTCGTAAACATCGAGCATGCCGTTGACGCAGGTGGCAAAGTCTTCAATCTCCACGGGTCCGCAAATGAGCCGTGCGTAGTCGAGCGAGCTCATACGGGTGAACAACCCCCCCGCGACCGGATCGGTGCCATGCGCACACCCGGCAGCCAGCGTGGCCAACAGCGCGACCAAGCAGGTAATGGTCTTCATCTTCTTCTCCGGTGGATTAGCCAGGGTGACGGGCCGAGCAGAAGCTGAGCAGGTGCCCTCCGCCCCGCTTGGGGCTGTACCCGCCGTAATGATAGCCTACGAACCTAACCGAACGTTGTGTGGGCCGCCACAAACGACAAAGAAAAAGGGGTTGGACACGGGTCCAACCCCCTGATTTGGTGGGTCGTGTAGGATTCGAACCTACGACCGATGGATTAAGAGTCCACTGCTCTACCAGCTGAGCTAACGACCCGGAAATGATTCATGCGAAATTTTACGAACTCGACCAGACCAGTCAACGGACCTGGATTGAAACGGCCTATTGACTGGCCGTATCCAATATGGGGTGGACGATGGGGATCGAACCCACGACCACAGGAATCACAATCCTGCGCTCTACCGACTGAGCTACGTCCACCATCAAAACCTGCCCCTGCCGTCGCCGTTCAGGGACACTGGCCAGCCCCGACTCGTCTGCCGGGTCGGATACCCGGCCAACACTGCATAGGCCCAGCCGCCTTCGCCGACCCAATCCCTGACGGGGGCGATTGGCGCGCCCGGCAGGATTCGAACCTGCGACCCACGGCTTAGAAGGCCGTTGCTCTATCCGACTGAGCTACGGGCGCCTGATGGGGGCGCATCACCGACTGCCACGGCAACTGGTCGGGGTAGAGGGATTCGAACCCCCGACATCCTGCTCCCAAAGCAGGCGCGCTACCAGACTGCGCTATACCCCGCTTGCGGTCGAGGTCACGAAACCGAAGGTGCGAAATCATACGCACCAGGACCCTGCGCGTCAAACGGGGGCTTAGGCATGCCGGGGAGAGGCGATTCCTGGTAGATTGCCTGTGACCCCATTGTCCACCCGCCATAGCACCATGACCGACCTGCACGACCTAGAGCTTCTGCTGCGCTCGGACCGCCCCATCCTGTCCATCGAGTCGGTAGAGGAGCCCCGCATCGTCGCGTTGTTCGCCGGGATCGCCCTGCGCCTCAACCAGGCGGTTTACTGCTGGACCGTCACCGAGGGCCTGCGCCGAGTAGAGCTGGACGACCCGCCCAATCAACGCCTGGCGGACCCCGCAGAGGTCCTCCGCTTTATCAAGGTCACGCCCCAGCGCGGCATCTACCTGCTGCTCGACTTCCACCCTTTCCTGGCCGAGCCCCTGCACGTGCGACTGATCAAGGAGACTGCCCAGGGTTACGGCGACACGGCGCGCACCCTGGTCTTCGTCAGCCACGCGCTGGACATACCACCGGAGCTTCGCCACCTTGGCGCCCGCTTCAGCCTGCGTCTACCGGACCGCAACCGCATCCTTGCGCTTATCCGTGAGGAGGCCCAGGCATGGCAACGCGAAGCCACACGTCCGTTTCGCGCCGACCGGGAGGCGGTGGAACGGCTCTCGCGAAACATCCTTGGGGTCACGGAGTCCGACGCCCGGCGCCTGATCCGTGAGGCCATCCGCAACGACGGCGCCATCACCCACGACGACGTCCGCGAGGTGACGCGGGCAAAGTACGACCTGCTGAGCCCCGAGGGGGCCGTCTCGTTCGAATACGACACGGCCGACTATGCCGACCTGGCGGGGCTCGACAACCTCAAGGCTTGGCTGGACCTGCGTCGTCCTGCCTTCCTCGGGCAAACCAACCTTAAGGACCGGCCCCGCGGCGTCTTGCTGCTCGGGGTGCAGGGGGGCGGCAAGAGCCTCGCGGCCAAGGCCGCCGCCGGTCGCTTCGCGGTGCCGTTGCTGCGGCTCGACTTCGGCGCCCTCTACGACAAGTTCTATGGCGAAACCGAGCGCAATCTCCGCCGGGCACTGCAAACCGCGGAGGTCATGGCCCCCTGCGTCCTATGGCTCGATGAGATCGAGAAGGGGCTGGCCCGCGGCGGCGAGGGCGACGGCCTGGGCAGCCGCGTCCTGGGCACCCTGCTGACTTGGATGGCCGAACGCAAGTCCGCGGTCTTCCTCGTCGCCACGGCCAATGAGATCGACCGCCTGCCACCGGAGCTTATCCGCAAGGGACGCTTGGACGAGATCTTCTTCGTCGACCTCCCCGACCGCGCGGTGCGCCGCGAGATCTTCGCCATCCACCTGCGCCGCCGCGACCTCGACCCGGCGGGCTTCGACCTGGATCTGCTGGCGGACCTCACCGACGGGTTTTCCGGTGCCGGGATCGAACAGGCCGTGGTCTCGGCCCTTTATGCCGGCCAGGCCAGACACGCCTTCCCGAACACCGACGACGTCGCCGCCGAGATCGAGCGCACTCAGCCTCTGTCAGTGGTCATGGACCGCCAGATCGCCGAACTGCGGGCCTGGGCTAGGGGCCGCACGGTCCCAGCCCACGGCCCGGGGACCGACTCACTCGATGAGGCCTGATGAGGAGACGTCCCGACAAACGTTGACCGCGCGGCGCAGCCGGTAGCCCCGCCGCGGGTCGGACCGGCGGGGGATGCGCCCGACCGCCTTGTCCAGTTGGGCCTGGCTCAGCCCAGGTCCAGGGTTTCCCCCGTCGCAATGTAGACCACCCGCTCGGCGATGTTGGTGGCCCGACTCGCGGCCCTCTGGTAATCCCGCACCGCCCACAACAGCCGCACGCCGGCCGGGGCCGACCCAGGATCGGCCTGCATGGCGGCGATGACCGCTTCCACCGCCCCCTGCACCTGTCCAAACACCCCGGCGTTGCCGGCGGCGGCTGCCCGCGCCCGCCCCGCATCCACGTCGTGCCCATAGGCGGCCAAGGCCTCTGCGACCATGACCGTAGCCTCCTCGGCCACCCGCACCACCAGAGCCAGAGGCGCGGCCGGGAAGCGCGTCTCGCCCATCTCGATGACGTTTCGCGCGGCATCCACCGCATAATCGGCGATACGTTCCAGTTCGGTGGCCAGCTCGAGGGTGGCCCCCACCACCCGCAGGTCCCGCCCGGCCGGCTTGTGGGCCGCCAGGACCAAGAGGCACTCCTGCTCCAGACAGCGGCGATGGCGGTCGATGGGGTCATCGCCAGCAATGATGGTGCGCGCCAGCTCGGCATTCTGATCGCGCAGGCAGTCGATGGACTGGCGCAGGGCCGCGACGACATTCGCACCCATTTCGGCCAGGCCGTGCTCGATGTGGTTGCGCTTCTTTTCCACCAGTGGGTGAACGCTCTGCATGGGGACGGCTCCTAATGGGTTGACGCGGGAATCATCGGGGAGCGCGCCGATCGGCGCAAGTCGCTCAGGCATCTCCCCCGCCGATGACCGGCCGGGCGTCGGTCCCAGCGGATACAATCCCCAGACAGAGGCAAGACAGGACCAGCGAGATGAACTATTGCAGCCAATGCGGGGCCGAGGTGGGCGTGCGCGTCCCCGAGGGTGACAACCGGCCGCGCCACGTCTGCGGGGCCTGCGGCACCATCCACTACCAGAACCCCAAGGTGGTGGTCGGCTGTATCCCCGAGTGGGGTGACCAGATCCTGCTGTGCCGCCGGGCCATCGAGCCGCGCTACGGGCTCTGGACCCTGCCCGCCGGGTTCATGGAACGAGGCGAGACCACCCACGACGGGGCTGCCCGCGAGACCCTGGAGGAGGCCCATGCCCGCGTCGAGGTCCTGGACCTCTACACCCTTTTCAGCTTGCCGCACATCGACCAGGTGTACATGCTGTTCCGCAGCCGCCTGCTCGACCTAGGGTTCGGGCCCGGGACGGAGAGCCTGGAGGTGCGCCTCTTCGACGAGGCCGAGATCCCTTGGAGAGAGATCGCCTTCCCCGTGGTCAAGGAGACCCTCAAGCTCTATTTCGCGGACCGCGGCACCGGTCATTTCCCCCCGCGCTTTGGGGACATCGTGCGCGCCGCGGACGACCCGCGGCGCTATCGGATCCGGGTCCATGGTGGCGGCCCAGCGGGCTGGATCCCGGTGCCTGGCTCATAGGCGAAGCCATGGACAGGCACCCCATCGAGCTCCTCGCCCCTGCCAAGACTGCCGCGATCGGCCGCCAGGCTGTCCTGCACGGCGCCGACGCCGTCTACATCGGGGGGCCGACCTTCGGCGCCCGCCACAACGCCGGCAATCCGGTGAGCGACCTTGCAGCACTTGCGGACTACGCGCACCGGTTCCACGCGAGGATCTATGTAACCCTCAACACCATCCTCCACGACGACGAGCTGGAGCCCGCGCGCCGTCTGGTTTGGGATCTGTACGATACCGGAGTGGACGCCCTCATCGTGCAGGACCTGGGACTCCTGGAGCTCGACCTGCCGCCCATCGACCTGCACGCCTCCACCCAGTGCGACATCCGCACCCCAGAGAAGGCCCGCTTCCTGGCCCAGGTGGGCTTCTCCCAGATCGTTCTGGCGCGGGAGTTGAGCCTGCCGGAGGTCGCAGCGGTGCGGGCGGCGGTGCCAGCGGACACGGTTCTCGAATTTTTCGTCCACGGCGCCCTGTGCGTCGCCTTCTCGGGCCAGTGCTACATCAGCCACGCCCAGACCGGGCGCAGCGCTAATCGCGGCGACTGCTCACAGGCGTGCCGCCTGCCCTACACCTTGCAGGACCAGCAGGGCCGGATCGTCGCCTTCGACAAGCACCTGCTCTCGCTGAAGGACAACAACCAGGAGGACAATCTCCACGCCCTCGTCGACGCCGGGGTGCAGAGCTTCAAGATCGAGGGGCGCTACAAGGACGCGGACTACGTCAAGAACATCACCGGGCATTACCGGCTCCTGCTCGACAGGATCATCGACGCTCGCCCCAGCCTGACCCGCGCCTCCAGCGGGCAGACCCGGCTCCTATTCAGCCCCAACCCGAACAAGACCTTCCACCGCGGCTCGACCGACTACTTCGCCACCGGGCGCAAGCCCGACATTGGCGCATTTGACAGCCCTGCCTTCGTCGGCCTGCCTCTCGGCATCGTCACGCGCCTGGGCCCGGACTGGTTCGAGCTGGAGACCGCAGAACCCCTGGCAAACGGGGACGGGCTGACCTACCTGCACAAGCGAGCCGTGGTGGGCATGCAGGCCAATCGCGCCGAACCCGCGGGCGACCGCCGCTGGCGAGTCTGGCCCAACGAGCCCATCGCCGCCCTACCCGGGCTGCGCCCCGGTATCGGCATCAGCCGCAACCGCGACCGCGCCTGGGAGCAGGCCCTGGCCCGGACCTCGGCCGAGCGCCGTATCGAGGTCCACGCCCGCCTCGCCGAGACCGGCGACGGCCTCGCCCTCACCCTGACCGATGCCGGTGGGGTCAGCGCCACCGCCACCCTGGCATGCCCAAAAGAGCCGGCGCGAGACCCGGCGACAGCCGAGGCCGCTCTTCGGGATCAGATCGCCCGTCTCGGAACCACCGACCTGACCCTGGTGGATCTGGAGCTGGCCTGGAGCCAGCCCTGGTTCGTCCCTGCCTCCGCCGCCAACCGTCTGCGTCGCGAGGCGGCGGAGCACTTGGAGGCCGCCCGCCTGGCCGCCTACGTCCGCCCAGCACGCATGCCGCCCGTTCAGCCCGCCCCGACCTACCCAGAGGAGGCCCTGACCTACGTCGCCAACGTTTACAACCGGGCCGCCCGCGCGTTCTACGCCCGCCATGGGGTCCGACTCATCGAGGCCGCCTACGAGGCACATGAGGAGCCCGGAGAGGTCTCGCTCATGATCACCAAGCACTGTCTGCGTTACGCCTTCAGCCTTTGCCCCAAGCAGGCCAAGGGCGTCGCCGGTGTCCAGGGCCAGGTCCGCGCCGATCCCATGACGCTGGTCAACGGCCGCGAGCGCCTGACCCTGCGCTTCGACTGCCGCGCCTGTGAGATGCACGTCGTGGGCAGGATCAAGAGGCGCATCCTGAAGTCAGCGCCCCCTGGTCAAGGCGCGGGCGACTCGCCCTGACCCGCGCGGCAAACCGCTCCGGCCTCCCGGACCGAACCACCAGGGCGCAAACCCTGGATGCTATCCTTCCCGCGCAGCGTCCGCCTTGCGGCGCTTTTCGCTCACCAATGATCAGGAGGGCCCTCCGTTGGACGACCAGACCCGGATCGAGATCGAAGCGGCCGCCTTCCGCGGCCTGGTGGAGCACCTCCAGCGGCGCACCGATGTGCAGAACATCGACCTGATGAACCTGGCGGGCTTCTGCCGCAACTGCCTCAGCAAATGGTATCTGACCGCCGCCCAGCAGCGGGGGGTGGCGATGGATTACGACGCCGCCCGAGCGGCGGTCTATGGCATGCCGTACGAGGAGTGGAGGCGGCGCTATCAGAGCGAGGCGAGCCCGGAGCAGCAACGCACCTTCGAGGAGACCAAGCCCCTGCACGCCTTCGCGAGCGGACACCACAAGGGCTGACTGGGAGGACGCCGCGCAAGCGCGAGGACAGCTTTTGCGACGAGGCACGCAGTCCCGCCGACAGCCGGTAGACGCCGACGGCCGGTTCCAATAGCGTCGCGTTCGCAACCCCCTGTTGCATCAGCAAGACCTGCCCCGATGGTGGACGCGGACAGTCGGCGTCGGAGCCCCTTTCCGTTGACGAGCCATATTATTCGCCGGAGAAATGCCTCATGAATCGCGCTTGGACCAACCCCTTAACCGTCGCCGTCAGTCTCGCCGCAGCCGTCGTGCCCTTCTCCGGCGTGCTCGCGGACGACGGGGACTTGGGCGGCAACCGCTACTACTACGAACGCTATTACGCCAGTGAGATGAGCGCCGCGCAGGCCTTCCTCGAGACGGTGGTGAAGCAAGGCCGCTGGACGGACCGCTCGGACAAACTGGTTATCATCGACGTCCGTGATGCCACCGAATACAGCCGCGGCCATCCGGACGGCGCCTATCATGTCCCCTACCCCCGGATCTATCAGCTTTGCACCAACGACGCGCGCTCGGAGGATGGGGGCACCTGCCTACAGGGCGGGACCACCACCGCTTCCATGCCGGACGACCAGTTTTTCCTGACCGTCGAGGCCATGTTCCCAGACAAGTCGCAGCGACTCGCTTTGCTCTGCCGGACGGGCTCTCGCAGCGTTCGCGGGGGCAACATCCTCTCGGCCCCGGAGGAGTTCCTCGGCCCTGAATACGCCGGACGCGGGTACTCGCGGGTCTTCAACATCTGGCAGGGCTTCGTCGGGCAGCCGATGGCACCGATCAAGGGCAGCAGCGTCGTCGGGCCTACCAATACCGTCACCACTGTCACCCTCGACGGCGGCGTAACGGCCTTCGGGTTCGCTCCATACCAGCTCGACCTCAACAACGACGGGCTTGTCAACATCGAGGACAACGATGGCTGGCGTTACCATCAGGGCCTGCCCTACAGCACCCGCATGCTGCCCAAGCTCCTGAATGACGACGCGATGCCCTACTACGACCTGCCCTGAACCGACCCGGCGGCCTTGTCAGGGAAGCCCCGCCGCGGCGGGGCTTTTCTTTGGCGGCTCTGGCTCCAGTCGGGTGCACTGTCCGGCAGTGGCAGGAGGGGGACTCGCCGCCGGAATTGCGTTGTAACGCCCACCGAGCGGCCGGAAACCCGGACGCCCCGGCGGCGGTCAAGGATCAGGGGTGTGACGGTTGCATCGGCCCCTGGGTTCGGGTAGAAGCGCCGTTCATCAACCCGTCCGACGCGACCAGGAGCGACCCGTGATCAGACTGACCGTCAACGGCACCGAGCATAGCCTCGACCTGGATCCCAGCATGCCGCTACTCTGGGCCATCCGCGACCACATCGGCCTCACCGGTACCAAGTACGGGTGCGGCATCGCCCAATGCGGGAGCTGCACCCTCTACCTCAACGGGGCCCCGGTTCGCGCCTGCGCCACGCCCCTGTCCGCCGCCGCTGGGGGCAAGGTCACCACCATCGAGGGCCTCGATACCCCGGCGGGGCGTGCCGTGAGAGAGGCTTGGGCGGAGCTCGACGTGGTCCAGTGCGGCTTCTGCCAGTCTGGCCAGATCATGTCCGCCGCGGCCCTGCTGACGAGCAACCCGGAGCCCACGGATGCGGACATCGATGCGGCCCTGTCCGGCAACATCTGCCGCTGTGCCACGTACGCCCGCATCCGCGCCGCCATCAAGCGGGCGGGCGAGCAACTGGCCTGAGGAGGGGTAGATTATGCGAACCGATGCGATCGTGAACCTGAGCCGCCGGGCCTTTCTCAAGGCGGGGCTGACCGCCGGGGCCGGACTGACCCTGGGCCTTCACCTGCCTGCGCTTGGGGCGAAGGAGTTCCAGGCTGGACCCGGCATCGCCGGCGGCGCGGAGGACGCCTCTCACGCAGGTGCAGCCGCCTTCGAGCCCAATGCCTTCGTGCGCGTCGGGACCGACGATACCGTGACCGTCATCGTCAAGCACCTGGAGATGGGCCAGGGTACCTACACGGGGCTGCCGACCCTGATCGCCGAGGAGTTGGACGCCCGCTGGGAACAGGTCCGGGCGGAGGGCGCACCAGCGGACGCGAGCCGCTACAACAACCTCTTCTGGGGGCCGGCCCAGGGGACCGGCGGGAGCACGGCCATCGCCAACTCCTACGAGCAGTTGCGCAATGCCGGCGCCGCTGCCCGGCAGATGCTGATTAGTGCGGCGGCGGAGCTCTGGCGGGTCCCGACCCACGAGATCGAGGTCCGCGGCGGGGTGCTGAGCCACGGCAGCGGCCGGCGTGCGAGCTTCGGTGAGCTCGCGGAGGCCGCGGCCAGGCAGCCCGTCCCGGCAGAGGTCCGGCTCAAGGACCCCTCCGAATTCCGGCTCATCGGCAATGCGGCCCTCCGCCGAAAGGACAGCACCGGCAAGATCGACGGCAGCGCTGTCTTCACCCAGGATGTCCGCCTGCCTGGGATGCTCACGGCCCTGGTGCTGCACCCGCCCCGCTTCGGTGCGCGGGTCCGGTCGTTCGATCCGGCGCCTGCCAGGGCCGTCCCAGGTGTCAAGCAGGTGGTCCAGATCCCCGGCGGGATCGCCGTACTCGCACGCGACTTCTGGAGCGCAAAGCTGGGGCGCGACGCCCTCGCGCAGACCGTCGCCTGGGACGAGACGGCCGCCTTCCGCCTCGGCTCGGAGGAGATCCTGGCCCAATACCGCACCCTGGCCGATGGACCTGGGGTGGTCGCAGGCCGGGACGGCGATGCGCAGGCGGCCCTGGCCAAGTCCGCCCGTGTGGTCGAGGCCGAATACAGCGTCCCCTACCTGGCCCACGCGGCCATGGAGCCCATCGACTGCGTCATCACGCCCGACAGCGACGGCGTGCGGGTGCTCAACGGCGAGCAGTTCCAGACCGCCGACCAAGCGGCGGTGGCGCGGGTGCTGGGCATTGAGCCCCCGCAGGTCCGCATCGACATGCTGTACGCAGGTGGCTCCTTTGGCCGGCGCGCCAACCCCCTCTCCGATTTCGTGGTCGAGGCGGCGGAGATCTACAAGGCGGCCGGGGGCAAGACCCCGGTCAAGCTCCAGTGGACCCGGGAGGACGACATGCGAGCAGGCTGGTACCGGCCCCTGTTCCTGCATCGGGTCAGGGCCGGGGTCGACACCACGGGGCAGCCCCTGGCCTGGCATCACCGGATCGTCGGCCAGTCCATCGTCACCGGGACCGCGTTCGAGAAGGCCCTGGTCGTGGACGGGGTGGACCAAACCTCGGTAGAGGGGGCTACCGACCTCCCCTATGCCATCCCGAACATCCAGACCGAACTGCACTCGCCCAAGCTGGGTGTTCCGGTGCAATGGTGGCGCTCGGTGGGGTCGAGCCACACCGCCTTCGCGGTGGAATGCCTGATCGATGAGCTGGCAGCCCTGGCCGGCCAGGACCCGGTCGCCTATCGCATGGCCCTGCTTGCAGGCCACCCGCGGCACCAGGGCGTCCTGCGCCTGGCGGCGGAGAAGGCCGGTTGGGGTAAACCTTTGCCCGCCGGCCGCGGGCGGGGCGTCGCGGTCCATAAATCCTTCCACACGCACGTGGCCCAGGTCGCCGAGGTGACGGTGCGCAAGGGCGGACGGATACAGGTCGACCGGGTCGTCATCGCAGTGGACTGCGGCATCGCCGTCAACCCGGACGTGGTGAAGGCCCAGATGGAGGGCGGCATGGGCTTCGGCCTGTCCGCCGCCCTGCTGAGCGAGCTGACCCTCACGGACGGCCAGGTCCAGCAGTCCAACTTCCACGACTACCAGGTCCTGCGGATGGACCGCATGCCCGAGGTCGAGGTCCACATAGTCCCCTCGACGGAGGCGCCCACTGGGGTCGGTGAGCCGGCCACGCCTGTGATCGCCCCGGCGGTGGCCAACGCGGTCTTCGCCGCCACGGGCAAGCGCCTGCGGCAACTGCCGCTGAAGCTCGCCTGATGGCGTCCGGGCAGGGGCCGGTTCCAGCGGCCGCCGGTGCAGACACGGAGGTCCTGGCCACCGCCTGCCGCTGGCTGCAAGCCGGGCAGCGGGTTGCCCTGGTCACGGTGATCCGGACTTGGGGCTCGTCGCCGCGCCCGCCGGGTTCCCTGCTCGCTATGACCAACGCCGGCGCCCTGGTCGGCTCGGTGTCCGGGGGCTGCGTGGAGGAGGATCTGCTGGCCCGCTTTCGCGACGGTGAGCTGGCCGATCCCTTTCCGACCTTGGTGGATTTTGGGATCGATCGTGCGGAGGCGGGACGCTTGGGCCTCCCCTGCGGCGGGCGGCTGGAGCTGCTGGTCGAGGAGTTGGCCGCGGCGCAGCCGGTCGAAGCCCTGCGCGCTCGCCTGCAGACCGGCGGGCTGGTGGCCCGGCGGGTGTGCCTGAACACCGGTGAGGTCAGCCTGCACCCGGGCGACGGGCGCCCGGAGCTTGCGGTGTCGGAGGACGCGGTCGTCAAGGTCTTCGGCCCGGCCTGGCACCTGCTCTTGGTCGGCGATGGCCAGCTTGCCCGTCTGCTCGCGTCCATGGGCCGGTTGCTGGATTACAGCGTGACCATCTGCGACCCGCGGGAGTCCTTCGCCGACCCCTTCCCCCTGCCGGACGTCACCTACTCGCGGCTGCCGCCGGATGAGGCCGTCCTGGCCCTGGCCGATCAGCCGAGGACCGCCATCGTCACCCTGGCCCACGATCCCAAGCAGGACGAATTGGCCCTCATCGAGGCGCTGGCCTCCCGTGCCTTCTACGTGGGTGCCCTGGGCTCGCGGCGTACCGCCGCGGCGCGGCGCGAGCGCCTGGCCCAGATGGGCCTGACCCAGAACCAGATCCGCCGCTTGCGCGGCCCCGCCGGCCTGCCTATCGGTAGTAAGCGCCCGGCGGAGATCGCCCTGTCTATCCTGGCCGAGGTCACCGCGGTCCGTAATGGTTTGTCCACACCGGCCGTGGAGCCGTGAGACCCGTCGCCGGCGTCCTGCTCGCCGCCGGGGCCGGGCGGCGTTTTCGGGTCCATAGGGGGGTCAACAAGCTGCTGCAGCCCCTGCCCAGCGGTGAGCCGGTCGGGGTCGCCGCCGGGCGCAACCTGATCGCTGCCGTACCCGATAGCATCGCCGTCGTGCGGGCCGGGGACCTGGCCCTTGCGATGGCCCTGGGGGCTATCGGACTGCGTATCGTCGAGCACCCCTGGGCCGACGACGGCCTTGGGACCAGCCTCGCGGCGGGCGTTGCCGCCAGGCCCGACGCCGCCGGCTGGCTCATCGCCCTGGGGGACATGCCTTGGGTCCAGCCGGAGACCATCTTGGCCCTGACCGAAGCCCTGGCTGCGGGCGCATCCCTGACCGCTCCCCTCTATGCGGGTCACCGCGGCCACCCGGTCGGCTTCGCCGCCCCTTGGCGCGAGCGGCTGATGACCCTCAAGGGAGACCAGGGCGCCAAAGACATTATCGCCGCCCACTCGGGGCAGCTTATCCTGCTGCCGACCGCGGACCCCGGGGTTCTGCGCGACGTCGACGCCCCGGCCGATCTGGGGCGGCATGGCCCAATCCGCCAGGGCGTCGGTCCGGGGGACTGATCGCCGGCGCCACCCTGTTGCGAGCTCCATGCGGGCTGGGCACATCGTCGCAGTTGGCAACTGGGCTGCCATGTCGCCCGCTGGCATGGGCCTGCGAACCCGCCGCCAGACGCGCAACCCATTGACCGTTCAAGGGTTTGCGGCGTCCCTCGCCGTCAAGCCGCCGATTATCGGGTAGTTGAAGCACCGAATGCTGCTACAGCGTTGGACATCCAATGTAGCGGGGGGATGAACCAGCGTGGTGGGCCACGCCTGAGTCCATGTGCGGAAAGGATGAGGCAGAGTCAGCCCGGCGCCCTGGCCGAAAGTGACTTCGAGCAGGTCGCCTAGCAGCGGCAACACAAAGGTCGGCCCGGCCACCGCCGTTATCCAGGCGCCCACCACGGCTATCAATCCGCCCATCAGCCAACTGCCATTGGCGACGCAGGTCCCTGGGCGGCTTCCGAGCCACCAGGCGGCAAGTGCCTCAATAATACAATAGAAGCCACAATCATGACGGAAGAGCACGGCCAGCCCAACCGTCGCGCCGAGCCAAACTGCTTGTGAGCGATTCGGGTTCGCGATATATACCCCACCGACCGCTGCGGTCAATACGGGCATTAAGACTACGAAGAAATTGTAATAGCGTGAAATACAGACCAACGCCAGACTCAGAATGAAAAAGGCGAGAACGCGACTGGCTGAGATACGTCGAACGAGATTGAACAGAAGCACATATCCCAACGTATACCCAACCCAGGCAACGGCCATCTCTGAGATCAATCTTTGGCCAAAGAGGTATTGGGAAACGGCACGGACATAGAACGACATAGGTCCGTATGAGGAGAGCACGTCCACTTGGGGTTGCGCGCCCGTGGCGAGCGGATGCGTCGCGCCATAGATGAACATCTCGCCGTCCGGGTCGCTCAGGAAATAGGTCCAGGGAGGGGCGAGATGCAACAGCCAACCCAGCGCCAGGCAGCCGGCAATGACCAATTCCGCGCGAGGCCTCCGCCCAAGATCGAGGGTGGTGTGATGGCGGCTGCCTGAGGTATTCTTGTCAGATTAACTCGTCTGGCGCCCTGCAGGCTGGATTGAGAGACGAAATTCCGGCAACCGCCAGGGGCCGCCTGGGTATCACTGCGTTCAGCCCAGCCTACTCCTAATGGGCGCAACATTTGAGGCCTCCGCCGGTTCTGCAGCCAGGAGCCGGAACGACCCGGCACTGGCCGCGACTCGGCTTTGTCGTATTCAACTAAACGCCGAGGTACCTGTCGTGGCAAAGAAACCCGCTGCGTGGAGTCTCGCCGCGGCGACCACCGTCCTTTCCCTTACCGCTTGCACGCAGCCCGGCGTGACCGAGGGCCCTCGCTCGATACAGACGCCGATGCCGGCGCAGCTGATCATGGCCCGCGGACCCAGGATGGGCGGTATGGGTGGTCCCTGGTGGGCCCGCGGGACGCAGGCTGGTCCGCCCGGCGGCGGGTGGGGCAGGAAGCGACACCAGATGATGCAGCACCGCGGGACACCCCTGCCGGCGCCGGCGCCGGCGCCGGAGGTGCCTGCCGCGCAGTCAGAGGGCGCGGGTGTCTTTGTGCGCTACTGCACCCAATGCCATAGGCTCCCGGATCCGCGACAGCACCGCCCCGACGATTGGCCGGCGGTGGTGGAGCGCATGCGCATTCACATGCGGACATCCGGCCCCCGCGTCACCAGCCCTAACTCCTTCGAGCTCGCGGCCATCTTGGACTATCTCTCCCAACAGGGCGATGGCTAGCCGGCGGATCGGCGATGCGGTCCCCTTAGCGCCGCCACCCCAGGCTGGCCAGAAACTCGGCTAGCCCACGTCGATAGGCCGCTTCGCTGGCCAGGAAACCGTCATTGTGTCCGCCCTGCAACTCCAGGAACTGCTTCGCCCCGGGTGCCGCCGCATAGAGGGCTTGCCCGTGGCGGAAGGGGATGATCTCGTCGCCGCGGCTGTGCACCACCAGCAATGGGGCCTTCACCGAGGCGATACGGCCCAGGTTGTCGTAGCGGTAGCGGGAGAGCAGGCGCACCGGGATAAAGGGATAGAGCTCCGCCCCCAGGTCCGGGACAGAGGTGAAGGCGGACTCGACGATCAACCCGGCGGGATTGGTCCGGCCGGCCAGCTCCAAGGCCACGGCAGCCCCAAGGGAACGCCCGAACAGAACGACCTGCCCTGGACCCAGACCGCGCTCCCGCGTCAGCCAATGCCAGGCAGCGGTGGCATCCCGGTAGGTGCCCTCCTCGGAGGGCCTGCCGCCGCTCTGCCCATAGCCCCGGTAGTCGAAGATGAACACGTCCAGCCCCAGCTCCGCAAAGATGCGCAGAGAGTCGAGACGGTGACTGATGTTGCCTGCATTGCCGTGGAAAAAGAGAAGGGCGCGGCGCGGCGCCTGACGCGCCTTTTCCGGGTCCGAGATGAGCCAGCCATGCAGCGATACCCCATCTTCGGTGCGGAGGTATACCTCCTCATAGTCCAGCCCGACAGCCGCGGGTGTGGCAACCAGGCCCCGCCCTGCCGCGTCCGGAAAATAGAGCAAATCGGACTGCCCGAGGTAGACCACCGTGAGGAAGGCCAGGTAGATCCCAAGTGTAGCGATCACAGCGGTCAGCATGGCCCTTGGCATGTCCAGTCCCGGTCGCAACTGCAACCAAGCGAGAATACCACCGCCTTGCCAGGTGCCGGCGCACCCATTCGGGTAAAGTGGAGAAGCGCGGGTGCGCCACCGCCTGGCCTCCTGTTACACCCTGCGCCAACCGCCGAGGCCAACCCGTGCCCCCCGATTTCCAGGCCAACCTCTTCATTGCCGCGGCCCTCTGCCTCGGGACCCGCGACCCGGGAGCAAAGTCGGATCTGAGCCGAGCCGCAGCGGCAGCCTGGCGCGCTGGTGCCCTGGCGATGGAGGACACCGTTCCGATCAGCCCCATCGGCGACCCCGGTCGCCCTGAGCGCCCCTTGCTGGTCCCACCTCGGGAGCTGCCGCGGCGCCGCCCGCAGAGCCCCAAGGGCCGCGCGGCCCTGGTCCACGCCGTAGCCCACATCGAATTCAACGCCGTGAACCTGGCCTGGGACGCGGTATACCGCTTCCGCGGACTGCCGCGGGGCTGGTATGACGACTGGGTGCAGGTGGCGGCGGAGGAGGCGGAGCACTTCTTCATGATGCGCGGGCGGCTGCACGCCCTGGGATTCGATTACGGTGACTTCCCCGCCCACGACGGGCTCTGGGAGATGGCCAGGGCCACCGCCGGCGACCCCTTGCTGCGCATGGCCCTGGTCCCTCGGGTGATGGAGGCGCGGGGGCTCGACGTGACCCCGGCCATGATCGAACGCCTACGCGCCGCTGGGGACGGCGAGACCGCGGACTGCCTGGCGGTGATCCTTCGCGAGGAGGTCGAACACGTGGCCGCGGGTAACCGCTGGTTCCGCTACCTGTGTGCCGAGCGCGGTCTGGACCCGGAGGCGACCTGGTTCGACCTGCTCGCCCGCCACCTGCGCGGGGAGGTCCGCTGCCCCCTCAACCTGGCGGACCGGCGCCGGGCGGGGTTCGGGGAGGCGGAGCTGGAGCGCCTCCAGGCCCTATGCGATGCCGGGGCGGGGTCGGTGCGATAACGGCGCCCTGACGGATCGCGGAGACGGTACGAAACCGGCCGGTGGTCACCGGCACCGAAAGGTTCGCTGGGCTGTATACTTGGCCGCTTTCACGCAAGGCGCACCGCGAGACCTGCCACCATGCACTGTTGGGCACGTTACCTGTTCCTCGCCGTCGTCGCGGCGCTCGGCACGGGCCAGATGCTCGCCGCCTGCGGGCAGAAGGGCGACCTCTTCCTCCCGCGCCCCGAGGCCCAGACCGCCGCTCCCAAACCCGCCGCGGCACCAAAGCCAGAAGCACAGCCCGGGGGTGCAGGGGAGGGGTTTGATGTTCTGGAAGACGTGCAATCCCACGTGCCGGACGCAAGCGGACTGTAACGGGGGCGCCATGGATCACTTCAACTACCGCAACGGGCGCCTCTGCGCCGAGGCCGTTCCGCTGGAGGCCATCGCCGAGCGTTTCGGCACCCCCTGCTACGTCTATTCCCGGGCCACCCTGGAACGGCACTGGCATGCCTTCGACCAGGCCTTCGCCGGGCGGGCACACCTCGTCTGCTTCGCCGTCAAGGCCAATTCCAACCTGGCGGTGCTGAATGTCCTGGCACGCCTGGGGTCGGGCTTCGATATCGTCTCGGTCGGCGAGTTAGAGCGCGTGGTCGCGGCGGGCGGGGACCCGGCCAAAGTGATCTTCTCAGGGGTCGGCAAGCGTCTGGACGAGCTGCGCCGGGCGATGGAGGTCGGCATCCGCTGCTTCAACCTGGAGTCGGAGGCAGAGCTGGCACGGGTCAACGAGGTGGCAGGGGCCCTGGGCCTGATCGCCGCCATCTCGCTGCGGGTCAACCCGGATGTCGACGCCCGCACCCACCCCTACATCGCCACCGGGCTCAAGGAGAATAAATTCGGCATCGACATCCGCGAGGCCCCGCGGGTCTACGCCCACGCCGCGGGTCTTCCGCATGTCCGAGTCACCGGGATCGACTGCCATATCGGCTCCCAGTTGACCGAGGTCGCGCCCTTCCTGGACGCGCTGGACCGGGTCCTCGCGCTGGCCGACGCCCTAGCCGCAAGGGGTATCCCCATCGATCACCTGGACTTGGGGGGGGGCTTGGGCATCCGCTACCGCGACGAGACCCCGCCGGAGCCGGCGGAGTACGCCGCAGCCTTGGTCGAGCGCCTGGCCGGGCGCCCCTACGAGATCTTGCTGGAGCCGGGGCGGGCGATCGCCGGCAACGCCGGGGTCCTGTTGACCCGTGTGGAGTACCTCAAGCCCACCGCCCACAGGGACTTCGCCATCGTCGACGCGGCCATGAACGACCTGGTCCGCCCGGCCCTCTACCAGGCCCACCAGGAGATAGTCCCGGTGCACACCGACGCCCCCGGCCGGGCAGGTCGTTACGACCTCGTGGGGCCGGTGTGCGAGACGGGGGACTTCATCGGCAAGGGGCGGGACCTGACCCTGGCCCCGGGGGACCTGCTGGCGGTGCGCGGCAGCGGGGCCTACGGCTTCACCATGAGCTCCAACTACAACACCAGGCCGCGGGCAGCGGAGGTGATGGTCGACGGGGACCAGGCCTACCTGGTGCGCCGTCGGGAGACCGTTGCCGAGCTGTTCGCCGGAGAGATGACCCTGCCGTGAAACGCCGCCCGGAACCCGAGCTGATGGATGAGGCCGACCAGGCCCTCGCCTATGCCGAGGCCGACTTCTCGGAGCCTGACGCCCGCTTCATCGCGCTGCTGGAGGGGCAGGCCCCCGGCGCCCTGGACGGGGTCCGCGCCCTGGACCTGGGCTGCGGCCCCGGCAATGTATTGCTGCGCTTCCTGCAGGCCTACCCGCGGGCCACCTGCGACGGCCTGGACGGCTCCGCGGCCATGCTCGCCCACGCCCGGGCAGCCTTAGAGACCCTGCCGGGGTTGGCACAGCGCGCCAGGCTGGTGTGCGCATGCCTGCCCACGGACCTGCTGGAGGACGGGGCCTATGACCTGATCCTCTCCAACAGCCTGCTGCATCACCTGCACGACCCCCAGGTCCTTTGGCAGGCCGTGCGCCGCTTTGGCCGCCCCGGGGCCCTGGTGCAGGTGGTGGACCTAATGCGCCCCGCCTCCCCCGGCTGGGCCGAGGCGCTGGTGGCAACCTATGCCGACGGGGCCCCGGAGGTCCTGCGCAACGACTTCCGCAACTCGCTGTTCGCCGCCTTCGAGCCCCAGGAGGTGGAGGCGCAGATCCAGGAGGCGGGCCTCACCGGGTGCGAGGTGGCCGTGGTGAGCGACCGCCACCTGGCGGTATTCGGGCGCCTGCCCGGCGGGTAGAGGCTCCGCGAGGGCGGCGTCCGCATCCAACCTATTGCAAGGCACGGGCAACCCATCTCCTAAGCCACTGATCACGAATCAGTATCCCCGTCATGAGACTCCGATTCACCAAGATGCACGGCCTCGGCAACGACTTCGTCGTGCTCGACGCCACCGGAGGCCCCCTGGACCTGACCCCCACCCTGGTCCGCGAGCTGGCGGACCGCCGCTTCGGGATCGGGTGCGACCAGCTCCTCGTGGTAGAGCCGCCCCGAGACCCGGCCACGGATTTCCACTACCGCATCTTCAACGCCGACGGCTCGGAGGTCGAGCAGTGCGGCAACGGGGCCCGCTGCTTTGCGCGCTTCGTGCGAGACCAGAGGCTAACGGACAAGGACGAGATCCCGGTGGGAACGGCCGCCGGCCCCATCCGGCTTTATTGCGAGTCCGACGGCCAGGTGCGGGTCAACATGGGCCCCCCAGTCCTCGAACCTGCGCGCATCCCCTTTCTGATGCCCAGCCAGGCCCTGACCTATCCGTTGGAGGTCGTCGGCGAGCGCCTCACCATCGGCGCCGTGTCGATGGGCAACCCCCATGCGGTCCTACGGGTGACGGACGTGGAGTCGGCCCCAGTGGCCATGCTGGGCCCACAGATCGAGCACCACCCGCGTTTCCCGGCCCGGGTGAACGTCGGCTTCATGCAGGTCCTTGACCCCTGCCACATCCGCCTGCGCGTCCACGAGCGTGGGGCCGGGGAGACCCTCGCCTGCGGAACCGGTGCCTGCGCGGCTGTGGTGGTGGGGCGCCTTTGGGAGATCCTTGGGGAACGGGTGCGGGTCTCACTGCCGGGCGGGGATCTTGTGATACAGTGGCTTGGCGGGTCCGAGCCGGTATGGATGACGGGCCCGGCTACCACCGTCTACCACGGGGAAACCGAACGATGACCAGCCAACCCTCAGGACCCGGAGAGGCATCCGAACATGACGGCCCGCCCCAGCTTGCGGCGCCCTTCGCCCCAGCGGGCGTGTCGGCCCCGCCGGAGCAACCGGAGCCGGAGGAGCTGGAACCCACTTGGGCGGAAGCGGCGGGATCCGATGCGGCGGTCGCGGCCTTCCTGACGGCCGACCCGGGCTTCTTCGAGCGCCACGCCGACCTGGTCGCCAGTCTGCGCGTCCCCCATGCCCGCGGGCCGGCCATCTCGCTGATCGAGCACCAGGTCAGCATCCTGCGCGGCCAGCTCGAAGACGAGCGCCGCCGACTTGCCCACATCATCTCTCGGGCGCGGGAATATGAGGCCCTGTCCGCCCGGCTGCACGGGTTGACCCTGGCCCTGATCGCCGCGTCGGATCAACAGCGGGTGGAGGAGGTCCTGCACGAGGCCATGTGCCGCGACCTCAACGCCCAGTGCGTCGCGCTGAAGCTCTTCAGTCTGCCTGCGCCTGGGGATCAGGCTGATCCGCTACTCGAGGCCTTCCACGAATTCCTCGACCGCCGACACTGTTTGTGCGGACCATTGGACGTGGATAAGAGCCAGCTCCTATTTGGCGACTTCGGGACCTCGGTCCAGTCCGCCGCCCTGATCCCGATTCGAGCGGGCGAGCGCTCCGGGGTCCTGGCCATCGGCAGCGGCGACAAGACGCGCTTCGGCCCAGGCATGGCGACGGACATCCTTGACCGCATGGGCGAGATCGTCGGGTACCGCCTACAGGCCATCGACCACGGCCATGCCTAATGAGCACAAGGAATTGGGGCACCCCGTGCAAGCCGATAGACCGGAGGGAGACGACTCCAGGCGATTCGATATGGAGGCATACCTCCACCACCTCGCCCACGAGCGGCGCGTCTCCCCCCTGACCCTGGTCAACTATCGGCGCGACCTGCAAGGCATCGACGCCTGGCTGAACCGCGAAGCTCTGGGCCCCTGGGAAGCGCTCGATGCCCAGACCGTCCGCCGCTTCGTCGCCGCACGGCACCGCGGCGGGGCCTCTGGCCGAACCCTGCAACGGGAGCTGTCGGCGTTGCGCGGACTCTACCGCTATCTACTGCGCGAGGGCCGCATCGGGCACAACCCGGCGCTGGGGATTCGCGCGCCCAAGGCCCAGCGCAAGCTTCCCGTCACCCTGGGAGCCGATCAGCTCTGCGCCCTGCTCGACCACGCCCCGGCGGGTGAGGGCCCCGATGGCCCCGGGGACGAGCCGCTGTCGGTGCGTGACGCGGCTATGATCGAGCTGTTCTATTCCTCGGGGCTGCGCCTGGCTGAGCTGATCTCGGTGAACCTGGGCGACATCGACCCCGCCGAAGCCATGCTGACCGTAGTCGGCAAGGGGGCCAAGACCCGCCGCGTACCGGTGGGCGGCAAGGCCCTGGACGCGATCCACGGCTGGCAGGCGGTCCGCGGCCTGCTCGCCAACCCCGGAGAGCGCGCGCTCTTCGTCAGCAGCCGGGGGACGCGCATCCACCCGCGTACCGTGGAGCGGCGCCTGCAGCGCTGGGCCCAGGAACAGGGCGCGCCGCGCGGGATCCATCCGCACCTGCTGAGACACTCCTTCGCCAGCCACCTGCTGGAGTCTTCTGGCGATCTGCGCGCCGTGCAGGAACTGCTCGGCCACTCCGACATCGCCACCACCCAGATCTATACGCATCTGGACTTCCAGCACCTGGCGGAGGTCTACGACCGCGCCCACCCCCGTGCCAGGCGCAGGGGCTGAGGCCCCGGCCATTCGAGCAGAGCCGGCCGTGCGCGTCCTTGGCATCGAGACCTCCTGCGACGAGACCGGGGTCGCCGTTTACGGCGGTGGCGAGGGGCTCTTGGCCCACGCCGTCTACAGCCAGATCGAGATCCATGCCCGCTACGGCGGTGTGGTCCCTGAGCTGGCCTCGCGGGACCATGTGCGCAAGACGCTGCCCCTGATCCACCAAGTCATGGAGGAGGCCGGGCTGGCCGCCGGGGATATCCAGGGTGTCGCCTATACGGCCGGTCCCGGACTGATTGGAGCCCTTCTGGTGGGTGCCGCCCTGGGTCGCAGCCTGGCCTGGGCCTGGGGCGTCCCGGCCATCGGGGTACACCACATGGAGGGGCACCTGCTGGCCCCCCTGCTGGAGGAGCCGGCCCCCGAGTTTCCCTTCGTCGCACTGCTGGTCTCCGGCGGACACACTCAGCTCTTCGACGTGGCCGGGGTCGGCCGCTACCGGCTGCTGGCGGAGTCCCTGGACGACGCCGCCGGCGAGGCCTTCGACAAGACCGCCAAGATCCTCGGCCTGCCCTACCCTGGGGGTCCAGAGCTGGCCAGACTCGCCGAGGACGGCGACCCAGGACGCTTCCGTTTCCCGCGCCCCATGACCGACCGCCCCGGGCTCGACTTCAGCTTCAGCGGGCTCAAGACCTTCACTCTCAATACCCTGAAGGCGGAGTTGGCCACCGGTGCAGACCGGGAGCGCACCCGCGCCGACGTGGCGCGGGCCTTCGAGGAGGCGGTGGTGGACACCCTAGTCATCAAGTGCCGCCGGGCGGTGCGCGAGACCGGCCACCGGCGTCTGATCCTGGCGGGAGGGGTCAGCGCCAACCGGCGCCTGCGCGCCCGCATGGATGAGATGATGGCAGCGGAGGGGGTGCGCACCTACTACCCGCGCCCAGCCCTGTGCACCGACAACGGGGCCATGATCGCCTACGCCGGCTGGCAGCGGCTTCGGGCCGGGCAGGCTGAACCCCTGACGTTCCACCCCAGGGCGCGCTGGGCCATGGAGACCCTGCCCCCGATCTGAGCCGTGGATTTCCGGGCGGGCAAGCGCCCGCCGACAGGCCGTGGCCCAACGAGGCGCCTCAAGCGGCGGGCAGATCCTTATCCGTCCGCCCGATCTTGCCCTCCTTGCCGGAGATCAGGTTGGCGATGTTGCTGCGATGGCGCCAGAAGAGAAGCAGGCTGATCAGGATCTGCATCCCGAGCAGGATGGGCTCAGGCCAGAAGAACCAGACGACCAGGGGCGCCAGGGCCATGGAGACCAGGGCGGACAGCGAGGAGATCCTGAGGACCTTGGCGACGAAGAGCCACATCGCCGCCACCGTGAGCCCAATAGGCCACCAGAGTCCGAACTGGACGCCAAGCGCCGTCGCCACACCCTTGCCGCCGCGGAAGCCGAAGAAGACCGGGTAGAGGTGGCCGAGAATGGCCGCCAGGCCCGTGGCCGCCAGCACCTCGGGACCTGCCCCCAGCAGGTGGCCGGCAAGCATCGGGATCATTCCCTTCAAGCTATCCCCCACCAGGGTGACCGCCGCCGCCTTCTTGCCGCCGATGCGCAGGACATTGGTCGCCCCCGGATTGTTCGACCCCTGGGTGCGTGGGTCCGGCAGGCCCATGAGTCGGCACACGACCACCGCGCTGGAGATGGAGCCCAGTAGGTAGGCGACGACGACGAGGGCAAGTTGCAAGGCCATGGCGAGCCATTGGAATCGGAAACCCCGCCCTGGTCAACCGCGCTCTTGCAATGTCGCGCTCCCGCCTAGACTTCGCGGGACTATCGAGCGGGCCGCCGCGAGCTTGCCGCAACCGGCCGCTGATAGCTCATGGCAGGTGGCCGCCAGCTTGCCGCTCGCCGCTCCCGCCGCGTTCAAACAGAGGAAAGCACCATGGACATCGTCTTCATCCACGGCCTGCGCATCGAGACCACCATCGGGATCTACGACTGGGAGAAGGAGACCAAACAGCCCGTGGTGCTGGATCTGGAGATGGCCAGCGACATCGCCCGCGGCGCAGCCACGGACCGTATCGAGGACGCCCTGGACTACAAGGCCGTGTCCAAGCGCCTCAAGCAGTTTGTCTCCGAGAGTCGGTTCGAGCTGGTCGAAACGCTGGCGGAGCAGGTTGCAGGGATCATCCGCGACGAGTTCGGCGTCCCCTGGGTGCGCCTGACCCTGAACAAAGTGGGCGCCGTGACCGATTCCGAGGGCGTCGGGGTGATCATCGAGCGCGGCTCGCAAACCTGAGGCCTAGGCCCGAGATGCCCCGCTGTTGGCTCAGCATCGGCACCAATCAGGACCGGGAGGCATCCATCCGCGGGGCCGTGACAGACCTGCGCGCCGCCTTCGGCGACCTGGTCCTGTCGAGCGTCTACGAGTCGCCGGCCGAGGGATTTTCCAGCGCACCCTTCTTGAACCTGGTGGCAGGGATCGAGACCCATCTCAGGGTCGCGGAGATCGACCGCGTCCTGCGGGGCATCGAGAACGCCCACGGCCGGGTCCGCGGCCAGGACAAGTTCGCCCCCCGTACCCTCGACATCGACCTCCTGACCTACGGGGACAGGGTCGGCACCCTGGACGGGCGGGCGCTCCCGCGCGACGAGATCCTCCGGTACGCCTTCGTCCTCGGCCCCCTCGCCGAGGTGGCCCCGGACGAGCTCTTCCCAGGCGCTGGACAAACCTACGGCGAGCTTTGGACTGGGTTACGCCGAGCAGACCCGCCCTTGACCAGGTTTCCCATGGCACTTTAGGAGCCTGCTGGCCGCTGGCCTTACCGCTTGACAGGGTTGCCGCAAGATCACACCCTTGCGGCCCGCACCACGCCGCCCACCAACGGGGGGCGGATCTCTGAGGTCACCGTCGCCGTGAAGCCCTTCCCCACCCCGGCCTTTGCTGCCCGACCCCTGCTGGCCCAGGCATCTCGTGGGTCTGTTTCGACGAAGGCGCCGGCCGCTCCCCCCTTGCCGGCCTCCGTCTCCATCCCGCCCCTGCAGCCCTTCGTCGATCCATTCGCGGGCCGAAGCGCGCACACGCACGCGCAGGCGCGATGACCGGGCAAGCCGCGGCGGTGGCTATCACGGGGGTGACCTTCTCCTACGGGGACGCCCCGGTCCTGGAGCGGGTGGACCTCAACGTGGCCGAGGGCGAATTCCTCGGCCTGGTGGGACCCAACGCGGGTGGCAAGAGCACCCTGCTCAAGCTCATCCTCGGGCTGCTGGAGCCCCAGACGGGACAGATCCTGGTCCTCGGCCGCCCACCAGCCCAGGCGCGCCGCCTGCTGGGCTATGTCCCGCAGCACCCGGGGTTTCCCCGGGACTTCCCGATCACCGTGGAGCAGGTGGTGCTGATGGGGCGCCTGGGGCTCGGGCACGGATGGCGGCGCTGGCTCGGCGGCTGGTCCCAAGGGGATCGGGCGGCCGCCCGCGCGGCCCTGCTGGAGGTCCAAGCGGCGGACCTGGCGTACCGGCAGATCGGCACCCTCTCCGGTGGCCAGTTGCAACGAGTCCTGGTCGCCCGCGCCCTGGTGGGCGAGCCGCGCATGCTGATCCTTGACGAGCCCACCGCAAACATCGACCAGCGCATGGAAGGGGAGATCTTCGACCTGTTGCGGGCACTGAACGCCCGCATGACCATCCTGGTGGTCTCCCACGATGTCGCCTTCATCTCCGCCTACGTGACCCGCGTCGCCTGCCTCAACCGGACCTTGGTTTGCCACCGCACCGAGGCCATCAACGGCGGGGTGATCCACGCCCTCTACGGAGAGGACGTGCGCCGCGTTGCACACCGGCACCCCGCATGACTGAATTCCTCCAGGCCCTGAGTCAGCACACCTTCCTACAGACAGCCCTGCTCGCCGGGCTGCTGGCGGCGCTGGGTTGCGGCGTCGTCGGGACCTTTGTGGTAGTCAAACGCATCACCTTCCTCGCCGGGGGCATCGCCCATTCGGTGCTCGGCGGCATGGGGGCGGCCCTCTACTTCGGGCTCGATCCCCTGGCCGGTGCCCTCGCCGCGGCCCTGATCTCGGCGCTGCTCATCGGCTGGGTCCGACTGCACTGGAGCGCCCAGGAGGACACTCTCATCGGGGCCCTCTGGGCCATCGGCATGGCGGTCGGGATCCTTTTCATCGCCAAGACCCCCGGGTACAGCGGCGACCTGATGAGCTACCTGTTTGGCAACATCCTGCTGGTCCCAGCCCGAGACCTTTGGGTCATGGCCGCGCTCGATGCCCTGCTCCTGGCGGTGGTCGGGGCCTTCTACCGGCAGTTTCTGGCGGTGGCCTTCGATGAAGAGCTGGCACGCCTGCGCGGGGTGCCGGTCACCGGCTTCTACTTGCTGTTGCTTTGCCTGGTGGCGGTCACCGTGGTCCTGTTGATCCAAGTGGTCGGGCTGATCCTGGTGATTGCCCTCCTGACCCTGCCGGCGGCCATCGCCGGGCATTGGGTCCACACCCTGGGGCGCATCATGCTGGCTGCGACCGGGCTCGGTGCGGTCTTCACCAGCGCCGGCCTTGCCCTGGCCTATGCCCCGGACCTTCCGGCCGGCCCAACCATGATCCTCCTCGCCGGAGGGGCCTATGTGGCCTCTGCCCTGGGCACCGGGTTGGTGCAGCGCCGCCGGGCTCGGCGGCGGGCGGCGGGGGTCGAGACGACAGGGCGTAAGGCCTGAGGCCCCATGCGCGGTTCGTATGCCGAGGGTACGCAGCCCCTCTGCCGCGGCCCCAGCGGCTGGCTAGAGGAGCTCGGTCTGGCCTGGCTGACCCTGGTCTCCTGCCTTGGGCTCTACCTGCGCATCCTCGGCGGGCGCGATCACCTGGATGTCCCGGCCTTCGCCGCCGCCCTGCGCCAGACCGGACTGTCGGTTCTTCCGGCGACCACCCTGGTGGCCCTGGCCCTGGGCCTGATCCTGGCCAGCCAGGCCGAATCCGTGTTCGAGGATCTGGACCTTCCGCGGCTCCCGGTCCTCGCCATCGGGGTCAAGGTGGTGTTGGAGCTGGTCCCGATCCTGGTCGGCATCCTCGTCGCCGGGCGCGCCGGGGTGGCCCTGGCCGTGCGCCAGGCCGGGCTGACCGTCAGTGGGGAGATGGACGGCCTGATCGTGAGTGGGATCGACCCCGTCCGATTCACTCTGGGCCCCGTCCTCCTCGCCATGCTCCTGATGTCCTTCGCCCTCACGGTGTGGATCGGCCTGACCACCTGCGGCGCGCTCGCCACCTGGCTCTGGGCCCGCGTGGGGGTTCCGCCGGCGCTCTTCGTCGAGGCCCTGCAGCAGTCCGTCGACCTCGCCGACCTCTTTGAGGGCCTGGCCAAGCCCTTGATCTTTGCGGTTGCCATCGCTCTAATTGCGAGCGTCTGCGGCCTGGCGGCGGGACGCGACCCGGACGGACTGGGACGTGCCGCAACCCGCACCGTGATCGGGGCCGTCACGGCCATCCTCCTCACGGACCTGGTCTTCGTCCTGCTGCGGTGAGGAGCCGGCGATGGATGCAGCCGTCGAGATCGAGGGCGTCTTCCAGCACGTGGCCGGGCGTTGCGCCCTGGACGGTGTGACCCTCGGCGTCGCCCGAGGCGAGTGGTTGCTCCTGATCGGACCCAACGGGGCGGGCAAGACGCTCCTCACCCGGCTGATCCTCGGGCTGGACGCCCCCTCTGCCGGGACCGTGAGGGTCCTGGGCCGGACGCTTTCGGGCCTGGGAGCGGGGGCCATGGGCCGCTGGCGGGGCGAGGTCGGGGCCGTGCTCCAAGGCGGGTCCCTGTTGGCGGGGCTGACGGTCCTGGACAACCTGCTGCTCCCGCTGCGCGGCACCGGCGCAACCCGCGCCGAGATGGCCCGCGCCGCCCGCCTGGCGGTGACCCAGTTGCAACTCGAGGGCTTGGAGGGGGAGCGGCCCCGCGGCCTGTCCCTAGGCCAGCGCAGGCGGGTCGAGCTGGCCCGGGCGCTGATCCACAGGCCTAGCCTTCTAGTGTGGGACGGCCTCACCGAGGGACTCGGCCCGGCCGGGGTGCGCGAGACCCTGGACCTGCTGCGCCAACAACACGCCAACCGGGGACTGACCCTGATCGCAACCGATAACAGACCGGCGGAACTGCTGGCAAGTGGCGCCCGGGTCGCGGTGCTGGACCGCGGGCGCCTGCTCTTCGACGGCTCACCCGCCGCCCTGGAGCAGGCCGCAGCCGGGCGCCTGGAACTGCGCTACGTCCTCGCGGGGCACCCATGAGCCGTCTGGAGCGTCTCTACGCCCCGCCCGAGATCGGGGCCCCGGGCAGGCGGGCTGCCGCCGGCGTGCGCCGGGACCTGATCCTGTCCGGGCTCTTCGTCCTGACCATGGCCGCAGTCGTGGTGGGCGGCCTGGCTCTGATCCTGCCGGGAGTCTTCGGCGGGACCATCCGCCTCTACGCCTACTTTCCCGATGCCGCAGGCTTGGACCCTGGGATTGAGGTCAGCCAGGCTGGCTATGTGATCGGCCTAATGGAGGCATTGGAGCCGGTCTTTCCCCACGGCTCGGAGACGAATCCATGTCCCGTCGCCGCCGATGATGCGCCGACCCGCCACCCTGCCGGCAGCCCCTGTTTTCGCGCCACCCTGCGCATCCGCGACCGCTGGCCCATACCGCGGGACAGCGTCGCTCGGATCGCGAGCGCCGGGCTGCTGCAAGGGGACGCCGTGCGGATCGTGCCGGGCCAGGATCGCGAGCACCCCTTAACGGATGGCGGGACCATCGCCGTCGGCGGGCGCGAGGCGGACCTGGTGGCCCAGCTCGCCCGCCTCACCGATTCCCTGCAGGGTCTGGTGGAGGAGACCATTGCCCCGGCCCTGGCTGGCATCGCCGAGCAGATCGCCGCCCTGCAGCAGCTGCTTGGCACAGGCTCCGAGGACCCGGGCAACCGGGATCGCCTTGCCGGCGTCTTCGAGAGCCTCAAGCGCCTGAGTGCCGACCTGGAGGCGGCGGTGGACCCGGGTCAGCTCGCCCGCATCCTGGGCTCAGTCGAGCAGGTCTCTCAGAACCTCGCCGGGGCCTCCGCGACCCTGACCAGCCGAAGCGAGGACCTCCAACAAGCAGTGAATCGGTACGGCGACCA
>JBFZCW010000152.1:0-3873 GCA_041307765.1 Chromatiaceae bacterium
CCGTTGTGGTGATGTTATCACAAAACCCAAAGGGCTTTGATGGAAGTGTCAAACCGGATGCAGTGAACCCCGCGATTGCGTCGCGGTTTGCAGTCGTGCATCACTGGCGCGGGGTCACTGATCCGGATCGTTCGCTGAAACCATGACGCCCGCGCTCGCCAAGACTGCCAGCCACGAGTTCCTTCGCCGCCACTCCGTCGAGGTGAATGACACGCTGCCGCTGATTGAGGCAGTCGAGGAGTTGAGCCCGCAGGATGCTCGTTCGGTCGCCATTCGGAGGTAAGCGGTAAGCGGGGCGCATCTGTTCGGCGGGCCTGGGGAGGCGCTACGGTTGGGGCGTGACGAGCCATCGCAACGGATTCCCAACGGACCGCGGCGCGGAGCGCGCGCGGTGGGTGACCAAGTATCGAGGCAGCGGCCTAAGCTTGAAGGAGTTTGCCGAGCGGCACGGTTTGAGCGCCGGGCAACTGCGCTACTGGGTTTACGGGCCGGCCCAAGCCCAGGCGGCGGAGGAGCCGGGGCTGATGTTCCAGGAAGTGCGGCTGTCGGAGGCGGCGGTCACGCCGGGGCCCTGGAGTGCGGAGGTGGGATTACCCAACGGCACGACGGTGCGTCTGGCCCGGGGAGCGGACTGGGAGTGGGCGAAGGGTCTGGTGGAGTGCTTGCGCCGGCCATGCTCGTCGCCCTGACGGCAGCGACGCGGATTTTCGTGGCGGTGGCGCCGGTGGATTTGCGGCGCGGCTTCGACGGTCTGTCGGCTCACGTGCAGGCGGTGCTCCAGCAGCAGGTGGTGGAGGGCGGACTTTTTGTTTTCACCAATCGACGACGTAATCGCTTACGCCTGCTTTGGTTTGATGGAACCGGCCTGTGGCAGGCGACCAAACGTTTGGAGGGCGGAACGCTGCATTGGCCCGCCGGGGAGGGTGCGGCGGTGAGCTTTCGGCCGGAGCAGTTGAGTGCGCTCATCAGCGGTCTGGAAGTCACCGAGCGGGCCGGCTGGTATCGCCGATAAAAAAGATCCTCTTCCCGCTGGACTCTGGACGGGCCCTTGGCGTACGCTCGGCTCCCGTGACCGAGAGCTGTGTCATGCAGGGCCGGCGGATCGAGCCCTTCGAGCTCCTCCAGGTGCGCGAGTTGGTGGCGAGTCATCCGGAGTGGAGCCGCTATCGTTTATCGCGGGAGCTGTGCGGGCTGTGGAACTGGCGTACGTCCACCGGGCAGTGGAAGGACATGGCGGCCCGGAGCCTGATGCTGAAAATGGCGGGGCGTGGATGGCTCCAGCTGCCGGCCCGTCGTGGGCTCTCGCCCAACCGGCACCGGCTGGCAGCACCCCCACCCCGGAGTTGGCCCACGACCCCCATCACCGGTCGGTTGTCCGAGGTCGGCCCGCTGACGGTGACGGAAGTGAGTGCGCAGGCCGACGGTCGGGCCGAAGTGCGGGCGGCGTTGGCGCAGTTCCACTACCTGGGCTGGCGCACGCCGGTGGGGGAGAACCTGCAGTATGTGGTCCGGGACGGCGCCCAACGCCTGTTGGCGGTTCTGGTGTTTGGGGCCGCCGCGTGGAAGTGCGCCGCGCGCGACCGGTGGATTGGGTGGACGCCCGAACAGCGCCAGGCCCGGTTGAGTTGGATCGCCAACAATCACCGCTTCCTGATTTTGCCTTCGGTGGACGTGCGCTATCTGGCCAGCCA
This sequence comes from Chromatiaceae bacterium, assembly GCA_041307765.1. GTDB lineage: Bacteria > Pseudomonadota > Gammaproteobacteria > Chromatiales > Chromatiaceae > DYRB01. The sequence continues at coordinate 1,692 of JBFZCW010000152.1, forward strand.
CGTGTTGGGACGCGTGGCTCGGCGGATCGCGGACGATTGGCAGGCCAAGTATGGGCACCCGGTCGTGTTGCTGGAGACCTTCGTGGAACGCGAACGGTTCTCCGGTACCTGTTACCGGGCGGCCAACTGGCAGGCGCTGGGGTCGACGCAAGGACGGAGCCGTCAGGATCGCCAGCGGACCCTTCAGGTGCCGGTGAAAGATCTCTACGCCTGCCCGCTCCAGGCGGATTTTCGGGAGGCCTTGACTCGATGAAGCCCTCCGACCCGCCCGGCGAGTTGGCGCAGTTGCGGGCCCGCAATCGGGAACTGGAGGAGCAGAACGCTCGACTCCAAGCCGAGCTGACGCTCAAAGAGGGGCTGGAAGCTCAACTGCAAGCAGCCTTGCTCGAACTGGCCGAGTTGAAGCGTCAACTCTTCGGGGAGCGCTCCGATAAACTCACCCCGGAGGAAGAGGCCCAAATGGCCGAGGTGGCCGCCGACCTCCAGGACGAGGCCGAGCAAGAGCCCCCGCTCAGCAATGAGGTGCTTGAGGACCAGGCCGAGCTGGAATCCGAAGGAGCGGACCCGCCGAAGGACCCTCCCAAGCGCAAGGGGCATCGGCGGCGACGCCACCCCCTGCCTGAGCACCTGGAACGGCAGACCGTGGTGATCGAACCCGAAGGGCTGGCCCCGTGCGAACACTGCGGGCGACCCCTCCAATCCATCGGGCAGGAAGTCAGCGAGGAGCTGGAGTATGTCCCGGCCAAGTTGATCGTCCGACGGACGGTGCGCCCCAAGTATGCCTGTCGTGGTGGTTGCGGCGGGGTGCAGGTGGCGCCTCTACCTCCGCGCCTGGTGCCGCAAAGCAAGCTGGGGTTGGGGCTGGCGGTCTATCTCCTGCTGGCGCGTTTCGACGACCACGTGGCCTACTACACCCTGGAGCGGATCTTCCGGGAACGACACGATGTGGTGATCCCTCGACAGCAAATGGTGCAGTGGGTCGAGCAGATGGCCTTCCTGCTCCAACCGCTCTGCCACCTGATGTTCGCGCGGATGAAACACAGCGGCTATCTCCAGGTCGACGAGACCCCGGTCAAAGTGATGGACCCGGAGGTCAAAGGCAAATGCGCCCGGGGTTATCTATGGTTCTACGCCGTTGCGGGGGGCGACGTGTACCTCGACTTCCAGGGCACTCGCGGCCGGGCCGCTCCCCAGGCCCAACTCACCGGCTTTACCGGCACCATCCAAACTGACGCCTACGAAGTCTATGACTCGCTCAAGAAAGTCATCCCGGGGCTGCGGCGCATCGGATGTGCCGCCCATGCCAGGCGCAAGTTCCGTCGGGCGCTTCGGGAGGGCGACCGCCGGGCCATCGCGTTCATTGCCCAGTTCCGTCGACTCTACCGGATCGAAGCGCAAACCAAAGACTTGACGGCCCCAGAGCGTCACCAGGTTCGTCAGCGAGAGGCCGCTCCGATCTGGACCCAGCTGCAGCAGGACGCCCAGGCTCTGAAGCCGCAGTTGCTGCCCAAGAGCAGCCTGGGCAAGGCCGTCAGCTACCTCATCAACGAATACCCGGCGCTCATCGGCTATCTGGAATCGGGCACCTACCTGATCGACAATAATCTGGTGGAGAATTCGATTCGCGTTCCGGCCGTCGGTCGGCGCCGGTGGCTCTTCATTGGCCACCCGGAGGCCGGATGGCGCAGTGCGGTCATCTACTCGATCATCGTCAGTTGCCGGCGTCGCGGCATCAATCCCCAGGAATACCTGACGGATGTCCTCCGGCGATTACCCGCCATGAACATCACCCAGATCGCCCAGTTGCTGCCCGAACACTGGCAACCGCAGTCGGCTTCGGGCCCGTGAGTGTGGCTGCCGGTCTTGGTCGCGGCTAGCCTCCCGGCGACCTGCACCCCGCTTACCGCTTACGGCTCATTCATCCTCCCTACCCCCTTGTTGATGCCACCGGGTAGCGGCAATCCATCACGGAAGCTCGGACCCGCTCCGGATCGGTGCGGCCGTCAAAGGCGGCCACAATATTCTCAGGTCTGCCGTCACAGGGCGAGCATTCTCAGGTTTCGTTCCAGGCACGGTTTCGGCCGCCTGAACCACTTCCCCGCGAAGGCTACGACCCGGTCTATGGCACCCGCCCGCTGAAGCGCTTCCTCCAGCGTGCGCTCGAGCCCCCGCTCTCCCGCCA
>JBFZCW010000153.1:0-9583 GCA_041307765.1 Chromatiaceae bacterium
CCGGTCGCTTTGATGCGGGTCGAGCCACGCCCGGTAGTCGGCGGGCTTGATGATGACCGGCATGCGGTCGTGGACCGGGGCATCGCCCAGACTCCGACCCTGACGGTGGTCCGGCGCAACAGGGATGCTGTCGGAAAACCGTCGGAAAACGAAAAAGGGTCAGCGGCGAAAATCCGCTAACCCTTTGATTTGATGGCGCGCCCGGAGAGATTCGAACTCCCGACCCCCTGGTTCGTAGCCAGGTACTCTATCCAACTGAGCTACGGGCGCAAAACGGATTCGAGCGCCCCGTCCGTGGAGCCTTTGTCCGGCCGCGCATGCCTGCCGACCGATTGTCCTGACCCGCACGGCCCGGGGGCTGTGCCGGCTCGAAAGGGAGCGCAATTATGCGGATGCTACCTGGATCCGTCAAGACTGACTGTCTGGTCTGTGCGGCTGGCTCAGGCGCGCTGAGCGTCGGGTTGGGGGTCGGGGCGGATCAGGTCCGGCCCGTCGTTGCGAGGGTTGTTGACTCCCGGCGAGACGGGACAAAGGACCCAGCCCGCGGGGTCCGCGGGGTGGATGAGGGCGGTCAGGGCGGGCCGGTCGCTTTGATGCGGGTCGAGCCACGCCCGGTAGTCGGCGGGCTTGATGATGACCGGCATGCGGTCGTGGACCGGGGCGATGAGGGTGTTGGCGTCGCCGACGATGATGGTGCAGGTCTGCAAGGCGGTACCGCCTTTCTGCCAGGTTTCCCACAGGCCTGCCATGGCGAAGGGGGCAGAGTCTGCTCGACGGATCAGGCAGGGCTGTTTGCCTGTGGGCGTGACGCGCCATTCATAAAAGCCCTCGCTCGGGATCAGGCAGCGGCGCTGCCGGAAGGCGTGGCGGTAGGCGGGCTTGTCGGCGACGGTTTCGGCGCGGGCGTTGATCATGCTGTAACGCCTATCTGGCCCCTTGGACCAGGCGGGCAGGAGACCCCAGCGGAGTGGGATCAGTTCCCGCACCCCGTCGGAGGCCTGGCGCACTGCCAGGATGTCCTGGCTGGGTGCGACATTGTACCGGGGGGACGCGGCGCAGAGGCGTCCCAGCTCGAAGGTCTCGGCGTAAAGACCCGGGTCGGAGTATTGGACGAAGCGGCCGCACATAGCGTGGTTGCCTTCTCATGTGAGTTAGTCCCCAGGGCCGTCGTGGTGCCTGGCTGCCACAGTCGCAGCGGCAGACAGTTCCAGCCCGTTCGCGGGCTGCCCGACCGCTAGGTCAGGTTCGTTCCAGCGTGGGCTGGCGTGGTCATCCAGATAGACCCTGGCCAGCGTGGTTCGCTAACATGCCATCGTCAACCGAACGTACAAGATGACGGCCGTCGCCTATGCACAAGCCTCTCAAGCCAAGGGATCACCGGGTTGTAGTCCTGGGGGCCAGCCCCAAGCCGACGCGCTATTCCTATCAAGCGGTTCAGTTGCTTGCCGCCGCGGGGTATCAGGTCATTCCCGTCCACCCAAAGGCCCACCGTATCGAACAGGTCCCTGTGGTGGCGAGCTTGCGCGCGGTGGAGGGCCCGGTGCATACCTTGACAGTCTACGTAGGGGAGGATCGCAGTCGCCACATGATCGCAGACATCCTTGTCCTGGCTCCAGGGCGGATCATCTTCAACCCGGGCAGCGAGTCCAGAGAGCTGGAGCGCGCCCTCACGCAGGCCCGCATCCCCCACGAACGGGCGTGCACCCTGGTGCTGCTGCGCACCCGTCAGTTCTGATCGCGGGGCCCAGGGAGCTGAGGGCCGCTGCGTCCTCCGGTCGGGTGGTGTATCCTTTGGCTCCCTGCAACGGCTCGCACCGACGGTCCGAAAATCTCGCGTGTTTTCACAGCGCGCTCGGGCTTGGCTGATGGTGTCCCGGTTGCGCCAAGTTGGGTGAGTGTCAGTGGACGCCTCGGCAAGGGACCCTAAGGTAAATTGCGCCGGGCCCGTGACACGGAGGATTACCTGCTAGCTCTCCCAGTGCGCGATGCCAGCGCAAGCCCGCGTCCTACCCTCGGTCAGCCGACTAACCCAAGCAATAGACCATGCGCCTCGTCATCGTCACCATCGCGGCTCTCTGGGGCATCGCGGCCCTCGTTGCATTTGCCAAGACCACTGATCGCTCGTTGGACGCTAAGCTCACTGCGGCCTATATCCTGCTTTGGCCAGTGCTTGGCGTCATCGTTCTGCTCAACGAGCCCGTTCCCTTGTGGCTGGCGGTGCCGGTGGTGTTCGGTTTCATCCCCTGGCTGATGGCCGGCCCGCACCTCTGGGCCGTGGTGAAGGACCCAGCGCAGGCCCGCCCGGACGAGGTCATCGGCATCCCCAGGGCCTACTGGGCCTGGGGCGGGCTTGGAGCCGTCCTGCTTGGCATCGTGTTCGACTGAGGGTCGCAGTGACAGCCCCCGCACCAGCGTCCGTCCAGGGCGGCCTTGACGACCTGCTCGCCATCATGGCTCGCCTGCGCGACCCGCAGGGCGGCTGTCCCTGGGATCTCGATCAGGACTTCCGCAGCATCCTGCCGTATACGCTCGAAGAGGCCTACGAGGTGGCGGAAGCTATCGAGCGGGACGACATGACCGAGCTGCGCGACGAGCTCGGGGATCTGCTGTTTCAGGTGGTCTTCCATGCCCGCATGGCCGAGGAGCGCGGCAGCTTCGAGTTTTCCGACGTGGTTGCCGGGATCTGCGCCAAGATGCTGCGCCGTCACCCGCATGTGTTCGGCGATGCGCACTTGGGCGACGAAGGCGCCGTGCGCGCCCATTGGGAGCGGGAGAAGGCCGGGGAGCGCGCGCGTAAGGATACCATTGGGGCAGGGGTCCTCGCCGGTGTGGCTCAGGCCCTACCCGCCCTCTTGAGGGCCGAGAAGCTGCAGCGCCGGGCGTCCCGGGTCGGCTTCGACTGGGACTCGGTCGACGGTGTGCTGGCCAAGGTCGAGGAGGAGCTCCAGGAGTGCCGGGAGGTCCTGGCCGCGGAAGAGGAACCCACACGCCGGGTCCATGAGGTCGGGGACCTCCTGTTCTCCTGTGTCAATCTCGCCCGGCACCTAGGGGTGGATGCGGAGCAGGCCCTGCGGGCGGCCAATCGCCGCTTCGAGAGGCGCTTCGCCGCCGTGGAGAGGGGGCTGACCGCCGAGGGCAAGGCCCCGGGTCCCGAGGTGCGGGAGGACATGGAGCGATTATGGGATCGGGCCAAGGCGGCGGAATGAAGGTAGGCGGCTGGGGTCGGGATTCTTACAACCGACAGGGGCTCCCCGGATGAGCTTCCTAGACCACATCCGTGCCTGCAACGACTGGGATCCTGCCGGCTTTGTGCCCTGGGCCCTGGACGGGGAACGCCTTGGCATGCTCAGGTGCGACTTCGCCGAGGAATTGCGGCGCTGGCCCGACCAGTTCCGCGCCACGCCGCAGGCGGTCCACTGGACGCCCCGGGCTGCGGACTTCGCCGGCCGCAGCCAGGCTCTGGCGGAGGTCGTCTCCGCCTTGCTGGAGGATGGGGTCATCGACGACCTGCAGGGGGAGCTCTACCCGGTCACCCCGGGCACCCGCCACCAAGCGCGGCTCGTCATCGACCGAGCCTGCGCCCCCTGCTTCGGGGTGCGCGCCTTCGGTCAACACCTCAATGGTTTCGTCACCGGGCCGGAAGGGCTTAGGCTCTGGATCGGTCGGCGCGCCGCAGACCGCCGGGTGTACCCGCTGCACCTCGATAACCTGGTCGCCGGAGGTCTGCCCTGGGGTATCAGCCTAGCGGCGAACCTGCGCAAGGAGTGCCGGGAGGAGGCGGGAATGGGTGCGGACCTGGCGGATCTCGCCGTGCCGGTGGGGGCTGTCACCTACTGCCGGGCCTCCAAGGGCGGGCTCAAGCCGGACGTCATGTACTGCTACGACCTGGCGTTGCCGGAAGGTTTCACTCCCAGGTGCACCGATGGGGAGGTAGCCGCCTTCTACCTCTGGCCGGTGGAGCAGGTCCTGGAAACCGTGCGCGACACCGCGGAGTTCAAGCTCAACTGTAACCTCGTCATCATCGACTTCTTGGTCCGCCACGGCTACCTGGACCAAGATGCCCCGGATTACCTAGATATCGTCCAGGGGCTGCGTCGCCCCTTGCCTTGAGCACAGGGCGCCGCCATCCTTGCTCCCGGTGGCAGGGCGCGCCGGGGGCGCCCGCGCGGCCCTGGCACGTTCGAGTGTCACAGCGGGCAGGAGCCGGAGGCGGCCAAGCGGCTGCCCGCCTGCCTCGCTGAGCTTTCACCAATGCCCAGACCGGGAGCCAACATGAGCGTCTCACCGATCCAACGTCGCCGAACGGTCGCCGTGCGCGTTGGCGACGTCCTGGTAGGCGGCGACGCGCCGGTCGTCGTGCAGTCCATGACCAACACGGACACGACAGACGTGCCCGGTACCGTCGCCCAGGTCGCCGAGCTTGCCCGGGCCGGCTCCGAGCTGGTGCGGCTGACGGTCAATACCGAATCTGCCGCGCAGGCCGTCCCGGCCATCCGCGAGGCCCTGGACTGCGCTGGGATCACAGTGCCGCTGATCGGTGACTTTCATTTCAACGGCCACCGGCTGCTCACGGACTACCCGGAGTGCGCGCAGGCCCTAGCGAAGTATCGGATCAATCCCGGCAATGTCGGGCGCGGGGAAAAACGCGACAGCCAGTTTGCCACCATGATCGAGATCGCCTGTTACTACGGGCGCCCGGTGCGGATCGGGGTCAACTGGGGCAGCCTGGATCAGGATCTGGTCGTGCGGCTGATGGACGAGAACGCGCACTCCGCCAGCCCTCATGATGCCGATGCCGTAATGCGCGAGGCCATGGTTCAGTCCGCCTTGCAGAGTGCGCAGCGGGCGGAGGAGCTAGGCTTGGGCCGGGACCGCATCGTCCTGTCATGCAAGATGAGTGGCGTACAGGACTTGATCGCCGTTTACCGTACCCTGGCCGGACGCTGCGACTATGCCCTGCACCTGGGGCTCACCGAAGCGGGCATGGGATCCAAGGGCATTGTGGCCTCCACCGCGGCGCTGGCCGTGCTGCTGCAGGAGGGGATCGGCGACACCATTCGCATCTCCCTCACCCCGGAGCCGGGGGAGGGGCGGACCCGCGAGGTGCTGGTCGCGCAGGAGATCCTCCAGACCCTGGGGTTGCGCTCCTTTACTCCTATGGTGACTGCCTGCCCCGGCTGCGGGCGCACCACCAGCTCCACCTTCCAGCACTTGGCCAAGGATATTCAGGCCCACCTGCGCACGCAGATGCCCCTCTGGCGGGACCTTCACCCGGGGGTCGAGACGATGCAGGTCGCGGTCATGGGGTGCGTCGTCAACGGCCCAGGGGAAAGCAAACAGGCCAACATCGGCATCAGCTTGCCCGGGACTGGGGAGAACCCGGCAGCTCCGGTGTACATCGATGGTGAAAAGGTTACGACCTTGCGCGGGGAGGGAATCGCCGAGCAGTTCACCCGCATGGTGGACGAGTATGTCCGCGGCCACTACCGGCGAAGCGAACAACAGGTCGACAATTCTCCATAGACGGGAGTCAGGGGTTGCTGAGGTGAAAACTGGCCGTGACGGCCAGGGCGGCGCCGCCCACCCGGCTTCCACTTAGCGCCAGCAAGAGTATCCGAATCCACTGTTCACTGTTAGGGCTCACAGGAGAGCGGAAATGCACAAAAGACTGATACCCTTGGCCCTGACGGCCGCCTGCGCGTCCGCCCCCGTCGCGGCGGACGAAGTCCTGGTGGTGTCCGTCAAGCGGCTGTCCATGGACACCGCCGTCGAACTCGCCCAGGCGACCATCGCCGCCTGCCGCACCAAGGGCATCCAGATCGGGGTGACCGTGGTTGACCGCGACGGAACCATCCAGGTTCAGTTGCGCGACACCATCGCCGCGCCCATCACCGGCCCCATCAGCAAGATGAAGGCCTTCACCGCCGCCAACTTCAACGCCGCCACCTCGGCCATGGCCGCCCGGGCCGAAACCCCCATCGGCCGGATCGACGGCCTGGTGATGTCTGCGGGCGGGCTGCCCATCCAGGTCGGCGGAGCCCTCATCGGTGCCGTCGGGGTCAGCGGGGCTCCGGATGGGGCGACCGACGAGGAGTGCGCCAAGGCGGGGCTGGACAAGGTGTCCGAGGAACTGGAGCTGGCCAACTGAGCTCCGGGGCGGCATATGCCGCCTCCATGCGGTTGACTTGTGACCGATCTGGGCTCGCTCAACGCCGATGACAGTGTCGGCCGGCTAGGCCGCGGGCTCCGTTAGCCCGTAGCGCTGGATCAGCCGGTAAACATTGCGTTCGCTGATGTCCAGTACCTCCGCGACCCTGGCGCGGTGCCCAGAGAACTTGCGAAGCTGCATCTTGAGATACTCGGCTTGCAGCTCGTCGAGGGTGGGGTCGCGCTCGAAACTGACGGTGACCTTGGCTGTGCTGGCGCTGGCCCCGAAGGCCAGGTGCTCGGGGCGGATGGTGTTGGTGTCGCGGGACAGGATGATGGCCCGCTCGATGACATTGCGCAGTTCCCGCACATTGCCCGGCCAGTCGTAGGCGACCAGGCGGCGGATGGCGTCGTTGGAGACTCGCTTGTTGATGCGCCGCGAGAAATTGTGGTGCTGGACGAAGTGGGCGACCAGATAGGGGATGTCGTCGCGCCGGTCGCGCAGGGGCGGCGTGTCGATGACGAAGGCGCTGAGCCGGTAATAGAGGTCGGCGCGGAAGGTCCCGGCCTTGCCCATGGCCGCCAGGTCACGGTTGGTGGCGGCGACGATGCGCACATTGGCCTGGAGGTCGCGGGTCCCGCCCAGGCGACGAAAGGTCCCGGTCTCGATGACCCGCAGCAGCTTGGCCTGGATGGCTGGCTCGATCTCGCCGATCTCATCCAGGAACAGGGTGCCCCCCTCGGCCCCCTCGATGAGCCCGCGCTTCTGCTTTTCCGCCCCGGTGAAGGCCCCACGCTCGTGGCCGAAAAGCTCGGACTCGAAGAGCTTCTCCTGCAGGGTGCAGCAGTCCATGGCGACGAAGTTGCGCCCGGCCCGCCCGCTCTGCTCGTGCAGGGCGCGGGCCACCAGCTCCTTGCCGCTCCCACTCTCGCCCTGGATCAGGACCGTGATGTCGCTCCCCGCCACGGCGGCGATGGTCTCCTTGACCCGCATGAGCGGGGCACTCACTCCGATCATGAATTTGGCGCACCCTTCCTGGGCCTTGAGACGCTTGGCGCAGAACTGGTGGTCGTTACGGAGCTCGGCGTTGTCCAGAGCACGGTTGACCACCAGCGTCAGCTCCTCCGGGCTCACGGGCTTGAGCAGGTACTCGTAGGCCCCGGCCTTCATCGCCTCCACGGCATTGCGCACCGAGCCGAAGGCGGTCAGGACGACCACCGGCTGGGCCGCGACCAGGGCCGGCAAGCGCTCCAGGCTGTCACCGTCGGGTAGCTTGACGTCGCTAATGATCAGGTGGGGCTCGTTGGCCGCCAGATAGTCGTCGGCCTCGCGCCAGCCGCTTACCGGGGTGACCTCGTGACCCAGGCCACGCAATTGCTGGGAGATAAGGCGACTCAAGACCCGGTCGTCTTCGATCAACAGGATGCGCTTGTCCATGGATCAGGTCTCCGCTTGGGACGGCTCACCGTCGGTCACCGCCTCGCCAGGACTAGGTTCTAGGTCGGCGTCTGGGAACTCCATCGTGAAACGGCTGCCCTGCCCGGGCACACTCGCCACGGCGATGCGTCCACCGTGACTGTCCACGAAGGCCTTGGTGATGGACAGCCCAAGCCCGGTCCCCTCGACCCCATCGGCGCGGCGGCTGAAAAAGGGTTGGAAGATCCTGTCCAGATCCTCGGGTGCGATGCCGACCCCGGTATCGGTGAAGGCGATCTCGATTCGCCCGTCGCGACGCCGGCACTCCACCGTCAGGGTCCCGCCGTTTGGCATGGCGTGCAAGGCGTTTTGCGCCAGGTTGAGGATGGCCATGCGCATCTCGGTGTCGGTGGCCAGGACGCGCAGCGGTCCCTGGTCTCCCGCCTGGCGAAGCTGCACGGCCCGCTCCCCCGCCTCCCACGCCAGGAGCTTGAGGGTGTCGTCGACCGCCTCGGCGACGTCCACCAGCTCCTGGTGGTCCGGAGGGGGGACGCTGAGGCGCAACAGCCGATGGGTGACCTGAATGCAACTGTCGACCTCCTGGTCCACCAGGGCCAGGCAGGCCTGGACCTCGGCCAGATCGGGGACCTCGGCTCGGGCAGCGCCCTCAGCCGCGTGCAGGGCCAGGCGCACAGAGCCCAGGGGGTTGTGGATCTCGTGGGCCACGCCGGCGGCCAGACGGCCCAACTCCGACAGGCGCTGTTCGTGGGAGAAACGCACCGCCTGGCCCAAGTCGCGGATGGACTCCACCACCAGTTGGTCGGTCTCGCCGCCGCGGGTCAGGGTCATCGGGGCGGCGTAGGTCTCGACGTCGAGACCGCCGCCGTCGGCCCTGTGCAGGCGGTGGACCACCCGCAGCGGGGCCCCAGTGCGGGTCACCTCGTGCAAGGGGCAGGTCATCAGGGTCTCGGGGCAGGGTTGGTCCTGACCGTGGGTCTGGGCAAAGCAGGGTAGGGCGCTTAGGTCAGGGCCCTGTGCATGCGACGAGGTCTGCGGCGCGGCCGGACCGACCTGCCTGCGGTAGGCGGCATTGCAGAGCAGGACCCGGTAGTCCTGGTCGATCACCCGCACCCCGTCGGGAAAGGCGTCTACCAGTTCTTGGAGGAACCGCTCCTTTTCCTCAAGCTCGGCCATCTTGCGCTCCAGGGTCTCGGCCATGCGGTTCATGGTCTGGCCGAGGGCAGTCAGCTCGTCGTCGCCGGCCAGGTGGGTGCGGGTGGCCAGGTTCCCCTCCGAGAGATGTGCGCTGGCCTCGGCGAGGTGGGCGACCGGGCGCAGAACATAGCGGCGCATGAACCACCAGCCCCCGGCCAGGTTGAGCAGCACGATCAGAGAGCCGGCGCCCATCAGCAGCAGGGTGGTGCGCCGTGCCTGTTGGCGTATGGAGTCGGCGTCGTAGTCCACGTAGAGGACGCCGTTGACTGGGTGCTCGGCCACCGGACCGTGACACTCCTGACAGGCGGGCTGATTGCGGACCGGGTTGATGCTGCGCAGCAGGGCCTTCCCGGCGTTCCCCTGGATCAGCCGGGTCACGGGCCCCGCGTCTGGCTCGGGTGGTAGGCGCTCCCCGATCCGGGCCGGGTGGTTGGCAAAGCGGATCTCCCCCTGGGGATTGGCGATGGTCACCGCGACCACGTCGGGCTGGCGCCCAAGGCGCTGGACGATCTCGCGCAGCCCGTCCAAGTCGTGGCGCAACATGGCGTTCTCCAGTGAGATCTGGAGCAGGCGGCTGACCTGGGCCGCGGCATCGGCGCGCTGCTGCTCCAACTGACCGCGAAAGAGACCAACAAATAACGCAAGAAAAAACAATGAGCTGGCAAGCAGTCCTGCGGCAGTACCTAGGGCAAATTTGCGCGTCAGACTGGCAGCGAATTTGGACATTGTGATTTCCTTTGGCCACAGGTATGGGGCCTTTCGGGCGCATGGACGCCGTTCACCCTGCCTCGCACGGCTGCAGAG
>JBFZCW010000154.1:0-10847 GCA_041307765.1 Chromatiaceae bacterium
CCCCAACATCTATCCAACGCACAGTTGGGGTTCCTTCGTCGCCCCAACCTACGGTCCTACCTCCTTTTCAGCGCAAACGATAAGGGTAGCGGGACCGCCCGCGCGATACGCTAGCAGGCGAGGTACGACCTTGACCGGGCGGTCGCGCTGACCCGTTTGTTAGGGCTAGCTACCACGGCCATATTGATTTGCCATATATTCCATTTCGTAAGTAAGCCGAAGAAGCTCTGCGGTAAACATAACTGTGCTTTGAGCTCTTTCTTTCTCGGGCGCTTCAAGCTTGTGAGTCGCTTTATTCCCGTGTTGCCGTATTAGATCGACCCAGCCTTTCATAGGCGGTGTGACATAGCCGCCACTCTCCAGATGCGAGAGGTAGGCGGCGAAGGAGTCCCCTTCTTTCGCCCCCTTTTCAACGGCCACATGCATAAGGATCTTTCGGCAGAGAAGTTCCGCAGCTGTAAAAGCGTTGGCCTCCATACATCTGCGTGCCTCCTCGTACGCCATGTTTACGTCTTGTGGGAGGCCCTGCAATGGCGGTCCAAAGGGGCTTCCCGGAAAAATGGAGTCCTTTACTTTAACAGAACCTAATGAGCAATTGGGGCAAAGCAACCACTTGTTGTGAATAGTAATTTTTTGGATGTTTGCCACGCATAGGTTGCCACAACCGCGCCGGTAACTTTTGTGTTGCAGTGTCCGCAGAGATATGTTTCCCAACCGTCGTCGGTACTGCCATCAGGCTTTGATGTTCCTCGATGTCCTTTAAAAGTCATTTTGGCTCTCTGTACGCCCTAACATCTTGGCTAGCCGGCGCAATACCGCTCTGGCACGGCCTTCAATTCTTGCACTGAGCTCGACGCGCGGTATTGCGTCGGCGCCGAGGCAATTGTTAGGGGCGCACACGAAAATGCCTCATGAGTGCCATCCCCTTTATAAACGCCTGCATTTCCTGATGATTGATTTGACCAAGGTGCCGATGCTTGCAGAAATACTCATGGCCGGCAGGTAGATGATTCTCGGCAAAATTTTGGTAATCCTGATCGGTTAGGACGAACAACGCGCGGAGATGACGAATTGTCAGGCGCACGTCTCCCTGGGGCTTGCGAGCGAACCAACCTGATGCGTCCCAGATCTTTTTGCTGCCGCCCCTTTGCACCGTGATATTCGCATCTAGCCAGCCCGCCGGGAGCGTAGCGTTCACGTTACCAGAGGTTGGTGTGTAGCGGGAACGTTTGTCGTTGAAATTCTGGTTCGAACGGCAGATTTCGATTGCGATGATGTCAGCAAATCCTGCCTCTTCATGTGCATACACATACATCCCGTCCGGATTAGTACTTAGCGCGTTCGCGCCAGCGGCGTGAATATACGGCATGGGACTTGGGCCAGGGCAAGCTTTAAGCCAGTAGCCTCTATACGCCGGAATGGGCCACGCATTCGTGCGTCTAGGCCACTTTCGTGTGTCCTCAAGAATAGCCTTGGCTTCCGCGTCAGATAGAATCAATGCTCTCGGTCCTCTTGGCCCCTAACTAGATTTCGCCGGGCCGCATAACTTGGTAATGGAGGCAAAAACCGGCCGCTTGGCATCATAACTTGGTAAAAGCCGCCACCTGCGGCGATTGCCAACGATTCGCACCAAGGCGGCGGCTGTCGGCAAAGGTATCACTGGAATCCGCCTGGCGCGGCCAGGTGCCAGTCGGTGGCCGCCTGAAACCGATGCGCGACATTGAGCAACCGCCCCTCTTCAAAGTAATTCCCGACGATCTGCAACCCCACCGGCAACCCGCCGACCTGGGCGACGGGGATGGACATGCCAGGGAGGCCGGCCAGGTTGGTGGCGATGGTGTAGATGTCGTTGAGATACATGGCCACCGGGTCGTCCACTTTGGACCCCAAGGGGAAGGCCGTCGTGGGGCTCGTGGGACCCATGATGACGTCCACCTCTCGGAGGGCCCTGCGGAAGTCGTCGGCGATGAGGTGCCGGATCTGCTGGGCCTTGAGATAGTAGGCATCATAGTAGCCTGCGGACAGGACATAGGTGCCGATCATGATGCGGCGCTGGACCTCGGCGCCGAAGCCCTCAGCGCGGCTGCGCTTGTAGAGGTCTTCCAGGTCCTTGGGGTCGGAGCAGCGGTGGCCGTAACGCACCCCGTCGAAACGGGCGAGGTTGGAGGAGCACTCGGCCGGGGCGACAACATAGTAGACGGGGACGGACAACGGGCTGTTGGGCAGGCTGATCTCGCGCACGATGGCCCCAAGGCGCTCGTAGACCCTCATCGCCTGCTGGATCGAGGCCGCGACGTCAGGATCGAGCCCCTCGCCGAAATACTCCTTGGGCAGCCCGATGCGCAGGCCCTTCAGGTCGGCATCGAGCCCGGCGACATAGTCCGGAACGGGGTCCTCAGCGCTGGTGGAATCCCTGGGGTCGAAGCCGGCCATGGCCTGGAGCAGGGGGGCGGCGTCCGCCGCGGAACGGGTCATGATACCGCCCTGATCCAGGCTGGAGGCGAAGGCGATCATGCCCCAGCGGGAGACCCGCCCGTAGGTGGGCTTGATGCCGGTGATGCCGCAGAGGGCCGCCGGCTGGCGGATGGATCCGCCGGTGTCGGTGGCGGTGGCGGCGGGACAGAGCCGAGCGGCGACCGCGGCGGCCGAGCCGCCAGAGGAGCCTCCGGGGACTTTGGTCAGGTCCCAGGGGTTGTGAACTGGCCCGTAGAAACTCGTCTCGTTGGACGAGCCCATGGCGAACTCGTCCATGTTGGTCTTGCCCAGTACCACGGCCCCGGCGGCGGCGAGACGCTCGACCACGGTGGCGTCGTAGGGGGCGACGAAGTTGTCGAGCATCCGCGACCCGCAGCTCGTGCGGACCCCATTGGTGCAGAAGATATCCTTATGGGCCAGGGGGATGCCCGTGAGAGGTCCGCCCTCGCACCGGGCCAGGGCGGCATCTGCCGCGGCGGCGTCGGCCAAGGCGCGCTCCGCCGTGACAGTGATAAAACTGTTCAGCCCTGGGTCCAGGCGCTCGATCCGTGCGAGGAAATGGCGGGTCAGCTCCAGGCTGGAGAATTCCCCGCGGCGGAGCCCTGCGGCCAGCTCGGCGATGGTGAGGTTGTGCATGGGGTGGCAATGTGCTCGGTGGCGTCGCGGGGTTGGGTCTCCGGCGGGCCGAGGCCCGCCCTGGATCTTTCAAGTTTCGGGCGGGATGGAGCGCGCCCGAAGGCTATTCGATGACTTTGGGCACCAGGTAAAGCCCGTCCTCGGTCTGGGGGGCGATGCCTTGGAAGCGCGCGTGCTGGTCCGGCTCGGTCGGCAGATCCGCACGCAGCCTCTGGACCATGTGCAGCGGATGGCCCATGGGCACGACCCCGGTGGTATCCACCGCATCCATTTGCTCCATCAGACCGAGGATGTTCGAGAGGTCGGCCGCGAGGCGATCCTTCGCCTCCTCCGGGACGGCGAGGCGGGCGAGGTGCGCGATCTTGTCGACGTCGGAGCGGTCTAGGGCCATTGGGCGTGTCCTTGGGTGCCGAAAAGGCCAGAAAAATAGCACAGTGCGGCGACCCTGGGTACGGCGCGGGCGGCCCGCTGCGGGTCTGGTGTTGGCCGGGCCTGGGCCGGGCGGCAGGATCAACCTTGCCCCCAGGGGGGCGCATTGCTAGATTACGCGCTTCTTTTCGCCCAGCCACGGCGCACCTCCTCCCCAGGGACACCCGCGGGACCCCGCTGCTGCGCCCCGCATTCAAGGTATTTGTTGATGTTTTTCAGACGCATACGCGGGATGTTCTCCAACGATCTGTCGATCGACCTGGGGACGGCGAACACCCTCATCTATGCCCGCAACCAGGGCATCGTGCTCAACGAACCCTCTGTGGTGGCCATTCGCCAGGATCGGGCGGGGGGGCCGAAGTCTGTGGCGGCTGTGGGCGAGGAGGCCAAGATGATGCTCGGGCGTACGCCCCAGAACATCACCGCCATCCGTCCTCTGAAGGACGGCGTCATTGCCGACTTCACCGTCACGGAGAAGATGCTTCAGTTCTTCATCCACAAGGTGCACGAGTCGCGCCTCATCCGGCCCAGCCCGCGGGTACTGATCTGCGTGCCCTGCGGCTCGACCCAGGTCGAGCGGCGGGCGATCAAGGAGTCCGCCGCCGGTGCCGGCGCCCGGGATGTGTACCTGATCGAAGAGCCCATGGCGGCCGCCATCGGTGCCGGGTTGCCGGTGGACGAGGCCCGCGGCTCCATGGTCATCGACATCGGCGGCGGGACCTCCGAGGTGGCTATCATCTCGCTGAACGGCATCGTCTACTCCAACTCGGTGCGCATCGGCGGCGATCGGTTCGACGATGCCATCATCAATTATGTGCGCCGCAACTACGGGACCCTGATCGGTGAGGCGACCGCCGAGCGCATCAAGCACACCATCGGCTCGGCCTTCCCCGGGGCCGAGGTGCGCGAGATCGAGGTCAAGGGGCGCAACCTGGCGGAGGGCATCCCGCGCAGCTTCACGCTCAACAGCAACGAGATCCTGGAGGCCTTGCAGGAGCCGCTGGCCGGGATCGTCGGCGCAGTACGCATGGCCTTGGAGCAGACCCCACCGGAGCTGGGTTCCGACGTGGCCGAGCGCGGGATCGTGCTGACCGGCGGCGGTGCCTTGCTGCGTGACGTGGATCGCCTGATCGAGGACGAGACCGGGCTGCCGGTGGTGGTCGCCGATGACCCCCTGACCTGCGTGGCCCGCGGCGGTGGCAAGGCGCTGGAGATGCTGGATAGCCACGGCCTCGACCTGGTGACCACGGAGTAAGCGGGGCCGAGGTAGAGCGACCTGGCATGGGAGTCTTCTGTCCCTTCCGCCCCTGCCTGCGGGTTGTCTCTGAGGCCCTCGACCCTGCTCAATCAAGAGGACCCCGGCCATCAAGCCCCTGTTCGTCCAAGGTCCTTCCCCCACCGCGCGCCTGTTCTTGGCGCTTGCGCTGTCGCTGGGGCTGATCGTCGCGGACCACCGCTTTCGCCATCTGGATGCCCTGCGCTCGACCCTGACCGTGGTGGTCTATCCGTTGCTGTATGCGGCCAATCTGCCGGCGAGCCTCAGCAGCAAGGTACGGGTCCGCCTGGCCAACGAGGCCCAACTGCGCGAGGAGAATGCGGCCCTGCACCGCGATAACCTGTTACTCAGGGGTCGCCTGCAGCAGTTCGATGCCGTGGAGGCGGAGAACCGGCGGCTGCGTGACTTGCTGGGCTCGTCGTTCAAGATTGGCGACCGCGTCCTGGTGGCGGAGCTCCTCGGCGTGGCCCTGAATCCCTACCGCCAGCAGGTGGTGATCGACAAGGGCAGCACCTCGGGCGTCTATGTCGGTCAGCCGGTGCTCGATGCCAATGCCGTCATGGGGCAGGTTATCCGGGTCGATCCCCTAACCGCCACCGTGTTGCTGATCACGGACGCCGATCACGCCCTGCCGGTCCAGGTGAGCCGCAACGGGCTACGTACCCTGGCCTCCGGGACCGGAGTGGTCAATCGCCTGGAGCTGCCCCATCTGACCAACAATGCGGACATCGAGGTTGGCGACCAGCTGTTCACCTCGGGACTGGACGGGCGTTTCCCCGCCGGTTACCCGGTAGCGCGGGTGGTCGAGGTCCGTATCGAGCCCGGCAAGCCCTTCGCGAGTGTGGTCGCCGAGCCCAATGCCCGGCTCGACCGTGCCCGCGAGGTCTTGCTGGTGTGGACCCTGCCGACCACTTCGGCCGAGGCCAGTCCGGGCAACCTGGGGCCTGCACCGGCCGGCGGCCATCCCGGGGCGCGGCCGTGACCGTGACCGAGCCCACCCCGCGCCTAGGTTACGGTCTCGTTGCGGCCTCTCTGATCATGGCCTTGGTCCTGACCGTTCTGCCTATGCCGCATTGGGCCGCGGAGCTGCGCCCGCAGTGGGTGGCGGTGACCCTGATCTTTTGGTCGCTCACCCAGCCGGAGCGCGTCGGGGTCTTTTGGGCCTTCGGCACCGGCGTCCTGCTGGATGTGGTGTCTGGCACTGTGCTGGGCCAGAACGCCCTGGCCCTATCGGTGGTGGTCTACCTGGCCATTCAGCTGCACCAGCGCATCCGGATCTTCCCGCTTTGGCAACAGGCCGTGTCGGTTTGGGTGCTGCTGCTGGTGGAGCGCCTGTTGACGGTTTGGATCCTGGGCGCCACTGGCGCTCCCACCCCGACCCTTTGGTACTGGGTTCCGACCTTTTTCGGAATGGTCCTGTGGCCATGGCTGTCGCTGCTCCTGCGCGACCTTGGGGCGCGCCTCGAAGGGCCTTGAGTCCGAGCTTTTCATGGTCGACGGAAGCTTCAGACAGGCGAGCGGCGACGGCCGGGTCTTCACCGGGCGGGCGATCTTTGCTGGGCTCCTGGTGACGATCGCCCTGGCGGTGGTGTTGGCGCGCCTGGCGAAGCTCCAGGTCACCGACCACGAGCACTTCACCACCTTGTCCGAGGAGAACCGGGTCAAGCTCCAGCCCCTGCCGCCCACCCGCGGGCTGATCTACGATGCCAAGGGGATCTTGCTGGCGGATAACTTCGCCTCCTACTCCCTCGACGTCACTGTCGAGAAGGTCGAGGACTTGGGCGCCACCATCGCGGGGCTGCGCGAACTGGTCACCATCGAGGACAAGGATCTCCGGCGCTTCGAGCGCCTGCGCGCCCAGGGCCGCCGTTTCGACCCGGTGCCCCTGCGGCTCAATTTGAGCGAAGAGGAAGTCGCCAGGATCGGGGTCAACGGCCACCGCTTTCCGGGGGTTGGTATCGGGGTCCAGTTGTTGCGCTACTACCCGCTCGGACCCTTCACGGCCCATGTGCTGGGTTACGTGGGGCGCATCAACGAGCGCGAGCAGGAGACAATTGATGCCACCGAGTACAGCGGGACCCACTACATCGGCAAGACGGGGGTCGAGAAGGCCTACGAGGGCGTTCTGCGGGGTCGTGTCGGCTATCAGGAGGTAGAGGTCAATGCGAAGGGGAGGGTCCTTCGGGTGTTGGAGGGGCAGGCCCCCAGGTCGGGCCGGGACCTCCACCTGTATCTGGACATCGCCCTCCAACAGGCGGCTACCGCTGCCCTTGGCGACCGGCGCGGTGCCCTGGTGGCGATAGACCCGGGTACCGGCGGCGTCCTGGCGATGGTCAGCAACCCGAGCTTCGACCCCAATCCCTTCGTCGAAGGCATCGGTTTCGAAGATTACCGGGATCTCCGCGAGGATCCGGACAATCCCCTTTTCAACCGGGCCGTGCGCGGCCAGTATCCGCCGGGATCCACTGTCAAGCCCTTCATCGGTCTGGGCGGGCTGGTCACCGGGACTATCTCGTTTACCGGCAGCAAGTATTGTCCGGGGAGTTATCAGTTGCCCGGCAACAGCCACAGGTATCGCGACTGGCGCAAGGGCGGCCACGGCACCGTCGCAATGGAGCAGGCCATTGTGCAGTCCTGCGACGTGTACTTCTACGATCTGGCCCATGACTTGGGGATCGATCGGCTGCACGACTTCCTCGCGACCTTCGGCTTCGGCGTCAAAACGGGGGTGGATGTCGCCGGGGAACTGGCCGGTCTGCTGCCGTCCAGGGAGTGGGCACAGCGCGCCCGCAAGCAGCCCTGGTTCCCCGGCGAGACCCTGATCGTCGGCATCGGTCAAGGCGCTTTCCTCGCCACTCCGGTTCAGCTCGCTGCCGCCACCGCGGCCATGGCCAACCGGGGCCGTTTGATCGCGCCGCGGGTGGTGCGGGCCACCCACACGCCGGGTGCCCGCGCCGAAGAGCGGATCCCTCAGGTGGACCGGAGGGTCCCCGTAAAGGATTCGCACCAATGGGACCAGATCATCGAGGCCATGGCTCAGGTGGTCGATCGCGGCACCGCCAAACGCATCCGCACGGACGCGTACCGCATCGCGGGCAAGACCGGGACCGCCCAGGTCTTTACCGTGGGTCAGAAGGAGAGTTACCGCGAGAGTCAGGTCTCCGAGCGCATGCGCGATCATGCCCTGTTCGTCGCCTTCGCCCCAGTGGAGGAGCCGCGCATCGCCTTGGCCGTGATCGTCGAAAACGGCGGTCACGGCGGCTCCGTGGCGGCGCCCATCGCGCGGCAGGTGCTCGACGCTTACCTAGGGCATGCCCCGGCCCAGCTGGACACTGGGGAGCCGGAGGATGGCGACTGACCATGGCGGCTAGGGCGTACAACTCGGCCCTGGACTCGGTCCCAGCGGCAGACCGTCCGGGGCTGCTCCAGCGCTTGCACCTGGATCTGCCGCTGCTGGTGAGCGTGCTGTTGCTGTGCGGTTACGGCCTGTTGGTGCTGTTCAGCGCCACCGACCAGGACCCAGGCAAGGTGGAGCGGCAGGTCCTGAGGCTCGGCATGGCATTGGGAGTGATGCTGGCGTTGGCTCAGGTCCACCCCGCGGTTCTGCGCCGCTGGGCCGCCCCCGTCTATCTGGTCGGCGTGCTCATGCTCGTGGCGGTCCTGATCGTCGGGGACATCGGCAAGGGGGCGCAGCGCTGGCTCGACTTGGGCGTGGTGCGCTTTCAACCCTCCGAGCTACTCAAGGTCGCGGTGCCCATGATGCTGGCCTGGTTCCTGTCCGGCCGGCCCTTGCCGCCGAGCGCCTGGCACATCCTGGCCGGGGCAATCCTCATCGCCGTCCCGACCCTGTTGATCTTCATGCAGCCCGACCTGGGGACGGCCATCCTGGTGACCGGATCAGGGGCCATGGTGCTATTTCTGGCCGGCATGAGCTGGCGCCTGATCTTCGGCGTTGCGGTCCTGGCTGCATCCCTGGCGCCGGTGCTTTGGTACCTGCTGCACGACTACCAACGTCAACGGGTGCTGACCTTTATGGACCCAACCACGGATCCCCTGGGCTCTGGTTACCACATCATTCAGTCTCAGATCGCCATCGGCTCCGGCGGCGTTTATGGGAAGGGCTGGTTCAACGGGACCCAGTCCCACCTGGAGTTCCTGCCGGAACGCACCACGGACTTTATCTTCGCCGTACTGGGCGAGGAACTTGGCCTGACTGGGGCCCTGGTTCTGATGGCCATCTACCTCGTCATCATTCTGCGCGGACTCTACATCGCCAGTATGGCCCGGGATACCTTCGGGCGGCTCCTGGCGGGGGGGCTGACCCTCATCTTCTTCGTTTACGTCTTTGTGAATACCGGGATGGTGTCGGGTCTGCTGCCCGTTGTCGGGGTCCCACTGCCCCTGGTCAGCTATGGGGGAACGTCCCTAGTGACGATCATGGGCGGATTCGGTATCATAATGTCTATCCATACGCACAGAAAAAGGTTTCCCGTATAGGATGTTCCTCCGCTTTCTGCAGATAAAGCGTGAACTCTTGGGTCGGGCACGTTTTACCAAGTGCTTTTGGTTCAAAGTGTTGGTTCTTTGCTGGCCCCTCCTGGCCTGGTTGGGGCCGATGCCTGCGCCTGCCGCGGAACCCGCGTCCTATCGGAGTGCGGCACAGTCCTTCGCGGCCGAGATGGTGGCGAAGAACGGCTTCGATCCCGTTGCCCTGGACCGGCTCTTGGATCGGGCGCGCTACCGCCAGGACATCGTGGACGCCATGCGCCGCCCCTACGAGGGCAAGCCCTGGTCGCTCTATCGCCCGATCTTCATCACCCCGGCGCGCATTGAAGGCGGCCGAGCCTTTTGGCAGTCCCACGCCGAGCTGCTGCGTCGCGCCGAGCGCGACTACGGGGTCCCTCCGGAGGTCATCGTCGCCATCATCGGCGTGGAGACCAGCTATGGCGGCAACCTCGGCAGGCACAGGGTGATCGACGCCCTGACCACACTGGGCTTCGCCTACCCGCCGCGGGCGGACTTTTTCCGGCGCGAACTGGAAGCCTTCTTGCTCCTCTCCCATGAGGAGGCCATCGACGCCGCTCAGGTTACCGGATCCTATGCCGGGGCCGTGGGCAAGCCCCAGTTCATTCCCAGCAGTTACCGCGCCTTTGCCGTGGACTTCGACGGCGACGGGCGACGCGACCTGTGGCGCAGCGACGCCGACGTCATCGGCAGCGTGGCCAATTACCTTCGGCTTCACGGCTGGCGGTCCGGCGAACCCGTGGCATTGCCCGCCACCCTGACCCCCGAGGCGCGCGCGGCGGTGGCAGCCGATGGGCTCCCCGTCGCCCGCAAGGACCCGGTCAGTCCGGCAACGCCCGCCGGTGAGCTGGCGGGGCGGGGCGTGACAACCGCCGAATCCCTCGATCCCGCGACACCCGCCGTCCTGCTGGTACTGGACGGGTCCGAGGACGAATTCTGGATCGCGCTCAACAATTTCTATGTCGTCACGCGGTATAACCGCAGCAACCTGTATGCCATGGCCGTGCACCAGCTCGGCCGTGAGATCAAGGCGTTGTACTTGGCCACGGAGTCCCGGCAGGCCGCCGCTAACCAGGGGGGCGCGGACTAGGCCTATCTGGGGCCTGCGCCGCGCAGGGTAGGCGGATCCGGCCGCGGGTGCCGGCCGCCTTCCTGCGTTCTCAGTGGCTTGGCGCCGCGGAGAACGACGGGGCCTTTCGCCCCGCGGGAGCTGCCGATTCGTCCGGCAACTCCCTCATCGAGACTTGGGGGGAAACGCATGACTTCACACACAGCAGTCGGGCAGAAAAAGGGCAGAGTGGTCAGCGTCCGGCACGCGTTCATGCCGCTGGCCGTGCTGGGGGGCCTATTGGGGCTTCTTTCCGGCTGCTCCACACCCCCGGAACGCAGCGAGGGGGCGATCGCCCAGCCGACCGAGGAACTGGTTGCCAAGGTGGAGCCACGCAGCCGCTACGGTAATCCTGCCTCCTATGTCGTACGCGGCCAGCGTTACCACACCAAAGATGAC
>JBFZCW010000155.1:0-7384 GCA_041307765.1 Chromatiaceae bacterium
GATCCAGTGGCTCAAGGCGTGGATCCCATCCAATTCCCTGGCGAGCCTGTACGGCCAGGCACTCGTGGCGGCCGAGCAGCGTGTGCTGGGTCCGCACGTGGAGATCGAGATACGCGCCTACGACGAGGCCAACACCGTCATCCCGGTCAAGTGCATCGGCGAGCGCATCCGCCGCGCCGGGGGCAACGGCATCGTCTGCATGGTCGGGGTCCAGTCCAACCAGTTCCCGCGGGCCCTGGATATGGCGCGACGCTTCCGCGCCGCCCGTGTCCGGGTTGCCATCGGCGGATTCCACGTCAGCGGCTGCCTGGCCATGCTCCCTGAGTTGCCGGCAGACCTGCGCGAGGCCATGGATCTCGGCATCACCCTCTTCGCCGGCGAGGCGGAAGGGCGCTTCGACGCCTTCCTGCGTGCCGCCTACGGCCGCAGCCTGGAGCCGCTCTACAACTACATGAGCGACCTGCCGAACCTCGACGGGGAGGTCCTGCCCTATCTCCCCCCCGAGGTCGCACGCCGTTATGCCCCCATGCCGGGCACCTTCGACGCCGGGCGCGGCTGCCCCTTCCTGTGCAGCTTCTGCACCATCATCAACGTCCAGGGGCGGAAATCCCGCTACCGCTCCCCGGACGACGTGGAGCACCTGCTGCGCAAGAACCTGGCCCACGGCATCCGCCACTACTTCATCACCGACGACAACTTCGCCCGCAACCGCAATTGGGAGGCGATCTTCGACCGAGTCGCCGCGGTGCGCGAGGAGCTCAAGGTCAAGTTCAACTTCACCATCCAGGTGGACACCATGTGCCACACCCTGCCCGGGTTCGTGGACAAGGCGCGTAAGGCCGGGGTGTCGCGGGTCTTCCTGGGCCTGGAGAACATCCGCCCAGAGAACCTGGGGGCGGCGCGCAAGAAGCAGAACAAGATCGAGAACTACCGGGAGATGCTGCTGGCCTGGCAGAAAATGCGGGTGACCACTTACTGTGGCTACATCCTCGGCTTCCCGGACGACACCCCGGCCCAGATCCTGGAGGACATCGCCACCATCCAGCGCGAGCTGCCGCTCGACATCCTGGAGTTCTTCTGCCTGACCCCGCTGCCGGGCTCGGTGGACCATCAGCGCCTGGCCGCCGCCGGGGCACCGTTGGACCCCGACATGAACATCTACGACCTGGAGCACGTCTGCACCACCCACCCGCGGATGACCAAGGCCGAGTGGCAGGGCATCTACCGCCAGGCGTGGGACGCCTACTACTCCATGGAGCACCTGGAGCGCCTCATGCGCCGGGCCACGGCGGTGGACCGTAACCCCAAGCGCATCATGGAGATTGCCCTGGAGTTCTACGGCTGCTTCAAGTTCGAGGGGGTCCACCCGCTGCAGGGCGGCTTCATCCGCCGCAAGGTCCGCACCGAGCGGCGCCCGAGTTTTGCCGTGGAGAGCCCGCTGGTCTTCTACCCGCGCCGTGCCTGGGAGTTCGCCTCGACCTACGGACCCATGCTCGCCTACGTCTGGCAGGTCTGGCGGCTGTACAAACGAGTCAAGCGCGAACAGGACGCTGCCTCGATGCCGTACATGGACGAGGCCATGCGGCCCCTGTTCGAGCCGGACCCGCCCGCCGAGACGGAGGCCGCAGCCGAGCTGGACCTGATTGCCGGGCCCGACGACGCGAGCCCACTCGGCAGTAGCTGTCCGACGCCCGCGAAGACGACTCGCGCAACGGTCCGGGCCGGCCTGCACTGACGTCCGCCATGCTGACGCTCTACGGTATCCCCAACTGCGGCACGGTGAAGAAGGCAAGCGCCTGGCTCATCGAGCACGGCATCGAGCACCGCTTTCACGACTTCAGGCGCGACGGTCTCCCGGAGCCGCTGCTGCGCGCCTGGGTGGCGGAGCTAGGCTGGGAGGCCATCATCAACCGCCAAGGCACCACCTGGCGCAGGATCCCGACGGAACAGCGCGAGGGGCTGGACGAGGACCAGGCCATCCGCCTCATGCTCGCCTCGCCTTCCCTGATCCGGCGCCCGTTGCTGGACACCGGCAGCGCCCGCCACCTGGGGTTCAGCGAGTCCCGGTATCGGGAGATCCTCGGCCAATGACTGGATCGCCCACCCTGGCGCTGGCCCGGGACCTCATCCGCCGCCCCTCCGTGACCCCGGACGACGCAGGCTGCCAGACCCTGATCGGCCTGCGCCTGGCGGCGCTGGGCTTTCACCTGGAGCCCATGCCGTCCAACGGAGTGACCAACCTATGGGCGAGGTGCGGCACCGCCCCACCCCTGTTCTGCTTCGCCGGCCATACCGACGTGGTGCCGCCAGGCCCCCGCAGCGACTGGGCCTCGGGCCCGTTCGAGCCGCAGATCCGCGACGGCCTGCTCTACGGGCGCGGCGCCGCGGACATGAAGGGCTCCATCGCCGCCATGGTCACGGCCACCGAAGCGTTCGTGCACGCCCACCCGAACCACCAGGGCTCCATCGCCTTCCTGATCACCAGCGACGAGGAGGGCGTCGCCACCGACGGGACCGTCAAGGTCGTCGAGGCCCTGATGGCCCGCGGGGAGCACGTCGACTACTGCCTGGTCGGGGAGCCGTCCTGCCGGGAGCGTCTGGGGGACACCATCAAGAACGGTCGGCGCGGGAGCCTCAACGGCTTCCTGACGGTGATCGGGCGTCAGGGTCATGTCGCCTACCCTCACCTGGCCAAGAACCCCCTGCACGCCTTTGCCCCTGTCCTGGCGCGCCTGGTGGCCGAGGAGTGGGACCAGGGCAATGCCTACTTCCCGCCCACCAGCCTTCAGGTCGCCAATCTGAATGTCGGGACCGGTGCGGAGAACGTGATCCCAGGGCGCCTGACGGCGCAGTTCAACCTGCGCTTCGGGAGCGAGCTGACCGAGGAGGAGATCCGCCGCCGGGTAACGGCCATGCTCGACTCCGGGGACTTCGACTACCGGCTCACTTGGCGCCTGTCCGGCCGCCCCTTCCTGACTTCAGCCGGGGCGCTGGTGGAGGCCGCCCGCAGCGCCATCGTTGAGGTGACCGGGGAGCAGGCCGAGCTTTCGACCAGCGGCGGGACCTCCGATGGGCGTTTCATCGCCGCCTTTGGTGGTCAGGTCTTGGAGCTTGGCCCCATCAACGCAACCATTCATCAGGCCGACGAGTGCGTCGCGGTAAAGGACCTGGAACGGCTGTCGGCGATCTATCGCGGCATTCTGGAGCGGCTGCTCCCGGGCTAAACCGATGAGCTTAGAACAGGGCGCCTAGGGCGAGGACACCCGATCGGCTAGCTGGAGCATGGTGGGGAGTTGGGACAGCAGCAGGACGATCACCCCCACCGCAGCTCCAATGGTGGCCATGCCCACGGCATTGAGTAGCCTGTCCTTACCCTTGCGACCGTCCTCAGCCAAGGCGTGCGCCATGTCCGTGAGCTTGACCAGCCCAAGGTACTGGCCCCGCCGGTAGGCCACCAGCCGACGGCAGCCGTGGGCCGCCATCGCGGACACGGCCTTTAGGCAGGTAGCGTTGTGCTCGATGGTGACCAGGCCCTCGTTGCAGACGTGACCCAGAGATACCTCGTCCGGCTTGAGCCCAATCCCCACCACCCGCGTCAACAGATCGCGCTCGGTGAAGAGTCCGTGCACGCGCCCATCGCGGGTGACCACCAGCGACCCAACGTTGCGCTCCGTCATGAGCCGCGCACCTTCGAGGACGGTCTTGCTTTCATCGAGGAGAGGAATTTCGCGCCGAATGAGACGTTCGATTTTGCACGGCATTGAGATTGACCCTCAAGAAGGACTAGGGTGTGTGTCTGCTCCTTGGGCCTGCCAAGAAGCGCTGCGCGACCTAAATAAAAAACGTTGGGGCAAGTGCGGATCTGGTCAAGGCCAACAGGCCGCTTGATCCTCGGCTCGGGAGATCGGATAGTGAGGCCCAATTCTGGGGAGCCTGACCCAAACCATGACCGCCAGCTCCAGTTCAGAGACCACCAAGTCTCGCCATCGAGGATCCAGGGCTAAGGCACAGCGGGGAATCTCGCGGCGCCGGCGCGAGGATGCGCCGCCCCCGGCGGTACCCAAGGGCAGCCGCGCCCCAACCGGGTCTGCCGCCGGGGTCGAGTACCACGAGCTCTTGGAGACCCCCGGCCAGGCGCCAGCCCGTGTCGTCTGCACCGACTACTGTGCCGAGCAGTTCCAGGTACAGGAGGTGGCCGATATCGCCGCCTTCCTGGCGGTGCATCGACCAACCTGGTCCCATGTCCGCTGGATCCACGTGGAGGGTATGCAGGACCGTCCCACCATCCGCGCCCTGGCGGAGAAATACCAGCTCCACCCCCTCGCCATCGAGGACATGTTGGACGGAAACCACCGCCCCAAGGCCGAGGACTACCCCGCCACCGGCGATCTGCCCGGCCGCCTGTTCGTGGTCGCCCGCCGCCTGCGCCTCGTGCAGGGCGAGCTGCGCGGCGAGCAGACCAGTCTCTTCCTCGGGCGCAATACCCTACTGAGCTTCCAGTCGACGCGCTGCGAGGCGGTGGAGGCGGTCCGCCACCGCGCTGAAAGCCCGCGCTCACGCCTGCGTCAGAACGACGTCAGCTTTCTGCTCTACTCCATCCTCGACGCGCTGGTTGACCACTTTTTCCCGATTCTGGACGAGACCTCCAACCACTTGGAGCAGGCAGAGGAGGACATTGTCAGCCGGCCGCAGGCACAGAGCCTGCAGGCCATCCACCTGATCAAGCGCGACCTGGTGATGATCCGCCGGATCGCCTGGCCCATGCGCGAGCTCATCGGTCAGCTCCAGCGCGAACCCCACGAGTGCCTGTCTGCGATCACCCAGACCTATTTCCGCGACGTCTATGACCACTGCGTCCAGATCATCGACCTAATCGAGACCTACCGCGAGATTGCCTCGGCGGTCGCAGAGACCTACGTCTCGCTCATCTCCAACCGCACCAACGACATCATGAAGGTCCTGACCATCATCGGGACCATCTTCATCCCCTTGACCTTCCTCGCTGGGGTCTACGGAATGAACATGTACATCCCAGAGAACCAGTGGCCCTGGACCTACGCAGTCTTCTGGGCCGCTTGCCTCGGCATCGCCGGCTTCATGCTCTGGCGCTTCCGGCGGGGCGGCTGGTTCTGAGCCGCCCAAGCGCACGCCGTCAGCGCCCTCGGAGAAAAAGGCGATCTACGTCCTGGCGGGAGAGTTTCACCCAAGTTGGGCGCCCGTGGTTGCATTGGTCCGCCCGCTCCGTGCGCTCCATGTCCCGCAGCAGGGCGTTCATCTCCTCCAGGGTCAGGCGCCGGTTGGCCCTCACCGCGGCGTGACAGGCCAGGGTACCTAGGACATCGTTTACCTCCTCGCGCACCCGGTCAGTGGTCCCGTGCACCGCTAGGTCCGACAACAGGTCACGCAGCAAGCCCTCGGCGTCGGCCCCCTGGAGTGCCGCCGGGATCTCCCTCACCAGCAGGGACTCCGAGCCGATGCGGTCAACCACCAGACCTAGATCCCGGATCAGGCCGGCCCGTGCCTCGGCCAGATCTGCCTCGGCGCGGCTGACCTGGACCGGGAGTGGTACCAGCAGAGGCTGACGGCGAACCTCGCCCTGATCCCAAGCGCTTTTGAGCCGCTCGTAACCGATGCGCTCGTGGGCGGCGTGCATATCCACGATGACCAACCCATCCTCCGCCTGGGCCAGGACATAGGCACCATGGAGCTGGCCCAAGGCAAACCCCAGCGGCTGGGCAGCCGGCGTCTCGGTCTCGCCGGCCCCGGCGGGCGCGGACCCGAGGACGGGGCGCTGGGCGGCGGCGCTGAAGGCATAGCCCTGTCCCACCTCGCGGATACCCAGCGGGATGGTCCGCTGACCCCTGGGGCTCTGCCACGGCACAGGGGCCCCCAATCGGCCCTCGCCAGAACCTGGATTGACGCACATGACCTGAGCAGGGTCGGAGGCCAACCGAGGCCTCGCGCCCTGGGCCCCCTCGGCCAGGCGCCGATGCAGGGCGCGAAAGATGAAGTCGTGGACCTGGCGCCCCTCGCGAAAGCGCACCTCGTGCTTGGCCGGGTGGACGTTCACGTCCACCTGGGTCGGGGGAATGTCCAGATACAGGAGATAGGCGGGGTGGCGGCTATGGTGCAGCACGTCCTGGTAGGCCTGGCGCAGGGCGTGGGCGACCAGCTTGTCGCGGACTACCCGCCCGTTGACGTAGAAGAACTGCATGTCCCCTTGACTGCGGGAGAAGGCAGGAGCCACTACCCAGCCGTGCAGGCGCAGTCCCACTGCCCCCTCATCCACCGCAAGGGCGTGCTCCACGAAGCCAGCGCCGAGCAGGTCCTGAAGCCGCCGAGCGACCCGCGCAGGATCGTCTTCAGCCGGAGGGAGCTGCAACAGGGCCTTCCCGTTATGTCCCAGGCGAAACCCGACGTCCAGTCTGGCCAGGGCGATCCGCCGGACCAGCGCCTCCACGTGCTGAAGCTCTGTCTTCTCGGCACGCAGGAATTTGCGCCGGGCGGGCGTGTTGAAAAAGAGGTCCCTGACCTCGACGGTGGTGCCGTCCGGGTGGGCCACGGGGATCGGCTCTCCGCCCTGCCCGGGCATTCGCCAGGCCCGCTCTGCACCGCGGCGGCGCGACAGAATGTCCAGGCACGATACCGAGGCGATACTGGGCAGAGCCTCGCCGCGGAAGCCAAGGGTAGCGACGGCCTCCAGGTCCGCGAGGCTCGCAATCTTGCTGGTAGCATGGCGCGCCAGGGCCAGGGCCAGGTCCTCGGCGGCGATGCCCTCGCCGTTATCGCGCACCCTCAGGAGCTTGACGCCGCCCTGTTCGAGCTCGATCTCGACGCGGTCTGCCCCGGCATCGAGGCTGTTCTCAATCAGCTCCTTCGCCACCGAGGCCGGGCGCTCCACCACCTCCCCGGCGGCAATTTGGTTGACCAGGTGGGACGGCAGGGACAGGATGCGGCGGGTCATCGCCGGATGGAAGCAAAAAGCGCCGCCCCACGCAAGCGCCCCTGACTTGGGCCAGGGGCTTGCCAAGCACAGCCCTGCGGGCGCCAACCTCGCCCGCGGAAGGACGCCGACCCCCGACCTGGAGGCTCAGCACCTGCCCGTGGTATCCGCGCCAGGCCGCTGGCCCTAGGCAGCCGCGCCTGGCCTATGCCTTAGCGTGCGGCAATGTCCGCCCGGCTCTCGCCGTCGCCGGCGATGGCGGCAGACTGGTTCGGGTACTTCTGGAAGTAGGTCCTGATGCCTTTCAGAATGGCCTCCGCCAGACGCTGCTGATGGTCCCCGTTGCGCAGCCTGGCCTCCTCCTCAGGGTTAGAGATGAAGGCTGTCTCCACCAGCATGGACGGGATGTCCGGGGATTTGAGGACCAGGAAACCTGCCCGT
>JBFZCW010000156.1:0-12638 GCA_041307765.1 Chromatiaceae bacterium
TGCGCCTGGATCAGGCCCCGCCCATCCACCTCCCCCTGCGGCTCCTGCTCACCGCCCCCTGGTTCGCGGTGGCCGCGGCGATCATCCTGATGGTGTCAGGCGACCAGGTCGTGGCCTCGCGCTGGACCCCAGCGGCCTTGGCCGTGACCCACCTGATCACCGTCGGTTTCCTCGGCCAGGCGATCTGCGGGGCCCTGCTCCAGATGCTCCCGGTGATCGCCGGGGCCCCCGTTCCCGGGGTGCACTGGGTGGGGGCGGTCGTCCATGTCGCCCTCGCTGCAGGTTCCGCACTCCTGGCCGCGGGGTTTCTCGGCGGCGGACCCTGGCTCCTGGGGCTTGGCGCCGGCTGCGCCACGCTCGGGTTCGCGGTCTTTCTGGCCGCCGCAGCGACCGCCCTGACCCGCGCCCAGGGGGCGCCGGGGACGGTTGGTGCCCTGCGCATGGCGGCTTTCTCGCTGGCAGCCACCGTCATCATCGGTACGGTCCTTGCGTCCGTCCTGATCGGCTGGACCGCCCTTCCGGGTTTTCCGTCGTGGGTGGACCTGCACCTTGCCTGGGGTCTGTTCGGCTGGGTGGGGCTCCTGATCCTGGGGGTCGCCTATCAGGTGGTCCCCATGTTCCACTTCACGCCAGCCTATCCGGCCGCGTTGACCCGCTGGCTGGCACCGCTCCTGTTCGCGGCCCTCGCCATCTCCACCCTGGGTACCCTCTCCGGTCTGGGGCGCGTCGTCGGGCTGGCGCAGGGTGTCATCGCCCTCGGCTTCGGCGTCTTCGCCCTGGTGACCCTTGACCTGCATCGGCGCCGGGGCCGGCCGCGGCGCGATGCCAACCTCCTGCACTGGTGGTCCGTCCTGGGGGCTGCCATCGCCGCGGCCTGCGCCTGGGGTGTCGGGGCGCCGGACGCGTTGATCGGGGTCCTGTTGCTGGTGGGGGTGGGGGTCGGGCTAACCAGTGGGATGCTGTTCAAGATCGTCCCATTCCTGTGCTGGTTTCACCTGCAGCAGCGCCAGGTCTCTGCCCGTCGCTTCGAGGTGCGGGTTCCGCACATGCACGGTTTTCTGCCGGAGCGGCCGAGCCGCTGGCAGTGGGGGCTGCAGTTGGCGGCCCTGACGACCCTCAGCGTCGCCTGCTTCGATCCCCGAATGGCCGCCGCCGGGGGCGCCCTGCTCGCCCTCGCTACCCTGCTGCTGGTCGGGCTCCTGCTGACTGCCGCGTGGCGCTACCGCCAGATCGGCAGGGCTCTGGATCGGTCGTCTCCCCTGGACTCCCACCTCGGTTCGCAGCCCGGCTCGACTTGAGCGGACCAAGTCCCGCCCCAATCGGATCGGGGACGCTCCCGCACTTGGGGTATCCTAGCTGGGGATTGGGTATTCGGAGGGGCCGACATGATTGAGTTGTTGCGCAGGGCGCCCCTGTTGTCGGGCCTGGAGCAGGAGCAGTTGGAGCGGGTCGCCGCGAACGCGGTGCCTGTGCACCTGGACGAGGGGCAGTGGCTGTTCAGCCAGGGCGACCCGTCGCGCCGCTTCTATTTCCTGCATCAGGGTCAAATCCGACTGTTTCGCCTCTCCCCGGAGGGGACGGAGAAGATCATCGAGATCGTCTCGCCGGGCCAGACCTTCGCGGAGGCCCTGATGTTCCTCAATGCCCCGCGTTATCCGGTGTGCGCCGCCGCCTTGGACCCGGCGGACCTGATCGGGATCGATGCCCGCGCCTTCGCCGCCATGCTGCGCGAGTCCGTGGACACGTGCTTCGTCGTCATGGGCGCACTCAGCCAGCGGCTGCGGTCCTTGATCGGGGAGATCGATAACCTGACGCTGCACAACGCCAAGAGCCGCGTGGCCCGCTATCTGCTCACCCATGTGGCGGAGGACCAGCCCGGTTTCGAACTGGATGTCCCAAAGGGGGTCTTGGCCTCACGCCTGTCGGTGAAGCCCGAGACCTTCTCCCGGGTCATCAAGCAACTGACCCTGGATGGCGTCGTTTCCGTCCACGGCGCCCATGTCACCATTTCCGACCGGGCGGCCCTGACGCAACTCGCCGAATTGGAAGATACCCTGGAACTGGGGCTCCTGCCGCGCGACCCACAGGGACGTGGAAGTCCCGTGTGAGGCAGGGACAGCCGGAGGGGGACGACCCACAAGGACCTGGAAGTCCTGAGGGCGGGCCGGCTTTGACAGCATCGGGGCGGGCCGGCGGCGTCCCTGCCCGCTCTGATCAG
This sequence comes from Chromatiaceae bacterium, assembly GCA_041307765.1. Lineage (GTDB taxonomy): Bacteria > Pseudomonadota > Gammaproteobacteria > Chromatiales > Chromatiaceae > DYRB01. The sequence goes on from JBFZCW010000156.1 coordinate 2,219, forward strand.
CCCGCGGTGCCCCGGTGGGGGGCCGGGCCCTCCTGAGAGGTCGGTCAGGGCTTGATGTAGGTGTACCCCATCTGCTGCAGCCGCGACAGCTCGGCGACCCCGCTTGGGACTATGTCCGCCTCGTCGGTGTCGTAAAGTGCATTCATCGGGACATTGCGGCCCTTCAGCGTATTGGCGCAGATCTCGAACTTCACGCCCTGCTGCTTCAAGCCGGAGATCTTTGCCTGTATCTCGGGCGTAGCATTGGCCGCCTTCATCTTGGTGCCTTTCAGCGCATCGGGCTCCATGACCAGGGACACCCCATCCCCGTGCATCACCACTTTGACCTCGATGTTTTCCGATCCGACGGCGCTGATATGGTTCTGGATGTTGCCAAGCGTGGCGGTTTGAGTCTGTGCATCGTCGACGTTCATGTGATATACGGCCTTCTGCTTGCCGTAGCGGTCATCCGCCTGAGCAGCGGCGATGGGGAGCACGAGCAGGGTGAGCAGTAACAATTTATTCATTGGGCGGTGCCTCCGATGGTGGTTGTGCCAAGCGCGATGATGTCGTTGGGGTGCCCGGAGCCGGCCGATGGAGAAGAAATCCAGCCGCCTGGGGCCGCACGGCTCTCAGATCGTAGCCGCCTCGACATTGGTGGGCAAGGCGTGTCGGCAGGTACAGGTTTGCTGCTATCCCGTCTTGCAGTGCCGAGTTGTCAGCATCCCTCCTCGGGACCGACGTGACGAAAATCTGTGTCTGGGCCCGCTGAATTTTCTATCCTTATAAATGCTGGGCGAATAGCACCCCGGCGTTTTCGGCAGGTGACAGCCCGGGCGATGATCGCCATGCCCCATGCCGAACCGAAGCGCGTAGACAACGTCACCACCACAACCCCTTACCTGTAGGGGCCCCTGAGGAACGCAACAGATGAACACCAAGCTCGTTACGATGGTCTGCTGTGCGGTATGGATCCCCGCCATGGCGATGGGTGCTCCATCGCAACCGCCGATGGGATTCGTCATCCAATGCCCCTCCATCCCGCCTGGGCTCGACCCGGTGCCCACCTGTCAGGGGAGGCCGGCGACGTGTATCGGTACCGACGGTGACGACGTGCTGTGGGGGACCGAGGACGACGATGTGATCCTGGGGCTTGCCGGCGACGATGTCATCCAGGCGGACGATGGAGATGACATCGTCTGCGCCGGCCCGGGGAATGATTCGGTCCACGGAGCGACTGGGGACGACTTTCTGTTCGGCGAGGCAGGCAACGACGTGCTGTTCGGGGCCAAGGGTAAGGACTCGCTGTATGGGGGCGAAGGGGAGCGGGACGTGCTTTGGGCTGGTCCGGAACTGGACTTTCTGGACGGCGGTCCCGGTGACCGCGATGTGTGCCTGCAGCAGAAAGACGAAGCCAAGGTCAACGTGGAAACCTGCGAAGTCATCTATCCCCCGCCGGGATATTCCCACGAGAAACAGCACTCGTTCCCGCCGGGCATCATCAAGGAGGCGACGCCGAACCGGAAAGATGGTCGCTGACACGGCCCTCACGCTAGGCCGCATCAAATAGGCGCGGAACGATGGCGGCGGGAATGGCATATACAGTGCGGGGAGCACGGACCCTCGAAATGGCGGGCGACGGCGAACTCCTGTCAATCCAGTCGATTTGGCGCCGCCAGCCGGTATCCTTAGCCATGAAGCGCATGCTCGCCCTGCTCTCCGTTTACGCCCTCCTGGGCGCTTCCAGCATCGCCGCAGGCGAAGCGCAAGCGGCCGCTGCCCCCGCGCCCGCCCGGCCCAACATCCTGCTGATTTTCACCGATGACCACGGCTGGGCGGACCTCGGCGCGCAGGGGGTGGACAAGGACATCCGCACGCCGAACCTAGACCGGCTCGCGCGCGACGGCGTCCTGTTCAAGCGCGGCTACGTGACTGCCCCGCAATGCACACCGTCGCGCGCGGGCATCATTACCGGCATGTATCAACAGCGTCTCGGCGTCGAGCATAACGGTATCCCCATGCCGTCGGAAGTCGTCACGCTGCCCGAGCGGCTGAAGGGAGCCGGTTACGTCAGCGGCATCAGTGGCAAATGGCATCTGAATGTCGTTGATCTGGGGAAAGCCGACAGGCCAAGGAAAAAATTTGACCCCGAGTTGCTGCCGCACAGGCAGGGTTTCGACGAGTACTTCACCGGCTTCAGGCAAGACTACGCAGCGTCTCACGCCCTTGATGGCTCGCCGTTCCCTGATGCACCGCGCCAGGTTCACGAGGACGGCTTCCGCGTCGCCACCCAGACGGAGGCTGCGCTCGGCTTCCTCGACCGCCGTGCAACGAATCCCGACCAGCCTTGGTTCCTTTATCTTTCCTACATGGCGCCGCATGTGCCCCTGGAATCGCCCGAGCCGTGGTTCTCACGAACTGCAGCCTACCTGCCACAGGAGCGCCGCCAGGCCCTCGCGCTTCTGGGTGCCATTGACGATGGGGTGGGCCGCATCCGCGAAAGGATCCGCGCCATGGGCCAGGAGCAGAACACACTCGTCTTCTTCATTGGCGACAACGGCGCGCCGCTCGGCAGGGCCTGGAACGGCTCCATCAATTTGCCCATGAAAGGCCAGAAGGGCATGTTGAGCGAAGGCGGCATCCGCGTGCCCTTCGTCGCGGCGTGGCCGGGCAAGATACCGGGCGGCCAGGTGTACGATCACCCCGTCATCAGCCTCGATGTCGCCGCCACGGCGGTCGAACTCGCCGGCCTTCCAAAGGATCCTGCCCTGGACGGCGTCAATCTTGTGCCTTTCCTAACTCGCGACAATGGCGGGGTCCCCCATGACACCCTGTATTGGCGGTGGATGTCGCAAGCGGCTGTCCTGGAGATGCCCTACAAGCTCATCGTCCTGGGCGAACGCGAACGTCTGCTCTTCAACGTCACCGAACCAGACGGCGAGGACATCGGTCGCAACCTGATGGCGCAACAGCCTGACATCGCTGCGCGGCTGGAAGACAAGCTCAAGGGCTGGACCAGAGACCTCCAGCCGCCCGGCCTATCCGCGACGCCTCACCGCCGCCATGAACGACTCTTCGCAGAACACGGCATCTCTGCGGGCACCGAAGCTGCGGCCCAGACCTCCGCGAGACCTGCGCCCGAAGCCCAGGTCTCCGGCTGGCGTAGCCGCAATGGGACGCTCGCGCTCAGAGACGGTGCGCTCGTCATCGCTCCGGATCCAAACGCTGGTTCAAAAACCCGACTCTTCATCACGCACAGCGACCTTGACCTTGCCGGCCCCGTCCGCCTGGTCATGCGGGTGCGCGCCGAACAGGGCGGCAAGAGCGTCGTCAACTGGCGGACCAAGGGTGCGGCGGGTTTCGAGCGAGAGAACACCGCCGCCTTCGACTGGCCCGCCTCTGCCGAATGGCAGGACGTCCAAGCCGAGCTGCCCGTGCAGGGCCGCCTCACCCATTTGCGAATCGTACCGGCGAAGGCAAGTGCCGGCCTCGAAGTCCAATCCATCGAACTGCACGACAAGGACGGGGCGCAGACCTGGCGCTACGATGCCGCCCAGTGAACGCAACTGTTCGAGCGCTCAGGCGCCCAGATAGGCCGCGCGGACCCTGGGGCTGGCGAGCAGGGAAGGGGACTCGTCGTGGTGGACGATCTGCCCCCCTTCGAGGACGTAGCCGCGGCGGCTCGCCTCCAGGGCGAGGCGGGCGTTCTGCTCGACCAGGAGCAGGGTCATGCCCTGCTCGGCGATGAGGCGGAGGGTCTCGAAGATCTTCTGCACCGCCAGCGGGGCGAGCCCCATGCTCGGTTCGTCGAGCAGCAGCAGGCGCGGGCGGCTCATGAGGGCGCGGCCCAGGCTCAGCATCTGCTGCTCGCCTCCGGAGAGGGTCCCCCCGCTTTGGGTGCGGCGCTCCTTGAGGCGGGGGAAGAGCCCGTAGACCCGATCCAGGTCCTCGACGATCCCGGCGCCATCGGTTCGGGAGTAGGCCCCCATGTGCAGGTTCTCGGCGACGCTGAGGCGGGGGAAGACCCCGCGCCCTTCGGGGACCATGGCGATCCCGAGCCGCGCCCGGCGGTGCACGGGCAGGCCGGTGATCTCGGACCCGGCGTAGCGGACGGACCCGGCCGCGGCCGGGATGAGCCCGGCCAGGGCCTTGAGCGTCGTGGTCTTGCCGGCCCCGTTGGCGCCAATCAGGCAAACTACCTCGCCGTCCTGCACCTCCAGGTCCACCCCCTTGACGGCGCGGATGCCCCCATAGTGGACCGCCAGCCCCTGCACCTGTAACAGGCTCACGGCCGCTGTGCCCCGGTGTCCGCCGTCGCCCCGGCACCCAAATAGGCCTCGATCACCGCCGGGTCGCGCTGGACCTTGGCGGGGACTCCGTCGGCGATCTTGCGCCCGTAATCCAGGACCGCCACCCGGTCGCACAGACACATCATCAGGCGCACATCGTGCTCGATGAGCAGGAGGGTCACACCGCGGCTGCGGATTCCCTCCAGCAGGCTCTGCAGGGCGGCGGTCTCGATTGGGTTCATGCCCGCCGCAGGCTCGTCGAGGGCCAGGAGCCGGGGCTCGGTGGCCAAGGCCCGGGCGATCTCCAGACGCCGCTGGTCGCCGTAAGGGAGGTGCCGGGCGAGCTGGTCGGCGCGACCCGCGAGCCCGACAGAGTCCAGGGTTGCCATCGAGTGCTCGCGGATGGAACGTTCCTCGGCGCGGGTGCGCGGGCCGCGCAGCACCGCCCCCAGGACCCCGGCCCGCGACCGCACATGGCGCCCGACCATGACGTTCTCGATCACGCTCATGTTGGCGAAGAGCCGGATGTTCTGGAAGGTCCGTGCCAGCCCCAGCGCCGCGACGGCGTGGGGCTTGAGCCCGGTGAGCGGTGTTCCATCCAGATGGACGCTCCCCGAGGTCGGGTGGTACAGCCCGGTGATGCAGTTGAACAGCGTGGTCTTGCCGGCCCCGTTGGGGCCGATCAGGCCGACGATCTCGCCCCGCTCGACCGAGATGGAGACCTCGTTCAGGGCGCTCAGGCCCCCGAAGCGTTTGGTGACTGCGGTGGCGGCGAGCAGGGGCCGCCGTGTCTCTTCGAGCCCGGCGCTAGCGCTCGGCGTCATAGAGGGCCTCCTGCTCCTGGCGGACCTCGTCCGGGTTTTCCGGGTGCAGCTCCCGCGCCCGCACCGGGGAGGGCCAGAGTCCCTGAGGTCGGAACAGCATCACCAGCACCAGGCCGGCGCCGAACAGGAGCATCCGCAGGTCCGCTGGGTCCACCAGCACCCGCCCGAGCAGCTCCTGCTGCAGGGGCCCGATGTAACGCAGGAGCTCTGGCAGAACGGTGAGGAGCAGGGCCCCGAGGATGACCCCAGGCACGTGCCCCATGCCTCCCAGGACCACCATGCACAGGATCATGATGGACTCCATCAGGGTGAAGGACTCCGGGCTCACGAAGCCCTGGAAGGCGGCGAAGAGTCCCCCCCCAAGCCCGCCGAAGGCGGCCCCCATGGCGAAGGCCAGCAGCTTCACGTTGCGGGTATGGATGCCCATGGCCTCGGCGGCCACCTCGTCCTCGCGGATGGCGGCCCAGGCGCGCCCGATACGGGAGTCCTGGAGACGCAAGGCGATGCCGATGATCAGTAGGGTCAGGGCCAGGAAGAGGTAGTAGTGGGCGTGAGCCCCGGATAGCTCGATCCCGAAGAGATCGATGGGGCGCGTCAGGCTCTGCCCGGCGAGCTGCACCGGGTCGATCATGTTGATGCCCTGGGGGCCGTTGGTGATGTTGAGCGGGGCGTTCAGGTTGTTGAGGAAGATCCGGATGATCTCGCCGAAGCCCAGGGTCACGATGGCCAGATAATCCCCCCGCAGGCGCAGCGTCGGCGTTCCCAGCAGGACCCCGAAGAGGCAGGCCACGCCGGCCCCGGCCGGCAGCAGTACCCAATAGGGCAGGTGGATGCCGAACTGAGGCGAGGCGAGGATGGCGTAGAAGTAGGCCCCCACCGCATAGAAGGCGACATAGCCCAGGTCCAGCAACCCCGCATAGCCGACCACGATGTTGAGCCCGAGCGCCAGCATCACGTAGAGCAGGGCGAAATCGAGGATGCGCACCCAGGTGCGCCCCATCCCCGCCTCCACCAGGAAGGGCAGGACCAGCAGCAGGGCCGCCAGGGCCGCGAACGCGACCCGAGCCAGGCGCGGGTCCCGATAGAGTCTGTCCGGAACCAAGCCGATCATGCTGGATCAGGCCCGGTCTGCCACGCGCTCCCCCAAGAGCCCCGAGGGCCGGAAGACGAGCACCAGGATTAGGATGAAGAAGGCGAAGATGTCCTGGTAGTGGCTGCCCAGGAAGCCGCCGGTGAGGTCCCCGATGTAGCCTGCCCCCAGGCTCTCGATGACCCCGAGCAAGAGCCCTCCAAGCAGGGCCCCGGGGATGTTGCCGATGCCCCCCAGGACGGCGGCGCTAAAGGCCTTGAGGCCAAGGATGAACCCCATGTTGTAGTGGGCGATCCCGTAGTAGGCGGCAATCAGGAGCCCAGCCACGGCAGCCAGGGCCGAGCCCACGGCGAAGGTTGCCGCGATCACCCGATTCACGTCGACCCCCATGAGCCCTGCTACCTCCCGGTTCTGGGCTGTGGCGCGCATGGCCCGCCCAAGCCGGGTGCGCTGCACCAGGAGCAGCAGCCCGCCCATCACCATGGTCGCCACCGCGACGATGAGGATCTGGACATTCGTGATCGTGGCGCCGGCCACCTCGTAGATCTCGATGTCCAGCACCGGCGGGAAGGACAGGTACTGACGGCCCCAGACGATCATGGCCAGGTTCTGCAGGACGATGGAGACCCCGATGGCCGTGATCAGCGGGGCCAGACGCGGGGCATTGCGCAGGGGCCGGTAGGCCACCCGCTCCACCAGCACCCCGGTGGCCACGCACACCGCCACCGCTCCCGCCAGGGCCGCCAAAAGGGCCAGTGGCACCGGTACCCCCAGGGCGGCGAGGACGCCGAGCACCGTCACCGAGACCATGGCCCCGAGCATGACGATCTCGCCGTGGGCGAAATTGATTAGCTCCAGGATTCCATAGACCATGGTGTAGCCCAACGCCACCAGGGCGTAGAGGCTGCCCAGGATGAGGCCGTTGAGGATCTGCTGGAGCAGGACGTCCATCGATACTTGGCCTGGGGTCGGGACCTACTTGGCCCCGGGTCCGCCGATGGTTTCCACTGGTTCCCACTGGCCGCCTTTGACCTGATACAGGGTCACCGGGCCGCCTTTGAGGTCGCCCTTGTCGTCGAAGGCAATGGGGCCGATGACGCCATCGACCTGGGTCTTGACCAGCTCCGGAAGATACTTGGTGGGCTCCGCCGAACCGGCCCTGAGGATCGCCTGGATCAGGACCACTGCGGAGTCATGGGAGAATGGGGCATAGATCTGGACCTTGCCGAAGCGCTCGCTGAAGCGCTTGGTGAAGTCCGCCCCCCCGGGCATCTCCTCCAGGGGCAGCCCAGGGGAGGAGCCGATCGCCCCCTCAGCGGTGGAGCCGGCGAGCTTGATGAACTCGGCGGACTGCATCCCGTCCCCGCCCAAGAACGGGGTCTTCATGCCCAGGGTACGCATCTGCCGAACCATGGGGGCCGCCTGGGGGTCCATGCCGCCAAAGACGACCACATCCGGGCGCTTGGCCTTGATGGAGGTCAGGATGGCCGTGAAGTCCGTGGACTTGTCCGTGGTGTACTCGCGGCCGACGACCTCGCCGCCGGCCGCCTTGACCGCTTTCACCACCTCATCGATCAAGCCTTGGCCATAGGCGGTGCGGTCATCCACGACGGCGACGCGCTTGCCCAGCTTGGTGGCGTATTGCCCCAGGGCCTTACCTTGTTGGGAGTCGTTGGCCATGAGCCGGAAGGTGGTCTTGAACCCCTGGTGCGTGTAGGCGACTGCAGTGGAGGCCGGCGAGACCTGGGGGATGCCGTTGTCGGAGTAGATGCGCGAGGCAGGGATGCTGGCCCCCGAGTTGAGGTGTCCAATGACCCCCTTGGCCCCTTCGTCCACCAGTTTCTGGGCGACCACAGTGGCCGTCTTGGGGTCGGCCTGGTCGTCCTCGACCTGCAGCTCGAATTTGACCGGCTTGCCATCCAGAGTCGGCTTGGTCGCGTTGATGGCATCGACCGCCAGCCGCGCTCCGTTCTCGATGTCCTTGCCCAGGTGGGCCTGGGGGCCGGTGAGGGGTGCGACGCACCCGATCTTCACCGCATCGGCGGCGCTCGCTGCCCAGGTGGCGGCTCCGAGCATCACTGCGATCAACAGCTTGAACCTCATGCCTTTGCTCCGAGAATGTCGTGGTCGATCAATCAGGTGGGGCCCATTGGGGGGCGGCGACTTCGTCCGTCAGCGATGGGTCCCCGGGGCTGGGCCGCAATCTTACCAACAGTCGAGCGGCTCGGTGCGCCCTTGTGGCTGCGATCGATGCGCTGCACCCCTTTGGTTCGGGCGGCGGCTGGTGCTTCCGCCCGAGCTGCATAGCGATCGGGACATTTATGGGCCAGGTATTGCGCACGACCTCGGATGCGCTGGCCGCCGCTGGCAAGCTCCCGCGCAATCTGGACGTGAGCGACCGACCGCTACCGGAGCCAGTCATATTCACCAGCGGGCACAACGACAAGAGCGCTGACAAGTTCATGCCGGCTACGATTGGCCTTTCATCTCGAACCGTCCACCAGCCACGCATTGACGATGTGAAGGCTGAGATCGACGACCGTCAGACTCAGCGCCACGAACCCCAGCACAAACGCCCAATGTAGACCCTGCCGGAGCCTCGTTGACCAGCGGCCGCGCCAGTCGTCCCCGCTGGCACACGGTTGACGCGGGAGCTCGGCGAAGACATCGATGAAGATTAGACCCGTCACGGCCCAGAGCATCAGGATGATCGCAGGCATCAGGACATGGTTACCTTCGGTGCCAGAGAACACGAAGAGTCCGACCCCCGCGGTCAAAAGGCCGCAGGCGGCAAGGCCGACCAGCAGCGGGCGAATAGGCAGCAAACGACGGGCCAGCCGATGAATGTGCTCGAACATGACTGAACTCAATTCGATGGAGGTTATTGCAGATGACGCGCACGGCAAACAATCTTCCTCACCCGCTCGGAGCCGCTGTGCCAGCGCATCCCGCGAACACTTCTAGTCGGGCCGCGTGACTCACCGCCACCACGGCCGGGTGGCGCAGGCGCCGTTCCGTGGAGATCGCGTAATAGCGCTCGCGCACCTCGGTGGTGCTGCCGATGGGCTCCACGCCATGTTGTCGCGCAACCTCCGCATCGATCACGCTGGGCGACATGAAAACACCCACCCCCGCCTGTCCGAAGGCCTGCATGAGCGCCCGGTCCTCAAACTCGCCGACGATTTGCGGGCGGATGCCGAGCTGATCTAGCCAGTGCATCAGGGCACCGCGCAGCGCCGTGCCCTCCGCGGGTACCAGCATGGGGGCGTCCTTCAGCGACCTGGGGAACCCCTCCCGATACTCGGCGACGAGGGGTGGGGCGGCGAAGAAGGTGATACCGCACTCCCCCAGCGGGTGGTTGAAGGCGCGCACATTGACGGTGCCGCCGAGCGGAGTATCCGCCAGCACCATGTCCAGCTTGTGGAGGGCAATGTCCGCCAGCAGGGCGTCGAGCTTACCCTCCCGGCACAGGATGCGCACCGGCTCGCCTAGATGCTGGGCCGGTTCCAGCAGCCGGTAGGCGACCAGCTTGGGCACCACGTCCACCACCCCGACGGAGAACTGGAGCGGCCGGCCGGTCGGGCGCCCCTTCAGGGCCGCGGTCATCTCCGCTCCCAGCCGGAAGATCTCATCGGCGAAGGTCAGGGCCAGCCGACCGGCGTCGGTGAGGACCAGCTTCCGCCCGGAGCGGGCGAAGAGCCGCACACCGAGGCTGTCCTCCAGCACCTTCAACTGGCTGCTGATGGTCTGGGGCGTGAGGTGCAGAACGTCCGCCGCCCCCGTCACACCCCCCTCCCGCGCCACCGTCCAGAAGTAGTACAGGTGGTTGTAGCTGCTGCCCCGCATACCCACCTCGTTTCGATATTCTCGAATAGATAGCAAACAACATTCGTATTTTATTGCATAACGCCCGCCCGTACACTGATCGCTGTTCCTGTCCCGCCCGCCCCTGGGGGAGCGCATCGCCACCCTGCGTGCCGACGCCACCACCTAATCACGAGCCAACCCAAACCGACGAGGTATCGAGCGATGAACGAGCAAGAGCGCAACATGATCGAGGGCCTGTTCCAGCGTCTTCAACAGGCGGAGACCCAGACGGGTCCCCGCGATGCCGCGGCCGAGACGCTGATCCACGACCTCATGGCCCGCCAGCCGGCGGCCCCCTACCTACTGGCGCAGGTGGTCCTGGTGCAGGAGCAGGGACTGCGTAACCTCCAAGCCCGAGTCGAGGAGTTGGA
>JBFZCW010000157.1:0-4996 GCA_041307765.1 Chromatiaceae bacterium
GGATACCGGTGCGGACCTTGGCCGGGGAGGTGTGCGAGGTCAGCCTGACCCAGACCCTGCTTGAGGCGGACCAGATTGCCGCCCTGGCCGAAACCTCACCGCCCAACCTCATCGCCTTGTATCGGCTGTTGTTGGCCGTGCTGCACCGGGCGCTTACCACCCATCATGGCCCCTGGAAGGACGCGGACCGCGCCCGGTGGTATCGCGAGGGACTGCCCGAGGTGCCCATCCGTGCCTACCTAGAGCAATGGCGGGAGCGTTTTTGGCTGTTCCATCCCGAGTCCCCGTTTATGCAGGTGGCGGCCCTTGCGGATGCTCCGGAGACCGAAGGGAAGCTCAAGCCCTGGACACAGGTGTGTCTTGAAGGAGCCAGCGGTAACGCCCCCGTTGTGTTTGATCACGCCCTAGACGATGCCCCCGCCAAGCTCCCCGAAGCGTTGGCTTGCCGGAACCTGCTGGGTGCCCTCCAATTCACCCCGGGTGGGTTGGTGAAGACAGTGCGCGACTCCGACAAGGCGGGTCCATTGGCCAACACGGCGGCCGTTCTCCCCACGGGCGCGGCCCTCGGGAATAGCCTGCTCATCGGGCTGCATCCGCCTAGCCGGGCGGGGCTGGAGGACCTGCCTGCGTGGGAGAGATCGCCGCCAGGTATCGCAGAACTTCGGTCGGCTCCGCGGCTGGCGAGCGGACCCAATGACCGCTACACGCGACAGACCCGTGCGGTCCTGTTTGTCCCTGAGGACATTGATGGGCGTATTCGGCACATTCGCTACGCTGCCGGGCTCGCCTTGGAAGAAGACGCGAATGCCCCGGACCCCATGGCGTGTTACCGCATGACCAAGGAAGGGAAGGGCATCCGTGTATCCTTCTCCGAAGGACGCGCCTTCTGGCGCGAGTTGCCCGCCCTGGTTCCAGATCCCACCGGCAAGTTCAATCAACCCGCCGCCATCCTGGCATGGGCGACGAATCTGTGGGATCGGCTGGGTGAACTGGATGCGCCAGTGCCGTTGCTGGTGGCAGGTTTGGCCAGCGATCAAGCCAAATTGTTGCGGTGGCGGATGGAGCAACTCGCATTGCCCCTGACGCTGCTCGTCGATCCGAACGCCGCTACTGAACTGCGTGTCCAGATACGCGGCGGGGAAGACACCTTCTTTCGGTTACGGGTGCTGTGCGCCGGGATGATCGCCGGGGCCATGCCCGATCCCACCCACAAGGACACAAAGGCGCGTGCCAGGACCATTCTCGACAACGGACCGACCGCCGCTGTCTTCTATTCCGGCGCCGAGCGGGCACTGCCGGAGCTGATGCAACGCATCGCCAGCGGGGATGTCGCGGGGGCGCGACGCCACTGGACCGAGACCTTGAAGGCCGCAGCGTTACGCGCCTGGTCTGCCACCCGCCACAGCCTGGGCAACTCGCCCCAGGCACTGCGCGCCGAAGCGCGAGCCTATCCCCGCTTCCGGGACCTGCTGCGCAGCCTCGATCAACCTGACACCGCAAAGACCACGGAGGAGACCGACGCATGAGTGATCACGCCAAGTCCTTTATCGCTCACCTGAGCGAACTCGCGAAGCAGGATCGCGGGGCCTTGGCCCAACTGCGCCGCGGCCTGGGGTTCACCCCGGGCGCCTTCCCCCGCGCTTACCCCTATGTCGAGCGCTTCGTCGGAGCGGACCGAGACGCCAACGATCCTTGGCGCAAGGCGCTCTATCTCGCTGCTGGGCTCTTTGCCCTACACCCGGAACACCGTGAGGGCGAGACCCTGGCCGCGGCGCTCGGCCATCTGGCCCGCGCCCGGGAGAGCGGGAGCATTGAGCAACGCTTCATTGCCCTGCTCGGTGCTGGGCCGGAGGGCTTGCCCAACTTGCTGCGTCAAGTCGTCTCGCTCCTGGCGGCGGACGGACGGGCTTACGACTATGTCCGACTGCTCGATGACTTGGGGGTCTGGCTCAGGCCCTTCGATAGCGACGGCCGGGATCGTATCCGCCAGCGCTGGGCCCGCGACTTCTACCGCACCTATGACGCCACGTCGGAATCAGCCGCTAGCGATCAATCCACGCCCGCCCCCACTCAACCTGTTTCACTGACACGGAGCGCACCATGAGCCTCTTCATCGAATTCCATCTGATTCAGAGCTTTGCCCCTTCCAACCTCAATCGAGACGACACTGGCGCACCCAAGGACGCCATCTTTGGTGGCCAGCGGCGAGCGCGGGTCAGCAGCCAGTGCGTCAAGCGGGCCATTCGCCTCAAGGCCGCAGAACTTGGCACCATACCGTCCGAGTTCGGCTCGGTGCGGACCAAGAAGCTCAAAGCGCTACTGACAGAGCGGCTGGCCGATCTCGGCCATGCGGACGCCAGCACCCAGATCGATTCTGCTTTGGCCGCTGCGGGTCTCAAGGTCAAGGACGACGGGAAAACTGAGTACCTGCTGTTTCTGGGGCAGGGTGAAATCAATCGCCTTGCGGATTTGATTCACACCCATTGGGACGCCTTGGCTGCCGCCCCGGCCGGCGATGCCAAGAAGACCAAGAAGGAGGCCAAGGCCAGCGCCCCGCCCGAGGTGGTGAAAGAGGCAAAGGCCCTGTTGGACGGGCAGAAGGCAGTCGACGTGGCGATGTTCGGGCGCATGCTGGCGGACCTACCTGGGGTCAACCAATATGCCGCCTGCCAGGTTGCCCACGCCATCAGCACCCACCGGGTGGAGCGGGAGTTCGATTACTTCACCGCGGTAGATGACGAGGGCGACATCGACGAGACCGGCGCTGGCATGATCGGGCAGGTGGAGTTCAACTCCGCCACCTTCTACCGTTATGCCGTCATCGATCCCGCCAAGTTGGTGGCCAACTTGAAGGGCGATAAGGACCTGGCATTGAAGGGCATCGCGGCCTTCACCCAGGCGATGGCGCGCGCCATCCCCACCGGCAAGCAGAACACCTTCGCCGCCCACAACCCGCCGAGCTTCGTCGGTGTGGTCCTGCGCCACTCAAGCCCCTTCAACCTCGCCAACGCCTTCGAGAAGCCCATCTGGCCGAAGCAGGATCAGGCGTTGACTGCCCTTTCCGTGCGGGGGCTGGCGGAGCACGAGGCCAAGGTCGCCGCCGCGTTCGGCGACGGCAAGGACGCCTGGGCCTACCTGGACCTCACCGAGGCATGGCCCCAGGACCAGGGCGCGGCGATGCCGACGCTCGATGCCCTGACCGAGTGGGTTGTACAACAGGCCCGCGCCGAGCTGGGGGCCTGACCATGCTGACGCTACTGCTGCGGCTCGCGGGGCCCATGCAGTCCTGGGGCACCACCAGCCGATTCGATGAGCGGGACAGCCAACTGGAGCCCTCCAAGTCCGGTGTGTTGGGGCTGGTCTGCGCCGCTCTGGGACGGGATCGGGCGGATGCCGTGGAGGATCTGGCGCGACTGCGCATGGGCGTGCGCGTGGATCGCGAAGGACTGTTGATGCGCGACTACCAGACGGCTACTGGAGTCATGACCGCCGCGGGCAAGGCAGATCCCAACCGTACCGTGGTGAGTCCACGGTACTACCTGGCGGATGCTGCCTTCCTGGTCGGGTTGGAGGGCGAGGACCGAGACCTGTTGGAACGAGTTCAGGCCGCCCTGCGCGCCCCGGTCTGGCCCATGGCCCTCGGCCGCAAGGCATTTCCGCCGGGCGCGCCGGTCTGGTTACCGGATGGCCTGCGGGATACCGGTCTGCGCGAGGCCCTACTGGCTTCGGCGCGGACCGGAGAGCCCCGCAGGGAGCATCGGGAGGGCCCGTTACGCATGATCCTGGAGCATCCCGAAAGCGGGTCCATGCGACTCGACCAACCGGTGGCCCCCTTCGCCGAACGCCGCTTCGGTCCGCGCTATGTCGCCGCGGAGGTCGTCCATGTTCCTGTCTAGGTTGACGCTTGATCCCGCGCACCCCCAGGCCAGACGGGACCTAAGCAGCCGCTACGAGATGCACCGTAGCCTGGTCCGCGCCTATGCGCCGGATGCGCGGACTCCACCGGCCCGCTTCCTCTGGCGGCTGGAGCCAAGCCTGTCATTCCCGCCCGCCGCAGTCGTGCTGGTGCAATCGGAAGCGCTGGCCGATTGGTCCGTACTGGACACCTGCCCCGGCTATGCGCAGGAGATCCGGTCCAACAAGCCGGTGGACTTGGAGCGTTTGATTCAACCCGAGGCCCGCTTTCGGTTCCGGCTCTACGCAAACCCAACCGTCACGCGCCAGGGCAAGCGGTTTGGCCTGTGCAAGGAGTCCGACCAACTCGCCTGGCTGGAGCGGCAGGCAGAGAAAGGCGGTTTCTCCCTGGGTGCCTGCCTGGTCAGCGGCAGCGAACGGATCGAGGCGCATCAAGGTAAGGGAGGGGGGCGGATCATCGTGCAGACGGCCATGTTCGAAGGCATCCTGACGGCGCTGGAGACGGCGAGTCTGGCCCTGGCGGTGCGTACCGGCTTGGGTCATGGCAAGGCGTGGGGCCTGGGGTTGCTCTCGCTCGCGCGCATCGCCTGATAGTCCACCGGATGCACGTCATCGGCCCAGCCAAGGCGTTCGGTTGCGGGCTACTGCTGGTCCGCCGTTTGAGCTAACTTGTGCCCACAGGCGTGGGCACAATAGGGGGGGCTCCATGCAGGCCTTCAACATCGGTGGCCTTCGCGACCGCACCGCCGAACCGGTCCTCGACACAAAGTCCGGCCGGCTGTCGGTCGTTACCAAGCACGGTCAACCCATCGTCCTGGCGGTGCCGTTCGACGAGAACCTGCTCCGGATGACGGTCGCGCTCGCGACCCGCTTGGTCGACGACGAGGCCATCTCGCTCGGCAAGGGGACGCCCGGCAGGGACGGGTGTGACCGGCTACAGGCAGCACCCGGGCCGATTGCGGATTGCCGTTGCCCGACTCCGGCCCGGCGCGACGGGTCGAGCGTGAGCTGGATGCCTTCGGCCAGGGTCGTCACGGGCAAAAGCCTTCGTTTGCGGTGTGAGTGGATGTTGCGCCCGGCG
>JBFZCW010000158.1:0-5383 GCA_041307765.1 Chromatiaceae bacterium
GGATCGACACCACCCAAGCCTCGGCGCCGTGATCGGCGACCGGGGCTTGCCTTTTTGGAGGTTAAGTCAGCGCCCTGGTCTCGCAGCGATCCTGAGACCTGAGGTCGCCGTCTCGCGCGACCGGGTCGGTCAGAACCTTGCCCGCGACTAGGGGCCCAGCTCTCGGACGAGATTGTCCACCGACGGGTTCCCAGGTAGCACGGTCTGGAGCCTGCGGGCATAGTCGAGTGCTTGCTCGCGGCGCCCGGCGTCGCGATTGAAGGTCGCCAAGGCGAGCAGGATCTCGGTGTCCCCCGGGTGACGCTCCGTGGCCTGGCCAAGCACACCCAGGGCTTCGTCGAGTCGCCCTGCGGACTGGAGGGCGACCGCGTAGACGTAGGCGTACCTGGCGTTCGCTGGATCCTGTCCGGCGGCGTCGGCGAACCTGGGCAGGGCCTCGTCCAACCGCTTCCGCCGCACCAGGGATAGCCCGAGGGCGTGGGTCAGGGCCGCGGCCTTGGGGTGGCGTTGGAGTCCGCTGTGCAGAACGCCTTCGGCCTCGGTCTCGCGCCCGGCGCCGCTCAGGAACTGGGCCAGGTTGGCGTAAGCGGGGATGAAGTCTGGCTGAAGCCGGATGGCCTCGCGGTAGGCCGCCTCCGCCTCGCCCGGCCGCTTGAGGTCGGCGTAAAGCCCAGCCAGGTTGACCTGAGATTCGGGGCGCTCGGCGTTGAAGGTCTGGACCGCGACGTATTCGCCGATCCCAGCGGCGAGCCTTTCCCGTGCCGCCTCCGGCAATTGGGCCTGCGGGATGCTGGCCACCTGGCGAGCGGCCTCGATGCGGATCGCCCGTCGATCGTCCCACAAGGGGGCGATGGCCAGGGCGGAGGCGCCGGAGGCGGACGCTTCCACACCCGTCAGGGCGCCCAGGCGCTCCAGCGGGTCCTCGGATCCAAGCCCCCCTTGCAGCAGGCCAAAGGCCTCCCGACTGGGATAGGCCCCTAGCGACTGGAGCGCCGTGGCCCGGGCGATGGCGGGGGTTTGCGGGTCGGCGATGACCTCGGCCAGCCACTCTGCGGCCCCGGGCAGACCAGCGCTGGCGGCGGCGAAGGGCAGGCCGTAGCGCTGCCAGCCGCGGGCAGGGTGGCCGTACCAGGCCTCCACCTGCTGCGCGGCCCATTGGGGGGTCTGGTCGGAGTGGCAGAGGCTGCAGGCATTGGGCGTCCCCAGGGGCACCGAGAGGTCCGGGCGGGGCACGCGCATGCTGTGGTCGTGGCGAGCGTGCACGACCATGTAGTTGGTGGTCGGCATGTGGCAGGCGATGCAACTGGCGCTGGGACTGCCCTCAGGGTGGAAGTGGTGGGCCTTGGCGGCGTAACGCTCCGCCGGGTGACACTGGGCGCAGACCAGGTCGCCGGGGAGGCGGGTCTTGCCCGAGTGGGGATCGTGGCAGTCGGAGCAGGTCACGCCCGCCTGGTGCATCTTGCTCTGGAGGAAGGAGCCCCACTCGTAGACCTCGTCCAGGATCTGGCCGTCCGGGTAGTAGAGCCCTTCGGTGAGGAGCGCTGGGCGGAAGGCGTCCAGCAAGGGCTGTCCGGCGAACGCCTGGTCGGTCAACTGGCCACGCCGGCTATGGCAGCGGGCGCAGACTTGGATTTCTGTGTCGGTCCGGCGTGGCGTCGAACGCCTGGCCCTGCCGGTCGCGGGGTCGATGGTCCAGGCTACCCCGGCGCGCTCATTGAGTCGCACGGTGAGCCCCATGTCCGCTGCGTCTACCGGCTCGCCGCGGGCCTTCTGCTCCGCCCATCGAACATGGGCGGAGCCCGGACCGTGACAGGCCTCGCAGGACACGTCGATCTCCGACCAGGTGGTGCGGTAGCTGCCGCTGCCTGCGTCATAGGCCTTGCGCAGATTGGTCGAGTGGCAGTCGGCGCACATGTAGTTCCAGTTGAGGTTCGGACCTGTCCAGTGCAGGACGTCCCCAGCCGCGACCTGGTCTTGGGGATGGAGGTGGAACCAGCGCTGGCCGCCGGCCTGCGTTGGGCGGCTGTCCCAGCCGATGTCCAGGGCCTGGAGCCGCCCGCCGGGAAATTCGATCAGGTACTGCTGCAGCGGGTCGACGCCGAAGGTGTACTTGATCGGGTAGTCCTGCAAACGCCCGTCCGGTCCGTCGGTTCGGACCATGAAATGGCCGTCCTGGCGATAGAAGCGGGAGGTGACGCCGAACCAGTCGAAGGCCGCATCGTTGAAGTCGCCCAGGACACTGACCTCGGTGGCCTCCTGCATCGCCAGGTCGTGGTGGGAGCCCGCCCAGCGGGCGTCCTGCTCGGCGTGGCAGGCGATGCACTGGGCGCGGCCCACGTAATCGGGGACCGGTTCGGCCGCACTGCAGGGAACTGCGAACGCGGCGGCGGCGGTGAGCAGCAATCGGGTGGCGAGCTTCACTCGGGTTCCCCGTTGGTCAGAGGGTCAGCCGGCGGGACTGGGATGGATGCAGGTTCCGGCTGCATCGCCGCCCCGGGCTCTTCAGCTACCGGCGGGGACGGGCCCTCGTCGATGCCCGCCGCCGGAGCGGGGTGGATTTGGTTGAGGTCCTCGTCGGTCCAGAAGCGCATTCCGACCAGGCCAGCCGAGACCTTGAACCCACCCTCAGTGAGCTTGTAGATGACCAGCCCCTCGCGAAATTCCCTGGCTAGGTAGTCGGTCTGATGACCGATCATGGAGTTGGCCTCGGCGCGACCCTCAACCCCCTCCGTGAGGAATCGGCGATAGGTGGGCTCGTCCTCGAAGAGCATCACGAGCTGGAAGGCGAAGCCGCCGACCCCCAGGCTGTACCCCGCGCCGCCGGTCGCCATCTTCATGTAGGTGGGGATGTCGCTCTCGCGCTCCCGCGCCACCCCGTAGCCGTAACCAGCGGTGACGCCGAAGGAGACTTGGCGCATCTCGAAGACAGCGTAGCCAAAACAGCGGTCGAACAGGGTATGGGCCTCGGGGTCATCCAAAAAGAGGCGATCCATGGCGCCGTAGGCCAGGTCATCGCTCCTGGCGCGCAAGTCCTCTGGAGTGCCTTCGCGCTGGAAGTGGTCTTTCGTGTCGGAGACAAAGGCTCCGCCCTTCTCGGCGGCCTTTCCGGCCACCGCCTTGCTCACCGCGGCCGCCTCGCCGGCCGCCTCCTTGCCCTTGTCGACGGCTTCGGCGGCACCCCGCTTGAGGTCATCCCACAGGCCGGATTCGGCGCCTGCGAAGGGCAGTAGGCCAAGCAAAGCGACAAAAATCAGGCGGTGCGCAGGCATCGGGGAGCACCCTAAGGATGGGGGTTGGGTTGTGGGTTTGGCGGCACTATAGCAAGATCGCCGGTCCCGGCGCCGGGAGTGCAGGATGCAAGGCTCGACTTGGGGCCGGCGTGACGGCAACATGCAAAACTGGCCCGGGCGAACACTCGGTCCTGAGCCGCTGAAACGACAGGGACAATCATGCTACCCGAGAACCGCCGAGTTAACCCGATGTACCAACCCCTCGCCTACGCCCTTGGGCCCGTCCTGGCCCTCTCCCTGCTCGCCGGCTGCGCCTTAGAGCCAAATGCGCCCCTTCCCGATTCGCCGGAGGCGCAGGCGGTCAGCAAGCCCGACTCGGAGGTTGTTTCGCCCTCAGCCCAGCCTCGCAAAAAGGGGGCTGGCGCAAAGCTCACGATCCGGATCAAGAGCCAACGTTTCGAATACAGAGAGGGCGGAGAACTGGTGCGCGCCGGAGACGTGTCGTCAGGGAGCCGAGAGCATCCGACCCCCAAGGGGTCGTTCCGGGTTCTGAGCAAGGAGAAGGACAAGCGCTCGGGCAGCTACACCAACTACTTCGAAAAGCCCACCCCGATGCCCTACGCCATCCAGTTCAAGGGGCCCTACTATGTCCACGAGGGTTGGCTCCCAGGGCACGCGGACTCCCACGGCTGCGTCCGGCTGCATTACGAGGATGCGCGGTTCGTCTTCGAGCGCATCCGCGTGGGGGATCGGGTCGCGGTCGTCGATTGAGCAGGAAAAGCGCCAGTCATAGGGACGCGGGCAAAAAAATGCCCGGCGGGGTGCCGGGCTAAGGCGTCTCACTGAGAGAGACGAGGAGGACTCTGGATGCCCCATTCGCCTGGATGCGACCGGAGTGAATTCGGTGTTAGTGGATGAACAGCCCGCCATTGACCGGGAGGTTGACCCCGGTGACGTAGCCGTTCTCCGGGGCGACCAGGAAGGCCACGGCGGCGGCGATCTCCGCCGGCGTGCCCATGCGGCGCATAGGGATTCCGGAGACGATGGCCTCGCGCACGTCGTCTCGCATGGCAAGCGTCATGGCGGTTTCGACATAGCCGGGGGAGACGGTGTTGACTGTCACGCCCTTGGCAGCACCCTCCTGGGCCAGGGTCATGGTGACCCCATGCATGCCGGCCTTGGCGGCGGAATAGTTGGCCTGGCCGAACTGGCCGCGCTGCCCGTTGACCGAGGAGATGTTGACCACCCGGCCGTAACCCTGCTCCAGCATGTCTTCCCACACCCCGCGGGTGACGTTGAAGACGCTGTTGAGGTTGACGTTGATGACCGCCTCCCACTGGGCGGGCTCCATCTTGCGGAAGGTCTTGTCGCGGGTGATGCCGGCGCAGTTGATCAGGACCGAGACGGGGCCGAATTTGGCCTTGATCTCGCCGACCATGCGCGCGCTGTCCTCGAAGGACGCCACGTCCGCGGCCATGGTGTCGATCTCCAGGCCCTCGGCAGCCCGGGCGGCGCGCCAGGCGGTTGCGGCCTCGGTCTCGGACGGGTGGCAGTTGGCCACGACCTTATAGCCCTCCTTTGCCAGGCGTTCGCAGATGGCGGTACCGATACCACCAATGCCTCCGGTGACCAGGGCAACGCGCACTTGTTCAGTCATGTTCGGTTTCTCTCGGGCTGTGCCTTGCTTCGGTGTTTTGGGGCGCCTGGGGATTGAGCCAACGCCCGGTGCGGTGAAGTCGGCCGCAGTCGGCGGCTGGGGCCCGTCCCTGGGCCGGGGGTGGCCTAGGCTTAGGCCGCAGCGGGGACGCGCACGCCCTCGACGACCTCGGTCATGCCCTGCTTGTACCAGTCGCGGTACTCGTCACGGACCTCCGAGGCAACCTTCAGGCTGCTCTTGGACTCCTCCATCAGGCGCTCGCCCATCTCCTTGGCCATCTCCATCTGGGCCTTGGCCAGGTCGGTGAAGCTCTTGGACTCGCTCGTCAGCTTCATGGAGCGGACGGTCTGCTCCATGAAGAAGCCCATCAGGTCCATCTGGCGGGCGGTCATCTGCTCCCAGGCGCGCAGGTTGAGCTCGCCAAGGGTATTCATGCGCTCGACGTTCTTGTGGGTCAGATCGGTCACGATCTTCACGGTGTCTTTCTGGTTCATGG
>JBFZCW010000159.1:0-5704 GCA_041307765.1 Chromatiaceae bacterium
CCATCGCGGGCAAGGTCGGGGTCATCACCGGCGGTCCTGGGGTCGGCAAAACCACTGTGGTCAACAGCATCCTGCACATCCTGCGGGCCAAAGGCGTGGCCGTCCTGCTCTGCGCGCCTACGGGGCGGGCAGCCAAGCGCCTGACCGAGTCTACCGGGGCCGAGGCCAAGACCATCCATCGCCTGCTGGAGTTCGACCCCAAGCTCATGGGCTTTCGCCGCGACCAATACTCACCCTTGAAGACCGACCTGGTGGTGGTGGACGAGGTCTCCATGGTCGATGTGGCCCTCATGAACCAGTTGCTGCGGGCCGTCCCCAACCAGGCCGGGGTCCTGCTGGTGGGCGACGTGGACCAGCTGCCCTCCGTGGGCCCCGGGGCGGTGCTGGCGGACCTCATCGACTCTGGTGCCATCCCCACCGCCCGGCTGACTGAGATCTTCCGCCAGGCGGCGGCCTCCCGGATCATCGTCAACGCCCACCGCATCAACCAAGGGCTGATGCCCGAGCGCCCAGCCCCATCAGCGGGAGGGCCCGACCGCGACTTCTACCTGGTGACGGCGGAGACACCGGAGCAGATCCACGAGCGCCTGCTCCAGGTGGTGCTGGAGCGCATCCCACGGCGCTTCGGCCTGCACCCCGTCAACGACGTCCAGGTACTCACCCCCATGAACCGCGGCGGGCTCGGCGCTCGCTCCCTCAATGTCGATCTCCAAAGCCGCCTCAACCCGAACGCCACACCGCGCATTGTCCGCTTCGGCTGGACCTATGCCCCCGGCGACAAGGTGATTCAGACCCAGAACAACTACGACAAGGAGGTCTTCAACGGCGACATCGGCCGTATCACCCGCATCGACGAGGGCGAGGGGCTGCTTTGGATCGACTTCGACGGGCGTGAGGTCGAGTACGAGCTCGGCGAGCTGGACGAGGTCGCCCTGGCCTACGCCACGACGGTCCACAAGGCCCAGGGGTCGGAATACCCGGCCGTGGTCATCCCGCTCGCCACCCAGCACTTCAACCTGCTGGAGCGAAACCTGCTCTACACGGGCGTCACCCGCGGCAAGCGCCTGGTGGTATTGATCGCCCAGATCAAGGCCCTGGCGATGGCGGTCAAGCGCACCGGGTCACAAAAGCGCCTGACGCGCCTGGCCGGACGCCTGCGAGAGACCCCGGCCGCCCTCGGTGGGGCTGACCAGCTCATCGCTAACATCGGTCCGTGTGGGTCCTGAAGAAGCAGCGGACCACCTGCTCCGTCGCTGCCTGCAGCAGGGCTGGCCCGGCATCCATGGCCTGTTCCAGCGAGATGGGACCCGCACAGAGACTGAAGACGGCATCGATCCCGATCCGGTGGAGGTCGGCGATGCTCTCCCCAATCCCGCCGGCGATGGCCAAACAGGGGATGCCCCGCGCCTTGGCCCGCTGGGCAACCGCGGCCGGGGCCTTGCCGAAGGCGGTCTGGGCATCGATCTGACCCTCGCCGGTGATGGCCAGATCGGCCCAAGCCAGCTTGGCATCGAGCTCGACCAAGTCCAGAACAAGGTCCGCGCCGCGGCGCAGTTCGGCGCCGAGGAAGGCGTGCAGCCCAGCTCCCAGTCCGCCGGCGGCCCCGGCCCCGGGCAGATCGCGGACGTCCAGGCCGAGATCGGCCCGGACCACGGCCGCCAAGTGGGCAAGACCTTCCTCCAGCTCCTCGACCTGGGCGGGGGATGCACCCTTCTGCGGGCCATAGACCCGTGCCGCACCCCGCAGTCCCAGTAGCGGGTTGTCTACGTCGCAGATGACCTCGCGGCGCACGCCGGCCAGGCGTGGGTCCAGCCCGCTCAGCTCGATGCGACGGATCTGCCGCAGTGCCCCACCGACAGGTGCAACCGGATTCTCGGCGGAATCCAAAAAGCGGGCCCCAAGCGCCGCGGCCATGCCGATTCCGCCGTCGTTCGTGGCGCTCCCGCCGATGCCGACCACGATGCGGCGGGCGCCCAGATCCAGCGCCGCTCGGATCAGCTCCCCGGTGCCATAGGTCGTGGTGCGGGTCGGGTCACGGTGCCGGGGATCGAGCAGGGCCAGACCGCTCGCGGCCGCCATCTCCACCGCGGCCAGCCCTAGGGCGGGGACGTGGCAGAGGGTGGCCCGGACCGGCTCACCAAGCGGACCGCAGACGGTGACGACCTTAGCCTCCCCGCCCAGAGCCTCGATCAGGACCGTCGCCAAACCGTCTCCGCCGTCCGCCACCGGCACTCTGAGAACCTCAGCCCCTGGGTAGGCCTGCCGGACGCCCTGCTCCATGGCCAGGGCCGCCTGCATAGCGGACATGCTACCCTTGAATGCATTCGGCGCCAGGACGATTTTCATGGGTTGGCCGCCGCGGCCGGTGGATCCCGTTTCGTCTAGGATAAGGCGTCGGGGGCCGAGTCGTTACGAAGCGCTGCCGAGTCCGGCACCAATGGGTCCAACCGTCTGAGCTGGCCCCTGAACCGCGGTGCACATCGACCGATGAACCCACAGGATTCGATCTCGATCGCCGACAGCCTGCGGCTAAGCCCGGGGGGGTGACAGTGGACACCGCGGACTTGGAGGCTGCCCTCGATGCCGCCTCACCCGCGGCCTTGGAGGGGGCGGTTCGCCTCTATCGGGGAGACCTCCTCGCCGACTTCTCCGCCCAGTCTTCGCTCGCCGAGTTCGGCCCCGATGTCGAGACGGTCCGCCATGGGGCACCCACCTCGCGGTTGACGTGCGCATTGTCGCCGGGCGCCTCGAACGCTCTGACCTGGGCATCCAGGACCGCCTGAACGGACTGCGGCTGGTCCGCGCCCACGACGGCCATCATGGCGTGCGCGTCGTTGAAGGCGTAGTTACCGGCCGGAGGCGATAGGCCCCCAGGCGTCTCGGGGCTCCAACTCGACGGCGCGGCGTCCGGCCGCCTCGGCGCGCGTGCAGAGTCCTGTCTCCTCCAGGCCGAAGGCGTGCATGCCGAGCACCGCGTGGTAGCCCGGCAGATCCGGCGACCAGGCCGGGAGGGCACGTGCAATGCAGTCACGCAGCATCCGCGTGTCGCCGGTGTAGAAATCCACCAGCGGGAAACCGCCCCCGCCGACGCGGCTCGATGGGGAACTCGCCCTTCCCTTCTGCCCTGAACCCGTTAACCTATCGGCTGCGCCGCGTTTACCCGGCAGCAGAACGCGTCCAACCCAAGCCTTGGCAGGGGGATCATGAGCGATCAACCGACTGTGTCCGGCGTGCCCGACCGGCGTCTGGCCGCCCGGCCTGCCGGGCCAGCCCGCGACTTTGCGGCCTTCTGCGAGCTTGATCGGGAACGCCGCCGAAACTCCGACGAGGACTTCGACCCAGGCCTGTTTGACGAGGCGGTGGCACTGGTCCTCGCCCGGCTCGATCCCCATAGCTCGGGTCCCAGGCCGGTACCCAATTCGCCTGCGGCCACGGCGGCTGACCGGCCATGATCATCGAGCGTATCCAGGCGGAGAATGTCCTCAAGTACGCCCGCCTCGACCTGGGCGAGATCCCGACAAATGGCCTGATTGCGGTCGTCGGCGACAACGAGTCGGGCAAAAGCAGCATCGGGGAGTCCGTCTGTTTCGCCCTCTTCGGACGCACCTTCTCCCTCGGGCCGGACGAGCTCGGCAAGGTGATCCGCTGGGGAGAGTCGCGCTGCGCCATCAAGCTCGACTTCCGCACCCAGGACGGCCGCCGCTACCAGGTCGCCCGCTTCCTAGACGAGCTGGGCAACCATGGGGCCAGCATCAGCCGGCCGGGCGAACAGCCCATGGTCCGAGGCGTCGTGGCCGTCGCGGAGCGCCTCCGCGACCTGATCGGCTTCGGCTACACGGAGCTGATCGAATCCTTCTACCTGGCCCAGCGCGAGATCTCCACGCCCAAACCCCACAGCGACGCGGTCAAGGCCATGGCCGGCATCGATGCGCTGGAGCGGGTTGCGGCGGAGTGCCGGCGCGAGCGGGACCAGACCGATGGCCAGCGCGCCGAGACGGCCCGGGAACATGCAGACGTCGCGGGCCAGATCCAGGCCCTGGACCTGGATGAAGGGCGTCTGCCGGCCCTGGAGAGCGAGCGGGCCCGGACGCAAGCGTCGCTGGCCGCCGACCGGGAACGCATCCTGGCCCTCAGGGCACGCTCCGAGGAGGTCGACACCGCCATTGCCCGGGTCAAGGAGGGTGCCGCCGCCTGGTGTGCCGTGGAGCAGGCTTCGAGCTATGCCGAGCGCCGGGCACAATCATCGGGTCTCGCCAAGGTGCTGGATGCGGTCGAGGGGGTCTGCACGGGCGATGACGCCGCCCGCCGCGCCTACGCCACCCTTGCCGGGGCTGCCCAGGCCGCGAACGAACGTCTTGCGGCGTTCGATGCCCTGCGCCTTCAGGCGCTCGCCTATCGGGCCCGCCTCGGCGCCTGGCTCGGCATTGCCTCGGCCGCTACCACCCCAACCGGCGACGCGACCTTCGCCGCCGAGTGGTCCGCCCTGGTCGAGCGCATACGCCAGACCCGGCATCGCCGCGTCCGGAGCCGCGCCTGGGCACTCGGCAGCGCCTTCCTCGGGCTGGTCCTGATCGTCCTCTGGTCCCTCCTGGTCCAGGCCCCGCCTGGTGAGGCGGCGGCAGCACTGAGCGGTGCCCTGGACGAACTCATCGACGGCTGGAGACTGGCTCTGCCCTGGTTGCCAGCCGCGGCCTGCATCCTGGGCCTGGTGCCACTGGGCCTTCTCGCCCTGGGGGCCCAGCTTGGCGGCCGGTTGGCGGCCCAGGCTCGAGCCTTGGCAGACCTTGAGCAGGCCCGCGAGGCAGCCGAACAGGAGCACGCCGATCTCGCACACCTTGACAGCCAGCCCTTGCCTGAGGCCGTCGCCTTGCTAGGGCGCCTGCAGGATGGCGATATCGCGGCCGCGGTCCCGGCCTTCTTGGACTTAGATGGGGGTGACCTGGTGCATCCCGAGCGGCTCTCGGGGCGCAAGCGGGAGATCAAGACTGCAGCCACGGGTCTCGCCTCCAGCCTGACCCGGATCAAGGCCGAGGCCGGCCAGGCCATCGACACCCTTCACGACGCGGTCGCCCAACAGACCGCGGAGATTGCCCGTCGCGACGCCGAGATCGCCCAGGAACAGGAGCGGGTGCGCCGGCACTCGGACCTCGTTGCCATCGCCAAGGGGCTTCAAGCCAGGGGCAAGGCCCTCGCCCACCGCGTGCGGGTCCGGGACCTGGCGGCGGACCTCCTCGCCGGAGCCAGCCACTACATTTCCCAGCGCTTCAACACCGATGTGCGCAGCCTCTGCGCTGACTCCCTCCCCAAGTTCACCAACGGGCGCTACCAGCACCTGCAGATCGACCAGGATCTGAAGGTCAAGGCCTTCTCCAATGAGAAGCATGACTTCATGGACCTGGACGAGATCTCCAGCGGTACCCAGCGCCAGATCATGTTGGCCGTACGCCTCGCCCTGTCGCAAAAGTTGGTGAACTCGGTGATCCAGGGACCCCAGTTCCTGTTCCTGGACGAGCCCTTCGCCTTCTTCGACGAATCCCGCACCGCCTCCGCCCTGGCGGTGCTACCCCAGGTGAGCCGGGACTTCGCCCAGATCTGGGTGACCTCCCAGACCTTCCCCGCCGTCTCGCGCTTCGATCTCGTCATCGAGTGCGATGCCCGGGAGTCCCACTCGCCCAATATCCGCCGTGCCGCCCGGGCCTAGCCC
>JBFZCW010000160.1:0-4311 GCA_041307765.1 Chromatiaceae bacterium
TGGGGGTACGCGCGAGCACAACCTGAGCCCCTGGGCCGACCCGTCCACCCTTGGCCCTCTGGCCCAGCGAGTGCCGCGCGAACGCGAGGTCGCGCAGGCGACTTGTCCGATCCGCGCGGATCGGGTAGATGATGTGCCCAGCCTCCCGGCCAGACCTGGAAGCCCATCGGGTCCGCAGCATGACCCCATGACGAGCGCCGCGCTCAAGGCCAATCAGGGCCCATGTTACACTGTCCCCACCGAGGCCCAAGGCCCATACCATCGCCGCCGGATCCCCGACTCGACATGGCAACCCAGAAGACCTACCTCGTTATCTCCGCCCTTGGCGAAGACCGCCCCGGCCTCGTCAGCCAGTTGTCCAAGGTCCTGCTGGACCACGGCTGCAACATCGAGGACAGCCGCATGGCGGTCCTCGGCGGCGAGTTCGCCGTCATGCTGCTGGTGGAGGGCAAGTGGAACACGCTGGCCAAAGTGGAGAACAGCCTCCCGGAGCTGGGTCGCCAGCTCGGCATGACCATCATCTCCAAACGGACCGGCCCGCGCGCCGTGGGCGGCAACCTGCTGCCCTATGCGGTGGACGTCATTTCCATGGACCATCCCGGTATCGTCAACAATCTGGCAGGCTTCTTCTCGGACCGTGGGATCAACATCGAGGACATGGCGACCAGCAGCTATGCTGCCGCCCACACGGGAACGCCGATGTTCACGGTGCACATGACCGTCGGTATTCCCTCCTCGGTCCACATCGCCGGGCTGCGCGACGAGTTCATGGATTACTGCGACGGGCTCAACCTCGACGCGGTCCTGGAGCCCATCAAGGGCTGAGCGGACGCGGCGCCCCAACCGCCAACACCCGAAAGGCAAGCCACCATGACGCTGCGCATTGGCGAGACCGCTCCCGACCTTGCAATCCCCGCCACGGGCGGCCGCGCCATCCGCCTGTCCGACTTCCGTGGCCAGCCGCTGGTGCTCTGGTTCTTCCCCAAGGCAAGCACCCCTGGCTGCACGCTGGAAGGCCAGGGGTTCCGCGACGCGGCGGACGCCTTCGCTGCGGCCGGCACGGCCATCCTCGGGGCTTCGCGCGACAGTGTGAAGGCCCAGGAAAACTTCAAGGCCAAGCAAGACTTCCCCTTTGATCTGCTGAGCGACCAAGACGAGACCCTGTGCAGGGTCTTTGACGTCATCAAGCTCAAAAAGCTGTACGGCAAGGAGTCTCTTGGCATCGAGCGCAGCACCTTCCTGCTCGACGCCTGGGGCCGCTTGCGCCAGGAGTGGCGCGGGGTGAAGGTCAAGGGCCATGTCGAGGCAGTACTCAGCGCGGCCAGGGGACTCACCGACGGGTCCTGAGCCCACACCAGCCGCACCAAACCCACGCCCCAACGGGCGCCCAAGCGGCGCCATGGACCCCCCAGGAAGCCCATGATCAAGCGCCAACACGACAAGCCCTGTCTGTTTGTCCTGGACACCAACGTGCTGATGCACGACCCCACTGCCATCTTCCGATTCCAGGAACA
The DNA here is from genome assembly GCA_041307765.1 of Chromatiaceae bacterium. Lineage (GTDB taxonomy): Bacteria > Pseudomonadota > Gammaproteobacteria > Chromatiales > Chromatiaceae > DYRB01. The sequence continues at coordinate 1,515 of JBFZCW010000160.1, forward strand.
CGACATCTTCCTGCCCATGGTGGTGTTGGAGGAACTCGACGCCGCCAAGAAGGGCATGTCCGAGGTGGCCCGCAACGTCCGGCAGGTCAGTCGTTTCCTCGACCACCTGATGTGCGACGCAGACAAGGACGAGATCGATGCCGGTCTGGTCGTCAACCCCCCCATCGAGAACGCCGGGGGGCGCATCCTCCCGCCCTCCGGGCGTCTCTACTTCCAGACCGGGCACCTGCGGCCGCGCGTCGCCGAGCCCTTGCCCGGGACCAACGCCGACAACAACCTGCTCGGGACGGCCCAGGCCCTGCGCGAGCTGCGGCCGGACCGCACCGTGGTCATCGTCTCCAAAGACATCAACCTGCGCATCAAAGCGGCGGTGCTGGGCATCCCCGCGGAGGACTACTCCAACGATCAGGTCCTGGACGATGCCGCGCTGCTCTACACCGGCATGCAGGCCCTGGACGGCGAGTTCTGGGAGCACCACGACAAGGGCGTGGACTCCTGGAAGGAGGAGGGGCGGACCTTCTACCGGGTCGCAGGCCCGGACATCGCAGACTGGTACCCCAGCCAGTGCATCTTTCAAGACCAGGAGGGCGGGCTTGAGGCCATGGTGCGGGAGAAACGCTCCCCAACCGAGGCCGTCATCGAGCTGGTCACCGACTACCGGCCCGTCCGGCACAACGTCTGGGGCATCACCGCGCGCAACCGGGAGCAGAATTTCGCGCTGAACATGCTCATGGACCCCGACCTGGACTTCGTCTCCCTGCTGGGGGCGGCGGGGACCGGCAAGACGCTCCTCGCATTGGCCGCCGGTCTCACCCAGGTGTTGGACCGCAACCTCTACCGCGAGATCATCATGACCCGCGTCACAGTCCCGGTCGGCGAGGACATCGGCTTCCTCCCCGGCACCGAGGAGGAAAAGATGACCCCCTGGATGGGCGCCCTGATGGACAATCTGGAGGTCCTGAACCAGAACGAGGGCGGCGACTGGGGGCGAGCCGCTACCGGAGACCTGCTGCGCAACCGGATCCGCATCCAGTCGCTCAATTTCATGCGGGGGCGCACCTTCCTCAAGAAGTACATCATCCTCGATGAGGCCCAGAACCTCACCGCCAAGCAGATGAAGACCCTCATCACCCGCGCCGGCCCCGGGACCAAGATTGTCTGCCTGGGCAACATCTCACAGATCGACACCCCCTATCTCACCGAGACGACCTCAGGCCTCACCTATGTGGTGGACCGGTTCAAGAACTGGGCCCACAGCGGGCACATCACCCTGCAGCGCGGCGAGCGCTCGCGCCTGGCGGACTTCGCCTCCGACGCGCTCTAGTATCGTCCCGTCGCCTAAGGCGCGGGCAGGTTACTACGCCGCCGGAGGCTCAGCCCGAGGCGGCACGGATGCAGTGCACCCCCCGGGTAGAGCTGAGCCGTGTCTCTGCCGGGTAGGCCTCGGCACAGTCCGGTCCGGCCTCGGGGCAGCGGGGATGGAAATGGCAGCCCGAGGGTGGCTTCGAGGGCGACGGCATATCTCCCTCCAGGCGGATGACCTCGCGGCGACCATGGCGATCCATGGTCGGCACCGCGGAGAGTAGGGCCTTGGTATAGGGGTGGCGCGGATCGCCGAGAACCTCATCCACGCGGCCATATTCGACGACGCGGCCCAGATACATCACGGCAACCTCGTGGGCCAGGTAGGACACCACCGAGATGTTGTGGGTGATGAACAGGTAGGAGAGCCCCCGGTCATTTTGTAATTGCTTAAGCAGGTTCAGGATCTGCGCCTGGACCGAGACGTCGAGGGCACTCGTGGGTTCGTCGCAGACCATGACCTTGGGCTCCACCGCCAGGGCCCGGGCGATACAGATGCGCTGGCGCTGGCCACCGGAGAACTCGTGGGGGTAGCGACCCGCCGCCTCCGGGGCCATCCCCACCGCCTCCAGCAGGTCGGCGACGCGCTGCCGGCGGGTCGCGCGATTGGGCTCCAGTCCTAAGGCCTGGAGTCCTTCGCCTACGATGTCTCCCACCAGCATACGCGGGTTCATGGAGGCGACCGGGTCCTGAAAGATGACCTGGAGGTCCTTGCGGTGGGGCCGCATGCCGCGGTCGCTCAGATTTGCGAGCTCCACCCCCTGGTAGTCGACGCTTCCGGCGGTGGGGTGCAGCAGTTGCAGGATGCCCTTGCCGACCGTGGTCTTCCCGCAGCCAGACTCCCCTACCAGGGCCAGGGTGCGCCCGCTGTGCAGGGTAAGCGAGACCCCGTCCACGGCCCGGACTTGTCCCACCACCCGCCGAAAGACGCCGCGCTGAATGGGGAAGTGAACCTTGAGCCCGCTGACCCGCAACAGTCCGTCCCCTTCGGTGAGCTGGGCGGAAGCGGGCCCCTGGGTCGGCTCGGTCGCCGCAACGAAGGCGGGCACCCCAGCGGTCCAAAGGTGGCAGCGCACCGCCTGATCGGGACCCGGCTTGGACCAGGCGGGCTGGACCTCGGCGCATCCGGGCAGCGCCAGGTGGCAGCGATCGGCGAAGCGGCAGCCGGGGAAGGCGCGGTCCAGGGGCGGGACCCGCCCGGGAATCACGGCCAGGGGCTCGGCACGCCGCGCCTGGGTCGGGACGCTCTCCATGAGGCGCCGACTGTAGGGGTGGGCCGGGCCGGCAAAGAATGCCGCAGCGGTTGCCGTCTCCACGATCTGCCCGGCGTACATCACCGCCAGCCGATCGGCAGTCTCCGCGACCACCCCCAGGTCGTGGGTGATGAGCAGGACCGCCATCCCGGTCTCTGCTTGGAGGCGCTTGAGCAGGCGCA
>JBFZCW010000161.1:0-2547 GCA_041307765.1 Chromatiaceae bacterium
GGACGTCGTCGACACGATCGGCGCAGGCGACAGCTTCCTGGCGGCCTGCCTGTTCTTCCTCGCTCGAGAGGGGGCGCTGACCTCGAAGGACGCCCTGCGCTGCATGCCCGAAGGCTCCGTCAAGCGCTGCCTGACATTTGCATCCCGCGCGGCCGCCCTCACCTGCTCCCGCCCCGGGTCTGACCCTCCGTACTTGCCTCAACTCGAAGGGCACGGTCTTCGAAGCTGAGCTTTCCGTCCCCCTGATCTCGATCCCGCAACTGGGAGCAGCGTCCTCGGTCGAGCCCGCGCCTGCGCCATCGCCTTGCGCCTTCCAGGGAATCTCGGGTTCAGCTCGCCCAGTACCTGTCAATCGGATAATTTCGCCCTATTACCTCTTGACTAATGTGGGCAGCGCGCATAGGATACTTGGTGGACCCCACCCCCAGGTCATCCGCCCCCGGGTCCTCCGACAGTCGGTCCAAGCGGCGCCCTTCGCCAGCGTGTAGATCTTCCCCGGTGTCATCCGTCCGGGCATTGAAGCGGCGTCGACACCTCATATGGGAGGCCCCTCATCATGCTACCCGCTGTCCGTTGGCCGCTCGCTGCCGTTCTGGCATTGCTCACTGCGCTTCCGATTGCCGGCTTGAGCTCGCCGGCCCCGGCGGGGGAAGCCGCAAGCCTCGCCCAATCGACCGGCTCGGGGCCCCCGATCCGGACCCCGACTTCACCGCCGATCCGCGTCCTCCCCAGCCGCACCCCCACGCCGAGGTTGGTTGCCCGCACCGCCTCGCCGACACCCGCCCCCCCAACACTAACCGCCACCACCACACCGACCTCCCTACCGCCCTCGCCCACCCTGCCTTCCTTCGCGATCCTCACGCCCACCCCAATCATTGATGTGTTCGACGCTCCACTTAACCTCACCGGCCCGATCCCTACGGCTACCCAGCCGCAGTTCGCCGCACCGCAGCCGGTGCCGGACCTGATCGCGTACGAGATCGAGATCACCCAGGGCATGCAGGACCTGGACAACCACATGCCCCTCGCCGCCGACCGCGTGACCTACGTCCGCATCTACGTCCGGACCGACGGCGCCGACTACCCCGACGTGCGCGCCGTCTTGCAAGGTAACCGCGGCGGACAGGTGCTGGGGGTGATCCCGGCCGACAATCAGCCAATCATCGCCCGGGGGGATGGCGGCCAGCGCATCAACGTCGACGACAGCCTGTACTTCGCCCTGCCGTGGAGTTGGCTGGCCGAAGGCACCCTGCACCTCAACGCGTTCGTCTACGCCGGAAACCCCAACGCGCCCTTCCTTCACGAACCCGAGTCTTTCAACAACTTCATCCAGACCTCGGTCATCTTCAGACCAGGTCACAACGTCAATCTCACCTTCATCCCCATCCACCTGCATCAGAACTACGATTCCGCCCAGCCTGAGGTGCTCTTCACCCAGCAGGAGCCGGGGTTCTGGCCGGTGGTCATCGGGATGCTGCGCCATATGCCTCTTTCCGGCTTCCAACTCTACCCATCGCCAGTCGACGCGATCTACTGCGGCCTGCCGGGTGCAGAGGCCGGCATGTACGACGGGCCCCTGCCGGTCGGGCAGCACGGGAATTGTGAGTTCAACCTGCAGTTGCCCGGTGGGGCCCAGTACGTCAACGTCATGATGGCCCTGGTGGACACGCTGACCGACGACGCGGCCGAGGACCTGCATTACTACGGGATGGTCCCTCCCAGCTTCGCCAATCAGATGACCTTCTACAACACCCAGGGAGGCACCATAAGCTACACCGGGTTGGCCGGGAGCGGCCAGGCCTATGGCGTGATGGGCAGCACGCCGGACACCAACTCACCCTGGATGATCCAGGGCAGCCGAACCCTCGCTCATGAGCTGGGTCACCGTTTCGGGCTGAATCATGTTGAGTGCTCCGGGTCGGAAGAAGCCGGTGGAGCCGTCGACCCGGGCTACCCCTGGCCGGCGCCGGACTGCAGCCTGGCCAACGTCGACGAGGAGGGCTTCTTCGGGTTCGACGTCTGGCACGCGGTGATGCCCGGCGTCAACCAACCGACGGTGATCAGCAATGACCCATCGGAGGCCGAACCCAATCGCGGGTTCCCGCTGATGGGCTATCAGAATCCTCGATACATCGATGCGTGGCACTGGTGCCAGCTGCTGGACCTGTTCGGCGCCGGGTGTGACCCGGACGTCACCCCGCTGCAGGCCTCCACCGCTCACCACACCGTGGCCCGCCTCAAGCCTGGCTCGCAGGCCGGCCGACCGCGTCCAATCCCGTCCGGGGATCTGCCCGGCGCCCGTCAGCAGGAGGCCGGTCCGTTTCTGCTCATCACCGGCGTGATCCAGCATCAGCCCTTGCAGGCGTCACTCGACATGGTGCTGACGCTGCCCGAGCCCCCGGCTGACCAGCACGAGCACCCTGAGACTTCCAACCTCGAGACCGGATTTGAGTTGCTGCTGCTCGACTCCAACGGCCAGCCGTTGGCCGCCCAGCCGATCGTGGACACCCTGATCAACCACGACCCCGCCAACACCCTTCCGTTTCT
>JBFZCW010000162.1:0-11010 GCA_041307765.1 Chromatiaceae bacterium
AAGAGGTTCTGGTAGGTCGGCTCGATGGACTGGCTGACCCCGACGATGTTGCTGATGGTGGCCGTCGGGGCGATGGCCATGCAGTTGGAGTTGCGCATGCCGACCGTCTTGACGCGCTCGCGCACCGCATCCCAGTCCAGGGTGGACCCGGTGTCCATCTGGAGATAACCGCCGCGTCCCTCGTCGAGCAGACGGATGGAGTCGATGGGCAGGATGCCCCGGCTCCACAGGGACCCGTCGAAGCTGTGGTAGCGCCCGCGCTCCTCGGCCAGATCGGTGCTGGCCTGGATGGCGTAGTAGCTCACAGCCTCCATGCTGAGGTCGGCGAACTCCACGGCCTCCTGGCTGGAGTAGGCGATGCGCAATTCGTAGAGGGCATCCTGGAAGCCCATGATCCCAAGCCCCACCGGGCGGTGGCGCAGGTTGGACTTGCGCGCCTGGGGGACGTTGTAGAAGTTGTAGTCGATGACGTTGTCGAGCATGCGCATGGCGGTGGTGACCGTGCGCTTGAGCTTGGCGTGGTCGATACCGCCGGGACCGGCGTGGGCGGCCAGGTTGACCGAGCCCAGGTTGCACACCGCGATCTCCTGGTCGTTGGTGTGCAGGGTGATCTCGGTGCAAAGGTTGGAGCTATGCACTGTGCCCATGTGCTGGTTGGTGTAGCGCAGGTTGCAGGGGTCCTTGAAGGCGATCCAGGGGTGGCCGGTCTCGAACAGCATGGCCAGCATCTTGCGCCACAGGTCCAGGGCCTTGAGCTTCTTGCTGACCTTCATGTCGCCGCGCTCGGCACGCGCCTCGTAAGCGGTGTAGGCGACCTCGAAGGCCTGGCCGGTGAGGTCATGCAGGTCGGGGGTCTCGTCCGGGGAGAACAGCGTCCAGTCGCCGTCCTCGGCGACGCGCTTCATGAAAAGGTCCGGCACCCAGTTGGCGGTGTTCATGTCGTGGGTACGGCGGCGGTCGTCGCCGGTGTTCTTGCGCAGGTCCAGGAACTCCTCGATGTCGATGTGCCAGGTCTCGAGGTAGGCACAAACAGCCCCTTTGCGCTTGCCGCCGTTGTGGACCAGGGCGGCTGCGGTCATGTAGGTCTCGTCGCCCTCGACCTTGAGGTCGTGAACCACCGGGACCGGGGCCATGGGGGCGACGGCCTTGACCCGGGTGAAGACGCAGTTGCCGAGGCGGAACCAGTTCCGCTTGGTCAGCGCAGGGACCCCGATTAGGTCCGCGATGGGCGCCGCGGCGGGGATGAGCAGGTCGAAGACGCGGGTGACCCCGGCAAAGCTGACCACGGAGCCGTCGGAGCGCGTCCCTGTGTGGGTATTGTCGCGCTCCCGGTACTCACCGGCGCAGGGGACGCCTAGGCGCAGCAGCTGGTAGCGCAAGCCTTCGGCAAGCGGAGCAGAGCTGCTGGTGAAGTAAATCTCCTTGCCACGGGAGACGCCGCCGTCCGTCTCCAGCAGCCCCTGGACCAGGGCCAGGGCCTGGTTGTGGGGCAGGTGGGAGAGGCGGCGGGCGATGCGCTTGTTGCCGGCGGTATCGTAGAGGTCGGCGTAGCTGAACGGGATATTCGCCTCGCCCAGCCCGATGTATTGGCCGGTAGTGGCGCAACGGGCCAGGCCCTTGCCAACGGCCCACTTGATCTGGAGATAGGTCTCGCCGCGGCCGTTCTCCCAATAGTGGATGCCCCGCTCGGTGAGGTAGTCGCGCACGAACTGGAGGTGGCTTCCGTCGCGGCTCGGGTTGCCGGAGACGCCGAACTCGGAGCCGCGCGTCAGGTGCCCATCACCGAGGAGGATGCCATAGAGCCGGGCGTCCGCCTCGGTCAGCCCCTCCACCCGGACCACCTCGCCCGGGATGACCTGGGCCACATAGTCCCCGCGGGACAGCCGCCCCGCCGGCACCCATTGGGGCTTGAAGCGCCCGTGCTCAATCTGGCTCAGGGTGCGGTCGATGGACTGCTCAATGGGCACCCCCTGGATGGCCCAGAAGGGGTGGCCGTCGGTCACCTGGATGTCGTTGACCGAGTGCTTGACCGCCACCCGGACCATGGGGGCCGTCTTCTGGTCGTAGATGAAATGCTCGGTGACCTCGCGGTAGCGCCCGCGCTGCCCGAGGACCAGGTCGCCGACCTTGACCTCGGCGATGGGCCTGGGCCCGTCGGCGGTGAAGACGGTAGTCTCGGGGGCGAAACACTGGTTCACTGCGACGGCGGTGTCGTTGGCGACCTTGAGGAAGGGCACCACGCCCTGGCTGCGCCCATTGGTCCCCTTGATGTGGGCCCCCATACCGCGTACTCGGGTCCAGTCGTTGCCGAGGCCCCCGGCGAATTTGGACAGCAGGGCATTGTCCTTGATTGCGGTGTAGATGCCGTCCAGGTCATCGGGGACCGTGGTGAGGTAGCAGGAGCTGAGCTGGGGGCGCAGCGTCCCGGAGTTGAACAGGGTGGGCGTCGAGGACATGAAGGCGAAGCTGGAGAGCAGCTCGTAGAACTCGATGGCCCGCTCCTCGCGGTCGATCTCGTTGATGGCCAGGCCCATGGCCACGCGCATGAAGAAGGCCTGGGGCAGCTCGAAGCGGATGCCCCCGGCTGTGTGGATGAAGTAGCGGTCGTAGAGGGTCTGGAGCCCCAGATAGGTGAACTGGAGGTCGCGCTCCGGCTTGAGGGCCGCGCCCAGGCGGGCCAGGTCGAACTGACCGAGACGCCGGTCCAGGTGCTCCAGGTCCCCGGCGCGGCGGACGTAGGCGCTGAAGTAGTCGCCGTAGCGCTCGGCCAGGTCGGCCTGGGTCTCCACCCCCGCGGCCATGTCCAGGAAGCCCAGGGCCTCGCGGCGCAGCAGGTCGAGCAGGAGGCGGGCCGCAACCTGGCTGTAGGCGGGGTCCTTCTCAATCATGGCGCGGGCGGACATGACCAGGGCCTGGCCCACGTCGGCCTCGCGCACGCCGTCGAAGAGGTTGCGGCAGGTGTCGGTGAGGATGGCCCCGGCGTCCACGCCGTCCAGGTCGCGGCAGGCCTCGTCCACCAGGCGGCGCATGCGCTCCACGTCGAGCGGCTTGGTGCTGCCGTCGGCCAGGGTCACCCGGAGCTGGTGCTCCTCCTGCGGGGCGGTGTTGACGGCGGCCTTCTGGGCGCGCTCCCGGGCCCTTTCGTCGCGGTAGATGACATAGTCCCGAGCAACTTTATGCTCGCCGGCGCGCATCAGGGCCAGCTCGACCTGGTCCTGGATGTCCTCGATGTGGACCGTGCCTCCGCCGGGCAGACGCCGGGTCAGGGCGGAGACGACCTGCTCGGTCAGCTCCTGCACCCGGTCATGAACGCGGGTGGACGCTGCGGCACTTCCCCCCTCCACCGCAAGGAAGGCCTTAGTCATGGCAACCATGATCTTATTCGCATCGAAGTGGGTCACCTTGCCGTTGCGGCGAATGACCTGGACCTTGCCGGGGGCGTGCGCGTCGATCTCCGGCGGGTGGTCGACGGATGCCGGGTCGGACTGCGGGGTTGGGCCCTCGGCGATGGTCTGGTGCGGGGCAGTAGTGGACGGCACTTCGCTGGACATAGCTCCTCCCGTGGCGATTTCGTTATGGGTGTCGGCGGGCTTGCCCACAGGGGTGCGGGCAATGTCAAAGACACAATATATACGGCATTGTTAGGCTGTCAACCACAACATATTGTGCAAATCGGGTGACAAACCGGGCGCAAGCTGTGGGCACCCTGTGGACAAGTCTCGCCGCCGCGCCGTCAGCTCCGGGGTCTCGGAAGGCCGTACTTGACCGCCGGGGTCTGGCGGCTGTGGACAAACATTGTTTTTTGCCGGGGCCGGGGCACAATGAGGTCTTGCACCGCCCCACGGACTCCTGACGGACAACACCCATGAACCCGGAAAAGGTCGTCTTCGGCTTTTTTATCGTCTTGGCCCTGACGCTCAACTTTGGTTTCTTTGTCGGCGAACTGGACAATCCGGACCACCACAACGTCTGGGAGCTGTTTGCGGTGGTTGTGGTCAACCTGATCGCCACGGTCCTGAAGTTCGGCGACCGCACCCAAATCGGCGCCGTTCTGCTCTCCACCAGCCTGGTGGCCATGCTTCAGCTCATCGCCGCCGTGCTGGTGTGGGTGGTGGCGGTCCACGTCACTCAAGTCGGACTCACCCCATCGATCACAGCCAGCATCGTGTCTCTAACCGGCGGGGCTATGATCGCCAACGTGATCTCGGTGGTGCTCCTGGTGGCGGAGACCTTCGTCCTGCGACGTTGAGGGGTACCCAAGCCGAAGACGCCAAGGGGCAATGGACACCATCGTCTTTCTCATTCTGCGGCGCATGCGCACGCCGCTGTTGGTGCTTATCGTCACCTACGCGGTGACCATCGCGGGGCTGGCGCTGATTCCCGGGGAGGATGCCGCTGGAAACGCCACGGCACCCATGAGCATCTTTCACGCCTTCTACGTCCTGAGCTACACCGCCACGACCATCGGCTTCGGGGAAATCCCAAGCGCCTTCTCGGATGCCCAGCGGCTCTGGGTAAGCCTGACCATCTACGCCTCCGTAGTGGCCTGGATCTACTCCATCGGCACCCTCATCGCCCTGTTTCAGGACCGCACCTTCCAGCGGGCCATCATGGAGCGGCGTTTCGCCCGGCGGATCGGCCGGATCGCCATGCCCTTCCACCTGGTGTGCGGCTACGGCGAGACCGGCCGAGCCCTGGTGCAGGCCCTGACCGACCGGCATCAGCGTGCGGTGGTCATCGACTACGACGAGGCCCGGATCAATCTGCTCAAGCTGGAGGGCCATCGCGAATATGTCCCGGCGCTGCTCGCGGACGCCCGGCGCCCCAGCAACCTGGTGGCGGCCGGGCTGAGAAACCCGTGGTGCACCGGCGTCGTAGCCCTGACCGATGTCAACAAGACCAACCTCAAGATCGCCATCGCGACCAAGTTGATGCGCCCGGGGCTCAAGGCGATCTGCCGTGCCGACTCCCACGACGTCGAGGCCAACATGGCCTCCTTCGGCACCGATCACATCTACGACCCGTTCGACACCTTCGCCGTCTACCTGGCCACCGCGCTCAATGCCCCTTGCCTGGTTCTGTTGTACGCCTGGCTCTCCGGATTCGAGGGGGAACCCCTCAAGGACCCCGTCTATCCCCCCGCCAGCGGACTCTGGATCCTGTGCGGCTATGGCCGTTTCGGCAAGGCCGTCTACCAGCACCTCAAGACCCAGGGTGTGGAGCTGATGGTGATCGAGGCGGAACCCGGGCTCACCGGGACGCCTCCGGGAGGAGGGGTGATCGGGCGAGGCACTGAGGCCGAGACCCTGGAGCAGGCGCGCATCGACAGGGCCGTTGGGCTGGTGGCGGGTACTGACGATGACGCCAACAACCTATCGATCCTGATGACCGCCAGGCAGATGAACCCGAAACTGTTCTTGGTGGCGCGGCAGAACCATCTGGACAACCAGGAGCTGTTCGAGGCCGTGGGCGCGCAGATCGTCATGCACCCCAGCACCATCATCGCCGAGCGCATCCGCGTGCTGTTGGCCACCCCCTTGCTGTCCGAGTTCGAGAATTTCGCTCGCTACCGCGACCACGAGTGGGCCTGCGAGCTGATCAGCCGCATCGCCGCCTTGGTGGAGGACCGGGTTCCGGAGGTCTGGGAGGTAGCCATCGACACCGATCAGGCCCAAGCCGTCTGCGCCGCCACCGAACAGGGGTCACCGCTCATGCTGGGGGAGCTCCTGCGCGACCCGCGCGACTGGGAGACCGCGTTGCCGGCCATCGCCCTCATGCTCGTACACAAGAGCGAGCGGACCCTGCTGCCCGAGGCACGCCTCACCCTGTCTCGGGGCGACCGGGTACTCTTCTGCGGATCCGGGATGGCCAGGTCGCGGATGGAGTGGACGCTGCAAAACGACCACGCCCTGGCCTATGTGCAGACCGGGGAGAGCTATCACCCCGGCACCCTCTGGACCTGGGGCTCAGGTATCCACGGCGGTCGCCCGCGGCGCAGGCGCTGAATTGCCGGTTGGGAATCCCGGATCCCGGTGCCATACTCAAAACCATTCTCAGGCACACCCCGCCCGGCGCTTGGCGCATCTGGGCCGCGGCCGGCTTGACCGGCACTGCCCAGCGGCGCCGTATCACCTTAGGATCGGAGGAAGGCCCATGTACTCGCTACTCGACCGCCTCAATCGGGACCACCGGAACCTGGCCCAGGTCTTGACCCTGCTCGACCGGCTCCTCGACCGCTTCCACGCGGGTGCAGAGCCCGACTTCGAGCTGATGTGCGAGTTGCTCGACTACATGGAGAGCTATGCCGACCAGATCCATCACCCGACCGAGGACCTCATCTTCGAGCGACTGATCGAGTCCGCCGGAGAGAGCCCCATGGTCCTGGGTATCCTCATGAACCAGCACCAGCAGATCCCGCAGATGAACCGGCGCTTCCGCAGTTCCCTGGACGGGATCGTGCACGGGGATGTCCTGCTGCGCGAAGAAGTCGAGACTCAGGGGCGCGAGCTGGTGCGAGCCCTGTGGAACCACATGACCATCGAGGACACGGAGGCCTTCCCCCTCGCCCAGGAGCGCCTGTCTGCAGCGGAGTGGGAGGACCTGGACCGCATCAGCCCAAAGGCCGACGACCCCGTCTTCGGCGCACCGGACCCGGCGCGCTTCCGGGCCCTGTTCGCGGAGCTGACCGCCGAGGCCAGGGCTTGATGGCGGGACCGGGAGCGGGAGCCGGCCGCGGGGAGCCGGCACGCTGCTTCGCACTGCGCAGGGTCAACCCCTTTCTCGGGGTTGTTGCCGTCGTCAAGACCGACAGCGCCCGGGCGCTGAGCCTCGACGGGGTGCACTGGCAAATCCAGATCCTCGCCCACCCCCCTCGGGGTCTCTGGACCGGCGACGGCGACAGCGACAAGCTTCAATATTTCCGCTTCGGGTCCTGGTCCCAGGCGCGGGGTCTGGGACGGGTGCCCCTCAACCCCATCCTTGACCTGGACCACATGCTCAGGGCATCCGATGCCCTTTGCGGGCAGGTCGCCGCCAGCCTGGACAAGGTCCCCTTCCCGCTGGCGCCGGAGCTGGAGCAGTGGCTGCTGGACGCAGAGGGCATGCCGCTGGCGCTGATCGCCGTCACGCCGGACGCACCCGGCCTGGACCCGGCCGGCCTAGCGGAGGCGGCCGCGACCGACTGGAGTGCCGGCGCGCGCGGGGAGCGCCCCTTTACCGCCCCAACACTGACCCAGTCCGGGGCTGCAAACAGTCATCGGCTGGATCCCGTCGAGGAGTTGGAACGTCTGGTGCGCAACGCAGCGGGGCGACGACGCACAGCCCAGTGGTTCCGCCGCGAGGGCGACGCCTGGATCAGCCTGGATGCCGGTGCCCCGCCTGGGTTTGCCGGGCGCACACTCCCCCAGGCCGCCTTCCCTCCCCTCACCCTGCGCACCGATTGGCCGGACGCCCGTGATGCCGGGCTGGTTTCGGACTACATCGCCTGGCTCTCACCCTACCTGCTGACCTTGCCAAACGTTTCGGACGAGACCCGCCGCAACCTTGAGCTCAGTGCCCTGCGCCAGGCCCTGGTGGTGGACGACCTCTGGCGCCTCTACCCCAGGGTCTTGGATCCCGGCCTTCTGGCCCAGGCTCGGGTCGAGGCGAAACTGCGCCGCGCCCATGCCTAATGCCTTAACTGGCCCCACCCCGGGGCCAGGGTGGAAAACCCGCAGGACCGACGCCACCTGCGCCCCAGTTCAAAGCCAAGACCCCGTAGGCCCGGACGACCAACCAGGTCGCTATGCACCTTGCCAAAGGAAGTCCCGATGAAGTTTCAGAACCTCAGCAATTTCCGCCACGATGCCCCGGAGGCACTGGGTGTGCTGCTTGTGAACCTCGGCACCCCGGACGCCCCGACCACCGCCGCGGTGCGCCGGTACCTGGCCGAGTTCCTCTCCGATCCACGGGTCATCGAAGTGCCCCGCCCTCTGTGGTGGCTGATCCTCCACGGCGTCATCCTGCGGGTCCGCCCGGCGCGCTCCGCCCATGCCTACCAGGCGGTTTGGACCGACCGGGGTTCCCCGCTGCTGGACATCTCTCGGCGCCTGGCCGACGCCCTGGCCCGACGCCTGGGGGAGACCCTCCCCGGGCCTGTCCACGTCGAGCTGGGGATGCGCTACGGGAACCCCTCCATCCCCGAGGCCCTGAGGCAGTTGCGGAACGCCAATTGCCGCCGGCTGCTGGTGCTGCCGCTCTACCCCCAGTACTCGGCGACGACCACCGCCTCGACCTTCGACGCCGTGACCCGGGAGCTCGCCACCTGGCGCTGGGTGCCGGAGCTACGCACCATCAACCAGTACCACGACACCCCGGGCCACATCGAGGCCCTGGCCCAGAGCGTGCGCGACCACTGGGTCGCCCACGGCCGACCGGACCGCCTGCTGTTCTCCTTCCACGGCATCCCCAACGACTACTTCCTGGCCGGCGATCCCTACCACTGCCAGTGCCAGAAGACCGCGCGCCTGGTTGCCGAGGCACTCGACCTGCCGCGGGAGGACTGGGCGCTGAGCTTCCAGTCCCGCGTCGGAACCAAGGAATGGCTGCGCCCCTACACTGACGAGACCCTCAAGGCCTGGGGTGCCCAGGGCGTCGGCTCGGTCCAGGTGATCTGCCCCGGCTTCGCCGCCGATTGCCTGGAGACCCTGGAGGAGGTTGCCGTCGAGAATCGCGGCTACTTTCTGGGGGCCGGCGGGCGCGAGTACGGTTATATCCCGGCCCTGAACGACGCCCCGGTCCAGGTCGAGGTCCTCGCCGACCTGGTGCAGCGCCACACCGCAGGCTGGCCCGAGGCAGAGGGCGTGGCGGACCCCGCCGAGTGGACACGCCGCCTGGAGAGGGCCAGGGCCGCAGGAGCACAGGCATGAGCCCCCAGCCGACGGCTGCGACTTTAGCCGGCTGCTGGAAGCTGGCGGTTATAGGCTAGCCAGCCATCGACGCCATCCCAACCATTCGAGCGGTACAGCGCATGAGCGACCAGCACCCGAGCCCCACCGACATCCAGCTCCACCAGAAGTCCCGCGTACTGGAGATCACCTACGACGACGGGGCCCGCTTTCGCCTCCCCTGCGAGTACCTGCGGGTCTACTCCCCCTCCGCGGACGTACGCGGCCACTCCCCGGACACCGCCAAGCTCCAGGTCGGCAAGGAGGAGGTCAACATCAGCAACCTGGCACAGATCGGGACCTATGCCCTGAAGATCTTCTTCGACGACGGGCACAACTCCGGGCTCTACGACTGGCGCTATCTCTACAAGCTGGGCAGGGCCTGGCAGCCCTACTGGTTCGACTATCTAGACCGGCTCAAGGCCGCTGGCCATCAGCGCCAGGGGCCAGACCCCTTTGAGGCCCTCAAGGCCCGCGGCGAGGCGCCAGCGGAGCTGCCGAGATGAGCCGAGCACCCGCTCTTCACCGATGAGTTGAGGACTTTCTGCGGCGCAGGACAGCGGGTAAACGCCGGCCTGTGGGAGCGGCGCCCTCGCTGGTCTAAGGTCGGGGCTGGCTAGACGTAACGGACCTCTAGGATCTCGAATTCCCTCAGCCCCCCGGGGGCCTGGACCGAAGCGACGTCGCCCTCCGCCTTGCCGATGAGGGCGCGGGCAATGGGTGAGCTGATGGAGATCATGCCGAGCTTCGAGTCGGCCTCATCGTCGCCGACGATCTGGAAGGTGTGCTCCTGATCTTTGTCGAGCTCCAGCACATCCACCGTGGCGCCGAACACCACCTTGCCGTTGGTGGCAACGGTGGTCACATCGATGATGTGGGCGTGGGAGAGCTTGCCCTCGATGTCTTTGATGCGCCCCTCCACGAAGCTCTGGCGCTCACGGGCGGCGTGATATTCGGCGTTCTCCTTGAGGTCACCGTGGGCGCGCGCCTCGGCGATGGCCTCGATGATCTTCGGGCGCTCGACGCGCTTGAGCTGCTCCAGCTCGGAACGCAGCTTCTCTGCCCCTCTGGCGGTCAGGGGTACCTTGCTCATGTGATGTCCTCTCTGCTCGGGCCGTCTGCAATGGACAGCCCCGTCGTTTAACGCGATGGGGGTCGGGCGAGGCTGGGGCGCGGGCGCCCCGGCCCGGGGGATCAGTAAAGATCTTGTAACCGATTGACGCTCAGGATGTCCACCTGCTTGAGGGCGAGGCAGGTCGCCTCGGCCCCGGCAATGGTGGTGGTGTAGCTGACCTTGTGCTGGAGGGCCGCCCGGCGAATCTCCGCGGAGTCGGCGATGGCCTGGGCCCCCTCGGTGGTGTTGACGATAAAGGAGATCTCCTTGTTCTTGATCATGTCCACCACGTGGGGCCGGCCATCCTTGACCTTGTTGACCCGCTCGCAGGGGATACCGGATTCACGCACCACCTCAGCGGTCCGCCCGGTCCCGCACAGGGTGAAGCCGAGCCCTCGCAGGTCATGGGCCACCCGCACCAGGCGGGGCTTGTCGGCATCGCGCACGCTCAGCAGGGCCTTGCCGCGGGGCGGCAGGCTGGTCCCGGCGCCCTCCTGCGCCTTGGCGTAGGCCTCCCCAAAGGACTCTCCCACCCCCATGACCTCACCCGTCGACTTCATCTCCGGCCCCAAGACCGTGTCCACGCCGGGGAACTTGATAAAGGGAAAGACCGCCTCCTTGACGAAATAGTGCTTGGCCTTGCGCTCCTTGGCACAGCCCTGGGCCGCCAGCGACACACCGACCATGCAGCGCGCCGCCACCTTGGCCAGGGGCAGCCCGATGGCCTTGGAGACAAAGGGCACGGTGCGCGATGCGCGCGGGTTGACCTCCAGGATGTAGATATCGTCGCCCTTGATGGCGAACTGGGCATTCATCAGCCCGACCACCTTGAGGGCATGGGCGAGCTTGCCCATCTGGTCGCGCATGCGGTCCTGGAGAGAGGGTGACAGGGTGTATGGCGGCAAGGAGCAGGCGGAATCCCCGGAGTGCACGCCGGCTTCTTCGATGTGCTCCATGATGCCGCCGATCAGC
>JBFZCW010000163.1:0-11218 GCA_041307765.1 Chromatiaceae bacterium
CTGGCGGAGGCAGCGGCCCGGGATTCACGGACGGTCCAGGGGCGGACCCCGGAAAGGTACAGGGCACGCGCGATACTCGACGAGCCCACTGGGTTAGTGAACAAAATGAACCCCCCGATGCAGAGGAGCTTGGCCCACCACTGCGGGTACAGCAGTCCCACCCCGACAAGGAAGGACAGTGCCCCCAGCGTTACCGCTTTGGTTCCGGCTTGAATGCGGTTGTAAACGTCCGGCATGCGCAGCAAGCCCAGCGACCCGAGCACACAGAAGAGTCCGCCAAGAAGCAGAAAGACATCCGCAGCGAGCCTCATTGTCTACCTCCCTCGATGGCACGGGCGAGGGCCACCACCCCGACGAAGGCGAGGACCCCGTAGACCAGGGCGACGTCCAAGTAGAGCGGACTGGCCAGCAGGGCTGCTACCCCGGCAAGCCCAGCCGTGCTGATGACCGACAGCGTATCGGCGGCCACCAGGCGGTCAGGAGTCCTTGGGCCAAGACCGAACCGGACCAGCCCGAGCAGCAGGGCGGTGCCCATCAGCGCGAAGGCCGCAATTTCCAATGGGTTCAGACTCATTTGAGGAATCCGCTGATATGACGTTCGAAGGACCCGACGATGGCACGGGTAGCTTGCTCCACGTCCACCCCCGGGGGACAGTCGATCCAATGGACTAGGATGGTATCTCCCTGGACATCCACCGAGAGGGTCCCCGGAGTCAGGGTGATGCTGTTTGCCAGAATGAGTCGGCCCAGGTCGGACTGAAGCCCGGTGCGTACGACCACGACGCCCGGGCGGACGGGGAGGGACGGCGACAAAACCCGCCAAGCCACGTCTAGGTTTGCCCGCACCAGTGCGACGAGGAAGTACGCCAGGTACAGGAACAGGTGTACCGGCGCCAGGAGCGAGAAGCGAATGCCGGTGAAGATCCCGAGCCTCGGCCCAGCCACCAGGGTGACCAAGAAGGCCGCGATTACCCCGGCGATGACTTCCTGCTCGTGCAGAGTCCCAACCAAAAGTAGCCAGATTGAAACGAGAACCCCAAAGACGAATAGGTAGTGCTGCGGCGAAGGACGCTCCCGTACAGGGCGGGCATCGGCAGATCGGGGCTCCATTCGGCTACCTCGCTTGACAACAGCAAAAAAACGCCGGGCGGGACGCGCAGGGACAGCGCCGGAAATAGGTACCGGGCGCATCTGCGGCCTTGTATCGCGGGGAATGCGGGCCCCATCGAAAAAGCGTCGGGCCCTTCTGGGTGAGATTGTAACCCAGGACGAGCCCCGTCAGTAATGACTAATTTGCTGCGGCACCACCCCCAAGAGGGGCCCACATGGCCGCCCCAGCCCAGCATCAGGACAAAATGGTTTTCGCTGGGGTCAGATTCGTTCGAGCGACATTGGTCAGTCTGGAACCAGAACCACCGGATCAGTAAGCCGTTCCACTCAAGTCGACGGGATCCGGGTACGACGCCAGACGCGCGACCCCCGTCTCCAGGCGCCCGTCCGGGTGAAGCTCCAGCCAGCGCAGCCCTGGAGTGGCGGCATCCAGGGTGAGGTCCTGGCTGCGCGGCAGGAACTGCACCGACGTCGACGGAGAGCCCATCAGACGCACGTCACCGCGGTATTCGTCAAACGCCTGGTGAATATGGCCCCAGAGGACCCCGCAGACCTGTGGGTGTCGGTCCAGGACCGCGAAGAAGGCGTCACCATCCTCCAAGCCGATGCTGTCCATCCATGGGCTCCCCACTGGAACTGGCGGGTGGTGAAGGCAGACCAGCGTCGGGCTCTCGGACCATGCCGCCAGGGTCCGGTCGAGCCCTGCCAGGCGAGAGGCGGCCAAGCGCCCACCATCCTCGCCGGGGATGGTGGAATCGAGCAGGACCAGATGCCAATCCTGGACGTGGACGCTGCGGACCGGTTCCGCCGCCGCCGGATCCAGTTGCCCGGCAAGGAGTGCGACCAGGTCGTGGTTCCCCGGAATGGCGTAATAGGGGACACCGAGTGCCTGCATACAGCCCTTGAGGTAGAGGTAGCCCTCTGGGCGTTCGTCGTGCACCAGGTCCCCGGTCAGCAGAACGGCGTCGAGCGGGAGCAGGGTCGCGCGCAGGAGGGCAAAGACCGCCTCGCAGGATTGCCTGGTTCGCTGCCCAAGCAGGCGGCCGTCAGGATCGGCAAACAGGTGGGTATCACTGATCTGGACCAGGCGAATCATCGGCGAGGGTTCATGGGCGCGGCCCCCTGCCGGCCGCCCCAAGGCCGGGCGACCGTCATCCCTGCAGGCGTCCAGCGGCGGATGGCGGCACTGACGGGCTGTTGCGGCGAGCTTTTCGGGCTATAGTTCGGGCTACGGTGGTGCACACGTTGGGTTTGAGCCGTTCTAACAGGTCGCAACCCGCCGCACAAGAGCCAGCCGCCCGTTCGCTGGCGCCGCAGCTGTCGAGGTTCAGTGCCCCCGATGACCCTGAATGAGCTTCGCTATGTCGTCGCCGTCGCCCGTGAACGGCATTTTGGTCGGGCCGCCGAGTCGTGCTTCGTCAGCCAACCGACGCTGAGCGTCGCGGTCAAGAAGCTGGAGGACGAGCTCCGGGTCAGCCTATTCGAGCGCGGCGCCGGTGAGGTAACCATCACCAGCATCGGGCAAGAGATCATTGCCCAGGCTCAGAGGGTCTTGGAGGAGGCGGACGGGGTGAAGCGCCTCGCCCGCCACGGGTCTAACGCCCTCGCAGGACCGCTGCGTCTGGGGGCCATCTATACCGTCGGGCCCTATCTCCTGCCGCAGTTAATTCCATTGGTCATGCAGCTTGCCCCGGACATGCCGCTGGTCATCGAGGAGAACTACACCGCCGTCCTCGCAGAGCGTCTCAAGCGCGGCGATCTCGACGTGATTATCGTCTCCCTCCCCTTCGACGAGCCGGGGATCCTGACCCGCCCTCTGTACGACGAGCCTTTCATCGTCCTGCTGCCCGTGTCGCACCCCTGGACCGACCTGTCGACGATCCCGGCAGACCGGCTAGGCGAGGAGAACGTGCTGCTCCTGGGTCCCGGGCACTGTTTTCGGGACCAGATCCTCAGGGTGTGTCCCCAATGCCTCCAATCGGCAACCGGTACGGCGGGAATGCAGCGCCGACTGGAGGGGGGGTCCCTGGAGACCATCCGCTGCATGGTCGCAAGCGGCGTCGGCATCACGGTGCTGCCATGCACCGCGGCAGGGGCGGACCGGTTCTCCGAGCACATGGTCTGTGCACGACCCTTCGCCGGTGAAGCGCCGCAGCGGCGGGTAGCCCTTGCCTGGCGGAAGTCCTTTCCACGAGTGGACACGATCTCCGCGCTAACCGAGGCGGTCCATTCCGCCGCCCTGCACGGTGTGACTTATCTCGGGGCAGGCCAATAAGACTGGACTATCGGCGCCATTGGCACAAACAATTTCTTGATCATCCGACCACGCGCTAATGTTCCCGGCGCGTAAGCAGCAACCTCACCAATCATCACCGCGTCGCAAGACCGAGGAGATCACAGTGGATCTGAAAGGCAGCAAGACCGAAGGCAACCTGAAGGCGGCATTCGCCGGCGAGTCCCAGGCCAACCGCCGCTACCTCTACTTCGCCTCCAAGGCTGACGTTGAGGGCTTCAACGATGTTGCGGCCGTGTTCCGCTCCACCGCAGAGGGAGAGACCGGGCACGCCCACGGGCACCTGGAGTACCTGGAGGCCGTCGGCGACCCGGCGACAGGGCTGCCCATCGGCCCGACTGGCGCGAACCTGAAGGCATCCATCGCCGGCGAGACGCACGAGTACACGGACATGTACCCCGGTATGGCCAAGGAGGCTCGCGACGAGGGCTTCGACGAGATCGCAGACTGGTTCGAGACCCTGGCCAAGGCGGAGCGTTCCCATGCCAACCGCTTCCAGAAGGCCCTGGACAATCTCGACGCCTGAGACGCAACGACGCGTCGTGAGTGACCGGTTCCTTGCCGGTCCACTCACCACGGCATCGCAAAGGGGCGCTTCGGCGCCCCTTTGTTTTCCGGCGGCCGCGGGAATCGGCCAGACCGCCGCGTTGCACGAGCACTCTTAGGAACGTCGAACCCGCGCGTTCTCTGCCGGACTAGAATCCCTCGGTCGAGGTGAACAGCCCCACCCGCAAATCCTTTGCCGTGTAGATCTCCCGCCCGTCAACATCCATGGCGCCGTCCGCAATGCCCAGCACCAACTTGCGGCTGATGACCCGCTTCATGTCGATTCGGTAGCTGACCTCCCTGGCGGTGGGCAGAACCTGCCCGGTGAACTTGACCTCGCCCACTCCCAAGGCGCGACCATGGCCCGGATTGCCGATCCAGGCCAGGTAGAAACCGACGAGTTGCCACATCGCATCCAGGCCGAGGCACCCAGGCATCACAGGGTCGCCGGGAAAATGGCAGCCGAAGAACCATAGCTCAGGGTGGATGTCGAGCTCCGCCAGGATCTGACCCTTACCATAGGCGCCACCATGGTCCGCAATGCGCACGACCCGATCCATCATCAGCATATTGGGTATCGGCAACTGGGCGTTGCCGGGACCGAACATCTCCCCTCGGCCGCATTGCAGGAGCTGCTCCCGGCTGAAGGACTGCTCTCTAATCATGGTGTCGCTTCCTGGATTCATAGGCCCAGCCGGGCTGGACAGAATTGGCCTGATCGATGGGTCTCGGGACCCATGCCGCTTAGCTGGCCGCCGGCGTACGCAGCCGCTCGATCAGCAGGGGAACAATCTCCGCGAGGGGGACGAAGCAGGTCTGCGCGTCGCCCCGGCCCTTGTACTCGCAGAGGTTGTCGTCCAGCGTCTTATCGCCGACCACCACCCGATGCGGGATGCCGATCAGCTCCATGTCGGCGAACATGAAGCCCGGGCGCACGTCCCGGTCATCCAGCAGGACCTCGATCCCCGCCGCCGTTAGCTCGGCGTAGAGGCGCTCTACCGCCTCCCGGACCCGAAAAGACTTGTCGAGCTTCATGGGGCAAAGGGCCACCTCGAAGGGCGCGAGCGGGGCGGGCCAGGCGATGCCGCGCTCGTCGTAATGCTGCTCGATGGCGGCGGCCACCACGCGGGAGACGCCGATGCCGTAGCAGCCCATGGTCAGGATCGCGGCCTTGCCGTCTTCACCCAGGACCGTGGTCTTCATGGCCGAGCTGTACTTGCGTCCGAGCTGGAAGATGTGGCCGACCTCGATGCCGCGGGCGATGGTGAGGCGCCCTATCCCGTCGGGACTCGGGTCCCCAGCCACCACGTTGCGCAGGTCCGCGACCTCCGGCAGGGGTAGATCCCGTCCCCAGTTGAGTCCGAACCAGTGCCTGCCGTCCTGGTTAGCACCGGCGGAGAAGTCCGCAACCTTGGCCACGGCCCGGTCGGCAATACAGGGGATCGGCAGCTCCAGGGGCCCCAATGACCCGGGCCCGGCACCGATCGCAGCGCGGATCTCCTGTTCGGTGGCCATGCGCAAGGGGCTAGCGACCTGCGGGAGCTTCTCGGCCTTAGTACTATTGAGTTCGTGGTCGCCGCGCACCAGAAGCGCGACCAGGCTGACCCCGGAGTCAGGCGCCGCGCCGACCACCAGGGTTTTGATCGTGCGTTCGATGGGCTGACCGAACTGCTCCACCAAGTCTTGGATGGTGCGGGCCTTGGGGGTATCCATCAAGCGCTTTTCCTCGGCTGGGGCTGGTAGGTCCACCGCCGGGGCCAGGGCCTCCGCCAGCTCGACGTTGGCCGCATAAGGGCCAGAGTCGGAGAAAGCGATGGCGTCCTCACCGGAATCGGCCAGGACGTGGAACTCGTGGGAAGCGTGGCCGCCGATGCTGCCTGTATCCGCCTGCACCGGGCGGAAATCCAGTCCGCAGCGGCTAAAGATGCGGCAGTAGGTCTCGTACATGACCTGGTAGGTCCGGCTCAGGGAGTCGTCGTCCAGGTGAAACGAGTAGGCGTCCTTCATTAGGAACTCGCGGGCCCGCATGACCCCGAAGCGCGGGCGGATCTCGTCGCGGAACTTGGTCTGTATCTGGTAGAAATTGATCGGGAGCTGCTTGTAGCTGCGCAGCTCGCTGCGCGCCAGGTCCGTGATGATCTCCTCGTGCGTGGGCCCGAAGCAGAACTCCCGCTGGTGGCGGTCGCGCAGGCGCAAAAGCTCCGGACCATAGTGTTCCCAGCGCCCCGACTCCTGCCACAGCTCAGCGGGCTGCACCGCGGGCATCAGGACCTCCAGGGCCCCTGCCCTGTCCATCTCCTCTCGCACGATGCGCTCCACCTTGCGCAGGACCCGCAAGCCCAGGGGGAGCCAGGTGTAGAGACCGGCAGCGAGCTTGCGGATCATCCCGGCGCGCAGCATCAGCCGGTGGCTGGCGATCTCGGCGTCTGCCGGGGTCTCCTTGACGGTGTTGAGGGGAAACTGGGAGGTGCGCATGGACCTGCCTCGTTCGGCGGCAAAACTGGTCATATTAAGGACGAGGGCGGCCCGAAACAACCGAAAGTGCGCGTCGCCCGGCCCTCAGGGACGACAGGCGTCATTATTCAACGGGGACATAATAGAGCCAGGCGTCCTGGTCCACCCTGAGGTCGATGAGGCTCTGGTTGCGCACGTCGAGGTGGACATAGACCGGCGTCCCAGCGGGGACCACGATGCCGTAGCCCTGGGGAAAGCTGATGTTGGTGGTCGTGATGTTGGACCCGAGGTAGGTGCTCCCGCTGGTCCCACCGTAGTCATAGAGCCCAGGACCCGCGTATTTCATGCGAAAGATACAGCCGTTGGCGTCTTCACCCGCACATTGGTACATCTCCGGGCGGGTGCTGACCTCGATATCCACGTAGAGGGCGATTTCGGCCTGCTCAGCCACGGAGACGCTCAGAATCGCCACCTTGGTCTTCGGGACCCAAACGCCCGCCTTGTCCACGTGGCACCAAACTCCCCTGAGGCAGAGCCCGGTGGTGGCCTTGATGACGGCGGTGTTGAGCGGCTCGATCTCAGGCGCAGCGCCGGCCTGCGCGACCATTGCGGTCAACAACAGGGCTAGGAGCGCCCGAGGCGCGGTCGAGGGGCGGTTGGGATTGGGCATGGCGTGCTGAAGTCCTATGGGCAGGTGCGCAGGCCGGCTTGTGGGGTCGACCGAAGGTCGCTAGTGTAAAGTCCCCAAAACGGCCCGGCCAAGGCGGACTCCCCCATGATCGACCCTAGCACCCGGTCCCGTGTCGAAGTCTTTCGCGGCCGAGTCATCGACGTCGGCCTGGAGACGGTGCGACTGCCCACCGGACGGGAGGTTCAGCTCGAGATCATCCGTCACCCCGGCGGCGCGGCCGTGGTGGCCCTTGACCGGGACGATCGGGTCTGTTTGCTGCGCCAATATCGCCACGCCGGCGGCGGCTGGCTGTGGGAGCTGCCCGCGGGCAAGCTCGACCCAGGCGAAGAGCCCTTCGCCACCGCGCGGCGGGAGCTCACGGAAGAGGCCGGGGTGCATGCCGATGCATGGGTCCCGCTGGGCCGCATGCTCAGCTCCCCCGGCGTCTTTACCGAGATCATCCACCTGTATCTCGGGCGCGACCTGACCCCCATGCCCCACGCCCACGAGGGTGACGAGGTCATCGAGATCCATTGGCTACCCTTCGACCAGGCCCTGGCTTGGTGCTTGGACGGGACTATCGACGATGCCAAGACGCTGATCGGCCTCTTCCGTGCCGGTGCGGCGCTCGGGCGCCTCGACGGGCTGCGGGCCCCTGAGCAGGGCGCCGGGTAGCAGGTCTCATCCCAATATCCTCCCCCACAGGAGCCGGCGCCATGCGCATTCAGGTCCTCCAACACGTCCCCTTCGAAGGCCCCGCCGGCATCGCCGATTGGGCCGCGAGCCGTGACCACCCCCTGACAATAACCCACCTCTACCGCGGCGACCCGCTGCCGGCCATGGACACCTTCGACCGCTTGGCCGTCATGGGTGGCCCCATGGGCATCTACGACGAGCAGGACCACCCCTGGCTGGTCCCGGAGAAGGCCTTCCTGACCGCCGGGATCCAGGCCGGCAAGACCATCGTCGGGGTCTGCCTGGGGGCCCAGTTGCTAGCCGACTGCCTGGGCGCCCGCGTGGTTCGCAATGCCCACAGGGAGATCGGCTGGCTGCCCATCGAGCTGACCCCCGAAGCCCTGGCCGATCCGATCTTTGGGCCCCTGGCCCCTGGGCTCACCGTCTATCACTGGCATGGGGACACCTTCCCCCTACCCCCGGGGGCCCTGCACCTGGCCCGCAGCGCCGGTTGCGAGCAACAGGCGTTCCTTTACCAGGGTCGAGTCCTCGGACTGCAGTTCCACATCGAGACCACTCCGGGGAGCCTTGCCGCATTGGTGACCCACTGCGGCGACGAGATTGTCCCTGGACCCTTTGTGCAGGACGCCGCCACCATGCTCGCCGCCGGCCCCGCGGACTACGCCCGCATCCACGCGGCATTGTTCGGCCTCCTCGACCGGCTGCCGCAGTGAGCGAACAACCGATCCGCTGCGCCTGGTGCGGGGAGGATCCCCTCTACCGGGCCTACCACGACCTGGAGTGGGGCGTCCCTTCCCACAGCGAGCGGCATTTGTTCGAGATGCTGACTCTGGAAGGAGCCCAGGCGGGCCTGAGCTGGATCACCGTCCTGCGCAAGCGCGAGGGATACCGTCGCGCCTTCGCGTATTTCGATCCCGAGCGGGTCGCGCGCTTCGACGAAGGGCGCATCGCCGCGCTGCTGGCCGACCCCAGCATCGTTCGCAACCGCCTCAAGGTCCGCTCGACCGTGAGCAACGCCAGGGCATTGCTCGATCTGCGCGACCGGGGTCGAACGCTGGATGGTGTGTTATGGGACTTAGTCGGCGGCGTACCCCGGCAGACCGCCAGGCGGCGCCTCGCGGAGCTGCCCGCCCGCACCACCGAATCCGACGCCATGAGCCGGTCGCTGAAGGCATTGGGTTTCACCTTTGTCGGAAGCACCATCTGTTACGCCCTCATGCAGGCGGTCGGCCTGGTCAACGACCACACCACAGACTGTTTCCGTCACGCCCAACTCTCAGGCGACTCGACCCTGTCAGACCCGGGTCCCTGACCGGTCTGACCCGACCGCCGCGTACCTTGTAGAATGCCTCGCCCGGGGTCTCGAGTCGCGGTCCCTCGGCCCGAACGCCGTTCCACCAGTCCCGAAGGCCCCCATGAAACACTGGCTCGTCGGCCTGCTGCTCCTGGTCCCGGCCCTGGCCCATGCCGGGCCCGCCGGGGTCAATACCGTCTCCACGGAGGACCCTGGGGACCAGGTCTACGACCGGGTCTACCAAGGCCTTGAAGGCGCCAGTTTTGGGTTGTATTCGAGGCCGACATGGGCCGCCGGATGGAAACGGTCGCCCCCGATTGGGGGGCTGACTACAACCGGAACAAGCTCACGTCCGTGAAATCGATGGTCTTCTGCAACCTCTGGTGGACTAACCGGCTGGCCAATGCGGACCCCAACCTCCTTGGCCTCTGCCCGCTGCACCTGAGCATCTTTACCCGGGACGGTCGGACAACTGTCAGCTGGCCAAGGTTGTCGACCATGGCCGAGGGCAGCCCAGGACTGGAAACAGTGCAGGCGTTGGATCAAGAGCTCTTGGAGATTGTCCGCCGGGCCGTCACGCCGGACAAGCTGCATAGACACTTAGCCTTACGGCTCGGTTGATCAAGATCATAGCCTGGGGGTGGCGTGCGGGGGCGCAATGATCCGGGTACCGGTCCGACCGCGTCAGGCCGGCCCATGTCAGCCGTCCGAGGATCGCCCCATGACCAAGCCCAGCGACCAACCTAGGGCCGAGCCCAAGCCCCCCCTGGGCCCCCGCATCCGTCAGGAGAAGCGGACCATCGATGCCATGCTGGGCATCTACTGCCAGGATCGCCACGGCACCAAGGGTGCCCTGTGCGCGGACTGCGAGCGGCTGCGGGATTACGCCCACGGGCGGCTCGCCACCTGTCCGTTCCAGGAAGAGAAGCCGGTGTGCAACCGCTGCGAGGTCCACTGCTACAGCCAACCCATGCGCGAGCGAGTGCGCGAGGTCATGCGTTACGCTGGCTCGCGGATGCCGCTCCGCCACCCCTGGCTCGCGCTGCGCCACGGTCTCGACAAGCTACGGGCTGTCCCCAAGCTCATGCGCCGCAGCCGGCGGGCCAAGCCCCCGGACCGTTAGGTCGAACCTCAATCCAATAGCGCGGCAGCGCCTCCGCACGGTGAGGAGTATCCAGCCGAGCAGCGCGAAGGAGGCCCCCAGCGCTATCGCGGCCAGAGCGGTAAGGGCTGGGGAATGGTGCACCAGGGCTGCACAGAGAACGGCCAAGGCCAGCATATGCATTCGGAGCTGGACCCGTGCCGGCCCGCCGGGGAGGATCGCCTTGACCGCGGCGACTTGCCGGCGGTTGCCCCCTGGGCCTGCACGATCAGCGTGAGGTGAAGCCAGACCAGGAAGGGCAGGACTTTGAAAAGCATTCCGGTGATCCCCGACACGGCGAAGCCGAGCAGGATCAGGGCGGCCGCGACCATGAGCCCGCTCGAATTGGCGTCATAGGCCAGGACTCCGCTGCCGACCGCAACCCCGGCGGTCGGGCACAGCATGCTGGTCGGTCCCGGGCCAGTCCAGGGCGTGGGCAGCGACGCTGGGGCTCCAGCGCTCGGCGATGGGCTCGGCCCCACCCCAGGCAAACAGGGCAGCGGCCCCGATGCCGAACAGGGGGGCGGTCTGGAAGAAACGCAGCGGAACGCCGAGGGGCGGGGTGCTCGATAGCTGGAGTTTGCTCATGGTGGGTTACATTCGGGAGCGGCGCGCCCGAGCGCCCGTCGGCCCCCAACCCTCCGTCGGCCTGCAAGGCGCTGGGTTTGACCTACCTTAAACCTCAAATTCGGCCGCCGGGGTTTACCCCCTTTGAGATCGGCCAGAGGCGAGCACCAGACGCCAAGAGTGGTCGCGGCCGGTCGAGTCACCTGAGCTAGGTCAGGGCACGGGGGTTGCAAGGACGGAAGACTTCCGCCCCTTTCACCATCACCCCTCCCCCTCAACAAGACATCACCAAGACGCGGGGACCTGTCCATGCAGTTTCCCGAATTCTTCGGCCAGTTGCCGCGCTTGCCTGTGCAGGATCCCCAAACGGACTGTCTCGGAGCGGCCGATGGGGGCCTCCTGGAGTAGGGCTACGCGGATCCCGTCAAGCTGCCCGGGCATTCTGGC
>JBFZCW010000164.1:0-11613 GCA_041307765.1 Chromatiaceae bacterium
GTGTTTGACCACCACACCGGCGAGTGGCAGGACTCCCCCCTGATTGCCGACGCCCAGGAGGCCGAACGCCTGCGCCAGGCGGCCTTCAAACGCCGCTACGACGCCCTGCGCCGAGGCGGCAACTGAGGTCCCAGCAGTTGGCTGACCTTTTCGGCGTCACCGCACCCCTGGCCCTGCGCCTCCCAGACGGGGAACGCAAGGTCAGCGCGGCCTGCTTCCCCCACCCCAGGGGACTGCTCTACTTGGATACCTTCTGGCACCAGTCCACCCCCGCCGAGGCGGCCCACCTCATCGTCGGCGAGGTCACGGGGGAGGGCCCCTGGAAGGTCGGCGGCTGTGTCATAACCGTGCTCGGCTGCCACAACACCGACCCTGAACTGGCCCTGCCCTATGCCCGTTGGCGCGACTACCTGGAGCAGGCCGGCCACGAGGACTACCCGCCCCCCGCACAGATCCGCGACATCGCCCGGCGCCTCGGCGCGACCGTCTGAGCCGCCGCCCCGCCAGCCCGGATACGCCCGTGGAAGCCTTGACCCAACTCGGCTGGCAGGCCTGGCTCAGCATCGGCGTCGTCATCGGGGCCTTTGGCCTGTTCGCCGCGGGACGCGGCACCCCGGACATGGTCACCACCGCCGGCCTGACCCTGCTGCTGGTCACCGGCGTGCTAACGCCGGCCGAGGCACTGGCGGGTTTCGCTAACCCCGGCATGCTGACCGTCGCCGTGCTCTATGTGGTGGTCACGGGACTCACCGAGACCGGGGCGGTCGATTGGATCGGCCAGACTCTGTTGGGACGGCCACGCTCCGCGACCCACGCCCGCTGGAGACTGATGGCCCCGTCCGCAGCACTGAGCACCGTGCTCAACAACACCCCCTTGGTCGCGATCTTGATCCCAGCGGTGCAGGACTGGGCGAAACGTTACCGGCTGGAGCTGTCGCGCCTGATGATCCCATTGAGCTACGCGACCATTGCCGGGGGGACCTGTTCGCTCATCGGGACCAGCACCAACCTGGTGGTGGATGGACTCTACCGAGCCCACGGCGGGACTGGCTTGGGGCTGTTCGAGCCGGCCTGGATCGGCGTACCCGTGGTCGTCGTCGTCATTGGCTTCCTCCTCGCAGCCGGCCACTGGCTGCTCCCGCGCCGCCCCCCGGCCGACCTGGACTTCGCCGATGTCCGCCAGTACACGGCCGAGATGCTGGTTCCGGCGGGGAGCCCGTTGGCAGGCAAGGGTGTGGAGGAGGCCGGGCTGCGCCAGCTACCCGGGCTGTTCCTGATCGAGATCGAGCGCGGCGAGCAAATCATGCCCGCGGTCTCGTCCCATGAGCTGCTGCGGGCCGGCGACCGGCTGGTCTTCGCCGGAATCATCGACTCGGTTATGGATCTGCATCGCCTGCGCGGACTCACCCCGGCGACGGACCAGATCTTCAAGCTCGGCGGCCCACGCCAGGACCGTTGCTTCGTGGAAGCCGTCCTCTCCGACAGCGGACCATTGATCGGCCGGAGCGTGCGCGAGGGCCGTTTCCGCAACCGTTACAACGCGGCCATCATCGCCGTCGCCCGCAACGGCGAGCGTATCCGGCGCAAGATCGGCGACATCGAGCTCCAGGCCGGCGACACCCTGCTCCTGGAGTGCCGGCCGGAGTTCGTCGAGCAGCAACGCAACTCCCGAGACTTCCTGCTGGTCAGCCAGATTGGCAACCGTCGACCGCTCCGCCACGAGCGCGCACCCCTGGCCTTGGGCATCGTCGGGGCCATGGTCGCCAGCGTGACCCTCGGTTGGCTGACCATGCTGGAGGCGGCCCTGATGGCCGCAGGGGTCATGCTCGCGACCCACTGCACCGATATCCGCACCGCCCGCGCCGCCCCGGACTGGCAGGTCCTGGTGGTCATCGCCACCTCCTTCGGTCTGGCAGCAGCCCTTGAGAAGACCGGCGCCGCGAGCGCCTTGGCCGGCGGTCTCATCGGTCTGGCCCAGGGCGACCCCTGGGCCACCCTGGCGCTGGTCTTCGTCGCCACCGCCCTGCTCACCGCGTTAGCCACCAACAACGTGGCGGCGGTGTTGGTCTTCCCCATCGCCATGGCCGCCGCCCAAGAGGTCCAGGCCAGCCCCGTGCCCTTCGTTTTGACGCTGATGGTCGCGGCCAGTGCCAGCTTCGCCACCCCCATCGGATACCAAACCAACTTGATGGTCTTCAATGCCGGCGGCTACCGCCTCTCCGATTTCCTGCGAGTGGGTATCCCCATCACCCTGGCGGTGGGCGTGGTGACCGTCGCCCTGACGCCGCTGATCTGGCCCTTCTGACGAGGCATGGCCCCATGATCGGGATGGGACTCTACCTCACTCTGGCATTCGAGTTTTTCGTCGGCCACTGCGTCGCCGGCCAAACCTGGGCGAGGTTCCTGGCGGACTAGACCTCCTCGCCGGGCGCGTCTGGGTCCTGATTCCGCTGTGGGTCGGGCTGGCGCCCTGAGTCTTCTACCCATTCCTGGGGCAACGCGGCGCAGGCTACCCAAGGCGCCGGCAACCGAGGGAAACCGCCAGCAACGGTTGGGGCTGGGCGGCTTCCCCATTCAGGCTGGCGGGGGGCCACGCCTCGTTGCCGCTCACCCAAGCCGCATCCAGGGGCGGATAGTCCGTATAGCCCCTGGCGCCACCGCCGTAGAAAGTCTCCGGGTCCGGCGGGTTGAAGGGTCCGTCGCGGCGCAGGCGCTCGGCCAGGTCCGGGTTGGCGATGTAGGGCCGCCCAAAGGCAACCAGGTCGGCCTCGCCGGCGCGGAGCGCCGCTCGCGCCCGCGGCCCGTCGAAGTCCCCGTTGAGCATGGTCAGACCCTGGTAGTGGGGGCGGATGGCCGCCAGGATACGGTCTATCTTGGGTTCGACCTGGCGCACCACGTCCGTATCGGCCAGGTGCAGATAGCCGATGCCCAACTTAGCTAGATGGGCAGCAACGTGGCCTTGGGTCTCCACGGGGTCCGCATCGGCGATGTCGTTGCCCGTAAACAGCGGGGCCAGCCGCACCCCGACCCGCCCTCGGGGGACCACGTCCAACACGGCGTCCATCACCTCGAAGAGAAAGCGGCAACGGCCCATCACGCTGCCCCCATAGGCGTCGGTCCGCCGGTTGACGTTGCTGGCGAGGAACTGGTGGGGCAGATACCCGTTGGCGGCGTGGACCTCGACCCCGTCGAACCCCGCCTCCAGCG
Source organism: Chromatiaceae bacterium (assembly GCA_041307765.1). Taxonomy (GTDB): domain Bacteria; phylum Pseudomonadota; class Gammaproteobacteria; order Chromatiales; family Chromatiaceae; genus DYRB01. Next base: position 3,208 of record JBFZCW010000164.1, read on the forward strand.
CATTGGCCGCGGCCCGGGCATAGTCGTCCACCGTGGCGCGAATCTCCTCTAGGGTCAGGGCCCGCGGCGGCGAGGCCGGGACCCGGGCCGGGCGCCCGTCCGCATCGAAGGCAAAGGCCATACAGGTCGCCCCAGTCACCGCCGAGGGGGCGACCGGCCGTTCGCCCCCATGCAGCGAGGCATGCGAGACACGCCCGCAGTGCCAGAGCTGGAGGACCATGTGGCCGCCGCGGGCGTGGACGGCGTCGGTGACCCGACGCCAGCCGGCAACCTGCTCCGTGGTGAAGATGCCGGGGGTAAAGACATAGCCCTTGGCGATGGGGGAGATGTTGGTCGCCTCGGACACGATGAGCCCGGCGGATGCCCGCTGCGCATAGTACTCGGCCATCAGATCTGTCGGGACATCCCCCGGCTGGCCGGCGCGGGACCTGGTCAAGGGCGCCATCACCACCCGGTTTGGCAGGGTCAGACCGGCCCATTCGAGAGGCTGAAACAGGGGGTCTTGGGTCACTGGCATGGCTTGCTCCTGTGGTCGGCGCGGATCGGCCCGCGGTAAGGGTCCTGCGGCCAGCGCATGATGCCAGCACGCGCCGCCCGCGGCGAACTGCGGCCGCAGGGCAGCCGATCCAAGATAGAATCCACTCCCCTGACCACGATTCTCCCTCCATCCGCCCCAACCACCCCTAGGCCCCGATGCGTGTCCAATCCCCTTGCCCAGCGCAGCCAATGCCTGATCACGCCGGCGTCGCGTGCGTCCTGACTGGTGGCGCCCTGCTCGTCGCTGCCCTTCTCGCCGCCTGTGCCCCCGCCACCGACACCAGCTATGAGCGGGACATCTACGCCTTCGGGACCCTGATTCACCTGACCCTCTATGGCGTCGCCCCGGAACGGGCGGCCGAACTGGCCGACGAGGTAGACGCCGAGCTGCAGCGCATGCACCGGGACTGGCACTCCTGGCACCCCAGCGAGCTGACCCGACTCAACGCGGCCATCGCCCGCGGCGAGCCCTTCCAGGTCAGCCCGGACCTCAGGGACCTCATCTCCCTGTCCCAAGAGACCTGTCTAGCAAGCAGTGGGATGTTCAATCCGGCCGCTGGGCACCTGTTTGCCCTGTGGGGCTTTCAGCAGGACGAGCACCCCAGTGGCCCGCCGCCGTCCCGTGCGAAGGTCGGCGCGGTCCTGGCGGAGCAGGCGACCATGGACGACGTGGAACTCGACGGCGACACTGTCACCTCGCGCAACGCCAACGTGGCCCTGGACTTCGGGGGCATCGCCAAGGGTTATGCCGGGCAGGTCATCATTGCCCGGCTGCGTGCCCAGGGCGTGGAAAACGCCATCTTCAACGCCGGGGGCGGGCTCCAGGTCGTCGGCCGGCACGGCGACCGGCCCTGGCGCATCGGCATTCGCGGCCCCGACGGGAGCGGCGTCCTTGGTTCAGTGGCGTTGGGCCCCCAGGAGGAGGCCATGCACACCTCCGGCAACTACGAGCGCTACCGAGAGTTCGACAGCAAGCGCTACTCCCACATCATCGACCCGCGCACCGGACTGCCCGCCGAGCACATCGCCTCCGCCAGCGTGATCCATCCCAACGGCGCCATCGCCGACGCGGCGGCCACCGCCCTCGTCATCGCCGGACCCGACGGCTGGCAGGAGGTCGCCCGGCGCATGGGCGTGACCCAAGCCATCCTGGTGGGCGATCAGGGAACGGTCTACATGACCCCGGAGATGCAACAACGGGTGCGGTTCGAGCAGCCGCCCGATGGAGTGCTGATCGGCCACTGAACCGGCCACGCCCGTGCCCATCGAAGCCAGAGGCTCGCCCTCCACCAAACCCCCCGATCCGCCGTAGAGTTCGGCGCGCGAGCACCGTAACGCGCCAAAGTGAGGGCGCTGGGTCTCGCCAGGGTCGGCTCGGCAATCGCCTCGTCGCAAGCCGGTAACCAGAGGGTCATGACAAGTTCTTAGACTCTTGGGATCCCACGCGACTGCAGCCTGCCGCGGAGTGCCCCTTGAAAGCCTCGATCACCCTTCGAGACCGCATCGACCAAACGGTCTTCAACGCCATCTATTCCCGCTCCCTGGTCTACAACACCTGCTGGGAGGACCCGGCGGTGGACCGCATCGCGCTCAACCTGAAGCCGGACGATACCCTGTTGGTCATCACCAGCGCGGGGTGCAACGTACTCGACTATGCCATCGCGGGCCCGAAACGCATCCACGCCGTGGATGCCAACCCACGCCAGACAGCCCTACTGGAGCTGAAGCTCGCGGGGATTCGGCACCTGGGCTTCGACGACTTCTTTGCCCTCTTCGGGACCGGTGTGCATGAGGGCTTTCGGGAGATCTACCAGGACGCCCTGCGCGCGGACCTCTCGCCCTTCGCCCGTTTATTCTGGGACCAGCGCCAGCAGTGGTTCAGTCGCGGCGAGGGGAGCTTCTATTTTCAGGGCCTGGCAGGGACCGTGGCGCGTGCCTTCCACACCTACCTCAAGGTTCGCCCCCGCCTGGCGGCGAGTGTCGTGGATCTGTTCCAGGCGCGATCCCTGGAGGACCAGCGCGACGTCTACGACACCCGAGTCCAGCCCCTGCTGTGGGGCCCGGGGATGAACTGGACCCTGTCGCGCCAGATCACCATGAGCATGCTCGGCGTCCCCTATGCCCAGCGCCGCCAGGTCCAGGAGCAGCACCACCACGGGGTCGCAGGCTTCATCCGCGAGGCGGTGGAGTACGTCTTCCGCCAGCTGCCGGTCTGGACCAACTACTTCTGGATGGTCTACATCAACGGGCGTTACTCGGAAGGTTGCTGCCCGGAGTACCTCAAACGGGACAACTTCGCCGCCCTTAAGGCCGGGCTGGCCGACTGCGTCGTCCCCCAAACCTGCACCGTGACCGAGTTCCTGCAGTCCACCGAGGAGCGCATCTCCAAATTCGTCCTCCTCGACCACATGGACTGGATGTCGTCCTACTACCCCGAGGCCCTGGCGCAGGAGTGGACGGCCATCCTGTACCGCGCCACCCCGGGTGCCCGCGTCATCTTCCGCAGCGCCCATGCCGCGCCGAGCTATCTGGACCTGATCCAGGTCGGGCGCGAGCGCGCCCGGCTGCGCGAGCGGCTCTTCTTCCACGTGGCCATGGCCCGCGAGCTGCAGCGCCTGGACCGCGTTCACACCTATGCCGGCTTCCACGTAGCCGACGTGGTGGCCTGAGCATGGGCCAGGGCGACGCCCAGGTCCTGCTTCGCCTGGTCCGGGGCCAGCCCCGCAGCGGCAGTCACGCCGAGCGGCTGCAGGCCTTCTACGGCCCCCAGGCCCAGCATTACGACACCTTCCGCGAGCGCCTCCTTCATGGCCGCGATGAGCTGATGGAGCTGCTCGCCCCCGAACCGGGGACCGAAGTGGTGGAGCTCGGGGCGGGGACCGGGCGCAACCTGGGCTTCCTCCGGGAGCGTCTGGCCGAGATCCGCAACATCGACCTGGTAGACCTCTGCCCCGCCCTCCTGGAGCAAGCCCGCCGGCGCACCCGGGGGCTGCCCAATGTGCGGGTGATTGAGGCCGACGCCGTCACCTACCGCCCGGCGGGCCAGGTGGACCTGGTCTACTTCTCCTACTCCCTCACCATGATCCCGGACTGGGCCGGCGCCCTGAGCAACGCGCTCGCCATGCTCAGGCCCGGCGGGCGCCTGGGTGTGGTGGACTTCTACGTCTCCGAGCCCGCCCCAGCGCCCGGGCTGGCGCGCCACGGGACACTGACCCGCTGGTTCTGGCCCCGCTGGTTCGGCCATGACGGGGTCCGCCCCAATCCGGCCCACCTGACCGTCCTGCGCCGTCTCTTGCCGGAACACGAACTGCGCGAGCGACTGGCCCCGGTGCCCTACCTGCCGGGGGTGCGGGTCCCCTACTACGTCTTCGTCGGGCGGCTGCCGGGGGGCTGCGCCGGTCACGGCGAGGGCGCCGCTCCCACCACCGTTCCCACTCTGGGGCTGGGGCCGGGCCGCGGCATCGGCACCCTGACCCTGGAGTAGACCCATGCCAGAGGTGCGCTCCATCTTCCTTTCCGACATCCATTTGGGCACCCGCGCCTGCCAGGCCGACCGCCTGCTGGACTTCCTGCGCGAGTACGAGTCCGAGCACCTCTTCCTGGTGGGCGACATCGTGGACTTCTGGGGCATGAGCCGTGGCATCTATTGGTCCACAGCCCAAAACACCGTGGTCCAGAAGATCCTGCGGCGCGCCCGCCACGGGTCCGACGTGGTCTTCATCCCGGGTAACCACGACGAGGCGCTTCGGGAGTACGTCGGCACCAGCTTCGGGGAGATCCGGCTGGCCGAGGAGCTGATCCACACCGCCGCCGACGGTCGGCGTTACCTCCTGATCCACGGCGATGAGTTCGATCAGGTGACCAAGTACCACCGTTGGATCGCGGTCCTCGGGGACCACGCCTATGGGATCCTGGTCCGCATCAACGGGCTGGTTTCCTGGCTCCGCCGGCGGTTGGGCGTGAGTGGGTACTGGTCCCTGTCCGGTTATGCCAAGCGAAAGGTCAAGACCGCCGTCAGCTTCATCTTCGACTTCGAGGAATCGGTGGCCCACTGCGTCAAAAGCCGCGGAGTGGACGGGGTCATCTGCGGCCATATCCACGCCGCCGCCATCAAGGAGCTGGACGGCATCCGCTACCTCAACTGCGGAGACTGGGTGGACAGTTGCACCGCCATCGTGGAGCACCTGGACGGGCGCATGGAGCTGATCGAGTGGGGTATACAGCACCCGCAGACCCACACACCCGCCAAGGCCGGCGATGCTTGCCAGGAATTGCTTCTGCATTCCAGGCATGTCCCACATCCGTGTCGGCCAGGAGCGATCCCCCGCTTGGCGGCCTTGGTCGCCTCACCAAGGGCCCTGGCCCGTGCCCTTGTCAGGTCGGCGGGCACCCGGGCTAGCTGAGATCCTCCCGCACCTCCAGCCTGGATCCCCACGCGGGGAGGGCTGCCGCGGTTATACTGGGAACGCCCCGTAACTCGCAGGCGGCGATGCAGGCCGCGAACGGGCGGGGTAGCACCGGAATGATCCAAAGCAGAGCCCCCTAGGAGCAGACACCATGACCAAAGAGCGCCACGCAACCAAAGAGGCCAAGAAGAAGCCCGCGCACACCCTCAAGGAGAAGCGCGCCGCCAAGAAGGAGAAATCCTCTTCCAAGGGATCGCTGGGCGGCGACAGAGCATCCACGAGCTGACCGCCGCGCCCCCCCGCTGCCCCCGGACCGGCGGTGTCCGATGGGCTTCCGTTGACCAGCCCGCTGCGCCGGCCCCTCCCGGGCGGCCGAGGCGCTGCGTCCTAGTCCTGCGTCAATCCCATAGGGCCCGAATGCCGTAGAAGGCGGTGTCTTTCACGCGGCGGATGAGCTCCCGCCCCGGGGGCGATGCGGGGGCCCGTTGCGAAGGTCATGCTGAGCATCACGCGCAGGTCCCTGGCACGCAGCGGGGTTGCCTTGTGGCGGATGCGCGCCCCCTCGAAGGCCACAAGGTCCCCTGGCCCCAGGGGCTCCTCGTGCTTTCCCCCCTGGAGGTCCCGCCACAGGAGGGTGCACGCCGACGCGCCCCCGGCGCCCCCCTGGTTGATCCGGCAGATCAGCACCGTGAAATGGCGCACGTGGTAGAGGCTGTGGTCGAAGTGCCAGTCGATATGGCCCCCGCCTCGGCCGCCAGACGCTCGACTCACACCGCCGTCAGTACCCCCGGCATGCGGGCGATGGGCAGGGCGGCGAACGCCGCGGTCTGCTCCGCCGCGACCTCGGCCAAGTGCAGCAGGGTCCCCTGAGCCTCAGGCAGGTCCCGGCGGGCCGTCGCCAGCTCCCGATAGAGCCGCGTCCGCCGGACGCGATGACGGAGCACCAAGCCGCCGACGGCGACCGAGGCGGTCGCGACTGCAAGCGTCTCCCACATGGACGGGGCCTCCCGGCAAGGTGCGGGCCAGGACGGCCCGCCGCTTCAAGCCCGCCTCGTATCCACTCGGACATGACGCCAGGATGGCGGGAGGCGCAGTCCCCGGCCCCCCGTCCCTCTCTTGCCGGCCTCAGTAGGCCGGCGCCTCGGCCCCATAGCTCAGCCCCGCGGCCGCGGCCTGCTCCCGCACGGCCTCGTAGACCTTGTGGTCCAGAGAGGCCGCGGCTCCACCGTCAGCCTCGACCTTGTCCTTTAGGTAGCGGGCACGCTCATCGGCCAGGTCCTGGATTTGGGCCTTGATGGCGTCGCGCTTGGCGGCGGTCTGGGTCACCAGCTCCTGGCGCTCGTCTGGGCTCATGGCCTGCATGGGGGCGGGCAGGGCCTCCGGAGCGACGGTCTTGAGGTCCACCCGGCCGCTGGTCACCGCGTCCACCAGTTCCTGCTTGCCGAGCAGGTTGTCCTTACCCGCCTCGGAGGCATTGAAGGTCGCGCGCCTGGCCAGGGCCGCCGGGCTCGCGGCCGCTTTGGCCCGCTCCGCCTCCGCGGACTTCGCCTCCTGGGCCTTGCGCTCGGCGGCGCTGCCAAAGTAGAGGCGCGCGGCGTCCAGCTCTTCCGCTAGCTTGGCGAGCTTGGCATCGTACGGGGTGGCGATGGCCACGGCCCCACCGGCCTGCTCCACCTGGAAGGTCCGCCCGTCCCCGAGCTGCGCGATCTGCTGCCACTCCCGGGCCGTCTCGCCCAGGGCACCGCACTGGACGGTGTTGACCCGGATGCCCTTGGCCTTGGCCGCGGCCAGGGTGGCCGGATACTTGACGTCGTCCCGGTAGTCCATGTGCGGCGGGGCGTCGCCCACCAGGAAGATAACCTTGTATGCCCGCGCCTCCTGGGACCAGGAGACCCGGTTGACGGCCTGGTCCAGGGCCTGGTTGACGGCCTCTGGCCCGTCCCCGCCGCCACCGGCTTGGAGCTGCATCAGGGCGGCGTAGACTGAGTCCAGGTCCGCGGTGAGGTCCACCACCCGCGTCACGTAGTCGTCCCCTCGGTCGCGGTAGGCGACCAGCCCCATGCGGATCTGCGGGGTTGGCTGGGCGGCGGCCATGGTCGAGGCGATGGACCAGATCTTCTCCTTGGCGGCCTGGATCAGGCCGCCCATGCTGCCCGTGGTGTCCAAGGCAAAGACGACGTCCACCACGGGGCGTTGGTTGCTGACCGGATCGGTCGGTGGTATCTGGGCCGCCGGATCGAGGCCAAGATGGGGACCATGCTGGGGGCTGCGACCCTCGATGGCCGGGTAATACGCGACCGCGGCGGCGGTGAGCCCGAACAGGGCGATGGCAATCAGTTTGGTTTTCACGTGCGTTCTCCTTCGTTTGGGTTGAGCATCAGGTGGAATGCATCCGCCGCAGGGCCGCCTCGGCCCCGCGGTGGGCGCGGGCGAAGGCGTCGTCCGGGCCCTGGGCCTCGGCGGCCTCACCCCGCCCGAGGTCGGCAGGGATGAGCCCGAACAGGGCCTGGACAAGCATCAGGGACCAGACGGCGAGAAACAGGCTGCCGCTCTGGGCCAGGGCCCAGACGGCAGCGGCCAGGCCGAGGAGGGTGAGCCCCAGGTCCCCCAGGGCCGCCACCAGGCCGCCGTGGAAGTACAGGGACCGGACCAGCCAGGCCATGCCGGCGTGGAGCAGGACAAAGGTCGGGAGCGGCAGGTGCAACGCGAGGGCCAGGGCGCTGACCACTGCCCAGGCAAGGACGGCGCTGACCCGCCCGACCCTGGCGCCGCTGCGCCCGAGCAGGTAGATCAGGTAGCCGAAGGCCGTCAGGGCGACCACCCACCGCAGGGCCGGGACGGCGGGCAACGCCAAGGACAAGGTGGCGAACAGGGCACCGGCGGCCAGGCTCGCGGCCAGGGCCACCAGGGCGCCTTCGAGGAAGCCGGGGCGCGTCATGGCTGCGTCCCCCCGCTCACCGGACGGGACTGTTTGGCAGCGAGCAGGGCCAGCTCCACGTCGGCCGCCTCGACGCCGACGTGCGCACCCAGGCCCAGGTCCTCCCAGGGCCGCGACGGGTGTGCTGCGGGGTCCGGCTCGGCCAGGACCTCGACCTTCTGGCGCATGGCGTCCAGGCGAGACCTGTCCTCGCGCACCCGCGCCGCCAGCTCGGTGTGCGCCGCCTCAAGCTCGGCGCGGCGGCGCGTCAGGGCCTTGAGGGCCTGCTCGGCCTCCAGGCGGCGGCGGATGACGGCGCGGGCCATGTCGTCCTGCCCGGCCTGGAGGCAGGCGGCGAGTTGGGCCTCGGCGGCGTCCAGGGTCTCGCGCAGGTCGGCGGCGCGAGTCGCCGCCTGGGCCAGCGCCTGGTCGAGGAGCTTGAGGCGCTGCTCGTCGCGCCCCTGGGCCTCCTCCATCTCCCGCAGGGCCTGCCGCAGCAGGGTCTCGGGCTCCTCCAGGCGGTCCAGCACCGCGTGCAGGTCGGCG
>JBFZCW010000165.1:0-2619 GCA_041307765.1 Chromatiaceae bacterium
GGCTCCTGGCCGGCAAGTACGCGATGATGAACTTCATCCCCTACAACGCCAACGAAGGACTCCGCTTCCATCGCCCCACCTGGGAGCGTGCCGCAGCGATGGCCGGCGAGCTGCAGCAACGCGGCATCGTCACTCGCTTGCGCAACTCGGTCGGGCAGGACATCGACGGCGGCTGCGGCCAGTTGCGGGCGCGTGCGCTGGCACAGGAACGCGGGACCATTTAGCGGGTGCGTCGGCCCCGGAACCGAATCAGCGACGCCCCGACACCCTGCTTCAAGCTCGCCTCACCCCAGGCACGCCTCGATCCAGTCCCAACGCTTGTCCTTGACCATCACGAACCGGCAGCGCCCCGCGGACAGGCTGGCCCAAAGCCCGCCGATCAAGCGGTCGTCAGCCGCGTCTGTCCAACCCTGGGCCCCCTTGTACTCCACCACAAGGATGGCCCCAGGCTGGTCGCCAACGCCGGGCAACTGACACACAAAGTCTGGGTAAAAGCGCCCATCCGCCTTCTGCAAGAAGAAGGAAGCCCCTTCGCGCCGCACGAGGTTCCGCACCCAAAAGCGGATTCGGCCCTGCTGAGCCAGGATGTCGAGTTGACAGGCACACTCGAACTCTTCCTTGCTGTCGAAGTCGCCCATCCTGCCGTAGAAATGCCCGCGGAAATCGAAGGTGCCGACCCGGCCATCGTAATCGCGGCTGGGGGCGTAGGCCTGGGGATGGAACTCGAAGGCATAGAGGTCGCTGACGGCGACCCGCGCCGCTGCATCGTCGCCGAAGAGCGTTTGTTCATAGACGGTCCGAACAGCCTGCCGGCGCAACGCACGGATGCGCGCTTCGATCAGGTCCCGGATGAGGAACTTCTGCAGATTGGTCCGGGCGAGAGTGAACCCGTCCCGCCGCAGGACGTCGCTGAGCCAGGCGGCAACAAAGGCTTGCTTGCTGGCGTGGGTGAGCGACGGTTCCGGGAGGTTGCGGCACAACCAGGTGGCCAACCTGATTTTGTCCCAATGCTCGGGCCGGTAGGCCAGGCCGAGGTCCCGTTGCAGGTCCGGCAGGAAGCGCGACACCACTTTTCCGGTACCGGCGTCCACGTCAATTTCACCGCCCTCGGATACCTTCAGCCCCGCACCTAGGCTCTTGGTGTCGTCCTCCGTCGGTGCGGCATCGAAAGGCGACAGGTCCCACGGGTATTCCAAGACCTCGGGATCGTCGAACAACTGCAACTGCCCTTGGATCTGCAAGGCCAGTTGTGGAACCCGAAGGCGCTCGCCCAGTTCCGCCGGTGTCAGAAAAAACGCGACGGCTGTGGTGCGGCTCGCCTCCGCAGCCTGGGCAATGGCAGCCACGGCCGCCTCGGAACGGACTGTTGCTTTCAGCGCTTCCGACTCGTCGGCCGTCAGTGGGGCTCCGATTGTTAGGGTGTTCAGACTCCTATCCCAGCTCAGCTTGTCGCGCAAGGGTTTGGGACAAGCCTTGAGGTCGGGCCGCTCCGGCAGTACGACGACCACTGGCCGAACAGCGATGCGACCCGCATGTCCCTCCAGGTCCAGCCGTCCCTGGTCGGGTCGGGCGGCGGTCACGAAGTCGCTCACCTCCCGCCGCTCGAAGCCGGCGCCGGCCACCAGCCGGTCCCGCAGGGCAGCCGCCGTCTCCGCAAAGCTGCGCGAAACCACGAAGGCATAGGATTGATTGAGTAGGCGGTTCTGCCGATGGTTGGCGCCGGGCTGGCGCAGGACCCGCCCGAGCAACTGCTCCACGGCGGTGGCCGAATGCAGCGCGGCCATGCTGACCAGGATATAGGCAAAGGGGCAATCCCAACCCTCGGCGAGTGCCCTCTGGGTGATGACGAACTTCACCGGACAGACGGGATCGGAAATCCCCAGGGCGTACTTGTCCTCGATCCCCTCCAGGCCCTTCTCCTCGCCCATGGCAATCACAACATCCTCGGCCGGGATGCGATGATTATTGACGAGCGCCGCATGGACGCGCGTCACGTCCACTGTTTCGACGCCGGCCCGGCGTGGCTCGGCCTGGATCAGGACAATCGGGCGCAGATAGGCCGCGCCCGTCCGCCGCTCGTCATCCGCGAGCCGATGCAGGGCCTCCCTGCGACCGATGGCATCGGCCAGGCACTGCTGCCAATTCGGCTCAGTCTCCAGTACCACCGGAAGCTTGATCATCTCCTCCGCCTTCAACTCTGCGGCGGATACGCTGTGCAGCACGTTCGACGGTGTGCGCTCCAGGTCCGGCGTGGCCGTCAGCTCCATCATGCCGCTTGGGCGGAAGCGCGCCAGCATGTCGAAGGCCAGTTCGGTACGGTTGTTGTGGGCCTCATCGATCACCACGAAGGGCCGGCGCAGCCGCAACACGTTGGCCAAAGAATACGGGACCGTCTGCTCCTGACCCTGATCTGGGCCCCGATCTGAGCCCTGGCCGTTCCCGGCCTTGTCCGTCAGCAACTCGGCGCGTTGGGCCGGGGCGAGGTTCTCGAAGTGATGCATCAGCGCCCCGTTGGACTGATACACCTTGCGACACTCCTCATCCTCCACCTGGAACGCCTGCCGGGTGGCGACGATGAGCACCGTCGAGGTGTCCAGGGTGGCGCGGGTCACGGACTTG
>JBFZCW010000166.1:0-4131 GCA_041307765.1 Chromatiaceae bacterium
CACGTCCAGGTGGGTACTCTTTCAGCCCCTCTCCCCTTTGTTGTCCAACCACGACGACGCCCGGAGTCCGCGGGATGTGCCGTTTTTAGCCCGTCCCCACCAGGAGATTTCATGCCATTTGCTTCCCTCGGCCTTAGGGTCGAATTGCTGCGGGCGATCCATGCCCAAGGTTATGACCAGCCGACCCCCATTCAGGCCCAGGCCATCCCGGCGGTGCTCGCCGGTGGCGATATCCTGGCTGGAGCCCAGACCGGCACCGGCAAGACCGCCGCCTTCGCCCTCCCCATCCTCCAGCTTCTCCATGGCCGGCCCAGGTCCGGTCGACAGCCTCGCGCCCTGGTCCTGGCCCCCACGCGCGAGCTGGCGGCCCAAGTCGAGGAGAGCGTGCGGACCTATGGTCAATTCCTGCCCCTGAGGTCCGCCGTCATCTTTGGCGGCGTCGGCATGCAGCCCCAGGTGGATCGCTTGCGCGCCGGCGTCGATCTGGTGGTGGCGACCCCTGGCCGCCTCCTCGACCATGCCGGTCAGGGCACCATCGACCTGTCCCGCGTCGAGATCCTGGTCCTGGACGAGGCCGATCGCATGCTCGACATGGGCTTTATTCACGATATTCGTCGGGTGCTGTGACTGCTGCCAACCCGCCGGCAGAACCTGCTCTTCTCGGCCACCTACTCCGCCGAGATCGAACAGCTACCCACCGGCCTGCTGCGCGCGCCCACCTTCATCGAGGTGGCGCGCCGCAACGATACCGCCGAATTGGTGCGACAACTGGCCCACCCGGTGGACAAGACGCGCAAGCGCGAGCTGCTGTCCCACCTCATCCATGCGGGTGGCTGGGAGCAGGTGCTGGTCTTCACCCGCACCAAGCACGGCGCCAACCGCCTATCCGACCAGCTCGAGCACGATGGCATCAGCGCCGCCGCCATCCACGGCAACAAGAGCCAGAGCGCCCGCACCCGGGCTCTGCAAGGCTTCAAGCAGGGCGAGGTACGCGCCCTGGTGGCGACCGACATCGCCGCCCGCGGCCTGGATATCGATCGGCTGCCGCACGTGGTGAATTACGAACTGCCCAATGTCCCGGAGGACTATGTCCACCGCATTGGCCGCACCGGCCGCGCCGGCGCGGAGGGCACGGCCCTGTCGCTGGTCAGCCCCGACGAGCACAAGCAACTTGCAGATATCCAGCGGTTGCTCAAGCGCAAGATTCCCTTGCATACCATCATTGGCTTCGAGCCCCTGCCGATTGGGTCCACCTCGCCCGATCCGGAACCCCCGCGCGGACAGCGCCCGCGTCCGGCGGTGATTGCGAGGCATCAGGGTCCTAATACGCATTGGCAAGGCCCGCCGCGCCAAGGCGCAGGCCGCAACAGGGTACGCCAGGCGGGTTGATCACGATGGCGATCCCTCACCCGCCCTCCTCTTCCAGGGTTTGCGCAAGCAGCCCGGAGTCCAACCGTCGATTAAGTTGTGTATTGATTATTCGACCGTTTTCCTTTTGCCAATACACAAGACCTATCGAGATTGAAGAGAAATGAACATCTACGTTGGCAACCTCTCATACGGCGTCACCGAGGACGAACTGCGCGAGGCCTTCGGGGCTTACGGCGAAATTTCCAGCGTCAGCCTGATCAGCGATAAGTTCTCCGGCCAGTCCAAGGGCTTTGGCTTCGTGGAGATGCCCAACAATTCAGAGGCGGATGCCGCCATCAAGGCCCTCAATGAGACCCCCCTCAAGGGCCGCAATATGCGCGTCAACCAGGCCAAGCCCCGCAGCGACCGTCCGCAGCGCCCCGGTGGCGGTGGTGGTGGTGGTGGCCGCCGCTACTAAGCGGTGACCCAGGCGGCGGGCTAGCCCCGTCTCTGAGCCAAAAAAAGGGGCCAGTAGCCCAGCTACTGGCCTTTTTTGCGCTCGTCAGAACGTCCGCCGGCCAGAATCGTGAGGCGGGGCTCAGCGATAAGGCCGCAGATACCACCATTCGAAACCGCGTTTCAACCAGTGAAAGAGGGGGCTGGAGGGCAGTATCAGGTTGTGTTTCTCGGTGCGGGCCACCAGTATGCCGCGATCGTTGGCATCGACGATGCATACCAATTCGACCTTGAAGGTCTCCCGCGGCGTTTCGCCCCTGAACTCCGCCAGCAGGTTCTTGACGGCGGCTCTGGCCTGGAGGTCCGCCATGTGGGCCTGCTTGGGCATCCAGTCCGGTCCCGGATAACTGCCAGAATCCCCAGCCACATAGACTCGCTCCAGACCGGCCACCCGACATTGAGCATCGGCCTGGATCATGCCGCCCGGGGAGCGCGGCAGGGAGGTGTTGTCAAACCAGGTGTTGCCGGTCATGCCAGGCATGAAGAGGACAAGGTCGGCGGCGAAATCGCCCCCCTCCGTGGTCACGCCAGTGGCGCTGAACCCCTTGATCTTATGACCTAAATGGGTCTCGATGTCGCGCTTGCGCATCTCAGCCATGAGCCCCGCCACCGCCTTGGGTCCCAGTCGGTTACCCGGCTTGCCCGCCGGGCTGAAGAAGATCAGCTTGAACCTGTCCCTGCGTCCCTCCTTGCGCAACTGGCGGTCGAGGCCGAAGAGGAACTCGAACATGGGTCCGCCACGCATGGCCTGAGGCTCCTGGGGGTTGCCGGCGAAACCCAGGGCCAGCACGCCACCCTTCATATCGCGCAAGCGGTCGCGGATACGCTCGGCGGCGGTGATACCCTCGCAGGGGGTGATGGCGTGTTCGATACCGGGCAATTTCTTGATGAAGCGCCCGCCGGAAGCGATGATGAGGCCATCGTTCTCAATCGGGCCGGCACTCGTCTCCAGCACCCGGCCGTCGGCGCTCAAGCCCCTAGCCTCGGCAGCCTTATGTTCGACACCCATGCGGCGAAAGAAGCGGTCGAGGGGCAGGCGCAGGTCCTCGGCCCGGCGTAGGCCAGAGGGGATCCAAATGATGCCGGGCAGATAGACGAATTCGGCCTTGGGGCTCACGAGGGTGACCTGAATATCCCTTGCCTTGTGGAGGGCGCGGGCGGCAGTCAGGGCGGCAAAGCCGGAGCCGACGATAGTGACGCGATGCATGGGGCTCTCCTGGTAGGATTCTTGCCGGATGATTAGGGGTGATTAAATGGCAGGGGAAGCGGGAGTCAGGTGCGGGTTTCGATTCCCAACATTCTCTTTGGACAGATCGGGAAGTGTACAGATGAAGCCAAGAACCTTCGATACCATCGTCATCGGTACGGGCCCCGCTGGGGAGGGAGCCGCCATGAGGCTCTGCAAGGGCGGGCAGCGGGTAGCGGTGATCGAGGCCCACGACAAGGTCGGTGGAGGCTGCACCCATTGGGGCACTATCCCCAGCAAGGCTCTGCGTCACTCCATTCAGATGCTTGCGGACTATCGGCGCAATCCACTTTTTCAGCATACCCTCGACCAGGTGGACGTGGAGTTCCCCGACCTTCTCAAGGCGGCGGACGCCGTCATCGAGGCCCAGGTCCGCACCCGTTACCGCTACTACCAGCGTAACCGGGTGGATGTCTTGTTTGGCCGTGCCCGCTTCATCGATGACCACCATATCCAGGTACCGCGATCCGATGGGGTGGCCGAGGTCCTCGGCGCAGAGCATTTTGTCATCGCCACTGGCTCCCGCCCCTACCATCCCCCCGATGTGGACTTCAACCACCCGCGCGTCCTCGACAGCGACTCGGTCCTGCGCCTCGGTCACACCCCCCGCTCCATTACCATCTATGGCGCCGGGGTCATTGGCTGCGAATACGCCTCCGTCTTCACCAGTCTCGATGTCAAGGTGAACCTTGTCGATACCCGCGACCGCCTCCTGTCCTTCCTCGACGACGAGATCACCGATGCTCTGAGCTACCACTTGCGCCAGCAGGGCGTTGTCATCCGCCACGACGAGACCTATGGCGCCGTGGAGGCCAGTAACGACGGGGTCGTGCTGCATTGTCAGTCTGGCAAGAAGTTCAAGACCGATCTGCTGCTCTGGGCAAACGGCCGTAGCGGCAACACCGCCAACCTGGGTTTGGAGGAGATCGGCCTCACGCCCAACCGGCGTGGCCAACTTGATGTCAATGCCAGCTACCAGACCTCCCAGCCGCATATCTACGCCGTCGGCGATGTGGCCG
>JBFZCW010000167.1:0-12118 GCA_041307765.1 Chromatiaceae bacterium
GATGTGCTCGACCCAGAGCCTGCGGGCATGGGCGTTGAGCCCGAGGGATGTCGAGCGCGGCGATCGCCGCAGCTGCGCGAAGTGCAGGGCGTGATAGCCCAGCAAGATGGCGAAGGCGCTGCCTGCGAGCACCGATTCGACGATGACAGGTTGTGACATGGCCATCTGTTCTTAGAGCGTCTGGGGCGCGCTGCGCCATTGCATCCACGAGAAGCGGTACCGTACCAGCGTAGCGGCAGACCAACGGCCGGCGCTGAACTCCGATCCTCAGCGGGCGCAGAGTCTACCCGATTTCCGCCAACCGCGGTCCTGGGGCAGGCCGCGCTGGCCGCCGTCTGGGCCGCGCAGCGGGCAGGCCGGCAGTCCTCCGGGGGACCCAAGGCTCCGGCCCGCCCTTAGGCCACCTTGGTTGACCGGCCGCCAGTCAAGGACGCCGGGAGCGGTTGGGCCGGGTTAGGGCTCGGCACCGGATGGAGGTCGGACCGCCCTGGCCTGGGGGTCGAAGGTCACTGCCGTTTCGAGGATCTCTGGCTGCAATGTAATGTGGTCGATGCGGAACTGGGTCGCCAGGAGGGTCCGCAGTCGCGTCAGGACCTCCCCCCAATCCTCCAGCCGGCGCAGGACCACATGGGCAGACAGAGCCGTGTGCTCCGCCGAAAGGGACCAGATGTGCAGGTCGTGCACCGAGCGGACCCCCTTCACCCCGGCCATCGCCCGCCCGACGGTGGCGAGATCCAGGTCCGGCGGGACACCGTCGAGGAGGGCGTGCAGGGCGTCGCGCAGAAGGTGCAGGCTGGAGATGAGGATCAGCAGGGCTATGGCCAGCGAGAGCAGGGGGTCCACAGGTGTCCAGCCGGTGTGCAGTATGACGACCCCGGACACCAGGGCCGCGATCGAGCCGAGCAGGTCGCCAAGGACATGGAGCAGGGCACCCCGGACATTGATGTTGCGGCCTGCAGGCACCTGCAAATCCCCGCCGCCGGCAAGAGCCGGGCCGGGGGACAGCCCGCCCATGAGCAGCCAGGCCGCGCCCAGGTTGACCCCCAACCCAACCAGGGCGACCAGGGTGACCAAATCCCCGCGCACCGGAGTCGGGTTCAGGAACCGCCCCGCGGCGGCGGCCGAGATCGCCGCCACCACAGCCACCATCAGCAGGGCGTTGATCAGGGCTGCTAGGGTCTCGGCACGCCCGAGCCCGTAAGAGTGGCGCCGTGACGGCGGGCGTTGGGCCAGCCATGCAGCAGCCGCGGCAAGGGCCAGAGAGCCGCTGTCGGTGAGCATGTGCCCGGCGTCGCTCAACAGGGCCAGAGACCCTGCCGCCCAGCCCGCGATCGCCTCGACGGCCGCGTAGCCAAGGGTCAAGGCCAAGGCAAGGGCCAGGGCTCGGCTGGAGCTGGGATAAACATGGTGCGGGTGATCGTGTCCGCGGTGGTGGTGGTCGTGCATTGGCCCTCCAGGACCCGGTGGCCGAGCCCCCATGGTGCCCAATCCATCGGACACGGCGCAACGGCTGCACGGGCCAAAGTGCTCCGGCCGCAGTAACTGGACTCCGCCTATGCGGCCCGCCAACAGTCGACACGTCACCGGGATAGGCTTGGCGAAGTGCGATCCTGTGCCCGCCGGGTCGCTGCGTGGGCGCAGGGTTCGGTTCCTGTTGGGCCCGGTCGCGTGGCGGCATATCAGAACATCGGCATATTCGCACATATTTGATCTCGATCAAACAGCGTGCTTTTGCTCTGTCTTAAGCTTTACCCGACGCTTGGCGCAGAGGGTGCCGGGCGGTCCTCGATGTAGATCCTTTTGAGGAGGAAACATGAGCAAATCCCGTCGTTTGTTGCTTTCTGCGGCCGTGGTAGGTGCCACGATGCTGACCTCTCTATCGGCCGAAGCCTTCTGGGGTCCCTTCAGCTTCATGCGGTGGGGCGGCTGGGGCGATGGCTGGGGCTACCCCGGTTACGGCTGGGGCTACCCCGGCTACGGTTGGGGCTATCCGGGCTACGGCTATGGCTACCCAGGCTATGGCTATGGGTACGGCTACCCCTATGGTGGCTGGGGTGCTCCCTATTCCTACGGCTGGGGTGTCCCCTACGCCTATCCGACGGTCGTCGCCGCCGCACCGGCTGCACCGGCAACCAGCTCCGCCAAGTAGTACCCCGATCCCCCGCGCCGCCCGGCGCGGGGGCGCCTCCGAGCCCCTGTTTGACCCCCCTGTTTGACCCCTCGGCTGCGGCCTTGGCCTTGGGCTCTCCGGGGACCTTGCGCCTTGGTCGAAAAGTGTTGTGAAATGCCGCGGCCGGACCCGACCCTGATGCGAGCCGCAGGTCCAGGATGAACCTAACGGGTCCGTCGCCATGCCATCTTCCCGCCAGCCCGCCGGTCGGCATGAACGTGCCCAGGTAGAAACCCCTGGACTGACCCGTGCCGACGTTGCCGGTCGCGAGCACAACCCGCAGGAGGCCCTGCGTCACTTCCGCGAACTGCTGGACCGCCAACAGTTGGAAGAGTCCGTGGTGAGCCGTCAGCACTCCCCTCGGCAGGAGTTGGTGGAGTCCCTGGTGGCCCGCCAGCAGGCGGTGGAGGTCACCCGCAAGGTCGCCCGCCTGCACCCGGCCGATATCGCCTTTGTCCTGGAGGGGCTGCCGCTGGAGCAGCGCAGCCGCCTTTGGCACCTGGTCCCGCCGGAACTCGATGGGGCCGTGCTGCTGGAGGCGTCGGACGCCGTCCGCGAGTCCCTGATCGCCGACATGGACCGAGGGGAGATCATCGATGCGGCCAAGCGCCTGGACAGCGACGATATCGCCGATCTGGTGCCGCACCTTCCCTCCGACCTGGTTCCGGAGCTGCTCAATGCCCTGTCTCGGAAGGACCGGGATCAGGTTCAGAGCGTGCTGTCCTTCCCGGAGGGGTCCGTCGGGGCCCTGATGGACTTCGACATGGTGTCGGTGCGCGAGGACAACCGCATCGAGGTGGTCCTGCGCTACCTGCGCCGGCGCGGGCGCCTGCCCCACAACACGAACAAGCTCATGGTGGTGGACGAGGCAGGGCTCCTGACCGGGGTCCTATTCTTCGAGAGCCTCCTGATCCATGACACCGAGCGCCTGGTGCGCGAGGTCATGGACGCCGACCCCGTTTACTTCCGGACCGACGACGACGCCCACGATGCCTCCCTGGCATTCGAGCGCTACGGCCTGGTGGCCGCACCCGTGGTCAATGCCCATCGCCAACTGGTCGGGCGCCTGACGGTGGATGCAGTGATGGAGCAGGCCGTCGAGTCGGCGCAACAGGACATGCTCTCCCAGGTCGGTCTGAGCGGGGACGAGGACCTGTTCGCCAATATCTGGCAGTCCGCGCGCAACCGCTGGCCCTGGCTGGCCATCAACCTGATGACGGCGTTCGTCGCCTCACGGGTCATCGGGGTCTTCGAGGACAGCATCGAGAAGATCGTCGCCCTTGCCGCCCTGATGCCCATCGTCGCCAGCATCGGCGGCAACACCGGTAATCAGGCGGTGGCCCTGACCATCCGCGGCCTGGCCCTGGACCAGATCGACGGGCGCAATGCCAGGTACCTGGTCCTCAAGGAGTTGGGGGTCAGCCTGGCCAACGGTGCCCTGTGGGGCTCCCTCATGGGCGCGGCGACCTGGCTCCTCTACGGCCAGTCCTTGCTCGGTCTGGTCATGGCCGCGGCCATGGTCCTCAATATGCTGCTTGCGGCACTGGTGGGGATCAGCATCCCGCTGGGTCTTGGGGCTCTGGGGCGAGACCCTGCCATGGGCAGCAGCATCCTCCTCACCTTCGTCACCGATGCCGGCGGTTTCTTCATCTTCCTCGGCCTGGCCTCTCTGGTCCTTGCGGTCTGAGCGGCGGCTGAGCCCAAGCACGACGCACAGGGCCGAAGGCGCAAGCAACTTTCCCTCCCCAGGTTCGCTTCTGCCCTTTACCCAGCATGACCACAGTCATTGTCGCCGAAAAGCCCAGCGTCGCCCGTGATATCGCCAGGGTCCTGAGGGCGACGCGGCGCGCCGAGGGTTACCTGGAGGGGCAGGGCTATCGGGTCACCTGGGCCGTCGGTCACCTGATCCACTTCGCGGAGCCGGACGACTATGGACCGCCCTGGAAGGGACGCTGGTCCGCGGGTCAGCTCCCCATGATCCCGACCGACTGGCGCCTGAAGACGGCACCCGCCACGGTCGGACAGTTCCGCATCGTGCGCGATCTGATCAACGCCGGGGATTGTGCGGAGATCGTCTGCGCCACGGACGCCGGGCGCGAGGGGGAGCACATCTTCCGGCTCATCTACGAGCACGCTCACTGCCGCAAGCCGGTGCGCCGGCTGTGGGTATCGAGCCTCACCGATGAGGCCATCCGCGACGGCTTCCGGAGCCTGCGCCCGGGGGCGGCGTACGACGCCCTGGGCCGTGCCGCTAGGGCTCGCGCCCAGGCCGACTGGCTGGTCGGGATGAACCTGACCCGCGCCTACACGGTGCACAACCGCGTCCTGTGCACCATCGGGCGGGTGCAGACCCCGACGCTCGCCATGATCGTCGCCCGCGACGCCCTCATCTCGGGCTTCGTCAAGGCCTTCTTCTACGAGCTGGTTGCCCGCCTGGCCGAGGGCTTTGCTGCCCGCTACAGCCGCGACGGCGAGACCCGTATCGACGACAAGGCGGAGGCCTCGCGCCTGCGGGCCAGGCTAGCCCCGCACCGGACCGGGACCGTCACGGCCGTGGACAAGCGCGTGGTACACAACCGACCACCACCCTTCTACGACCTCACCAGCCTTCAGCGCGACGCCAACCGCCGGTTCGGGCTGACCGCGGCCCAAGTCCTGGAGCAGGCCCAAGCCCTCTACGAGACCCACAAACTGATCTCCTACCCGCGCACCGAGAGCCGCCACATCTCCGAGGACATGCTCCCCAAGCTCCCCGGCATCCTGAGCCGGCTCGACCACCCCCTGGCCGCCGAGGGCATGGCCCGGCTCAAGGGCGGGCACCGCCTGGGCAAGGCCTACGTGGACGACACCAAGCTCACCGATCACCACGCCATCATTCCCACCGGCAAGCCGGCCCCGGAGGGATTGACCGGGCCTAGTCGGCGGGTCTACGACCTGGTGGTGGAGCGCTTCGTCGGGGTCTTCCTCCCCGACCAGGTGGTGGAAGAGACGTCGGTCACCCTGGACATCGGCGGGGAGGACTTCGTCGCCCGCGGCACGCTGGTTCTAGAAGATGGCTGGAAGCGCATCGAGCCCAGGCGGGGACCAGGTCCGGCGGAGGGCGCCGGCGAAGGAGGGGAGGGGCCGGCCGCGCCGCTCCCGCCCCTGGCGGTGGGGCAGACGGTGCAGGTGGACGCCCTGGACGTGGTGGAGAAGGAGACCCAGCCGCCGCGCCCTTTCACCGACGCGACCCTGCTGGCTGCCATGAAGGGGGCGGGGCGGGAGATCGAGGACGAGGCCCTGGCCCGGGCCATGAAGGGGTCTGGGCTCGGTACCCCGGCCACCCGCGCCGAGATCATCGAGAAGCTCATCCGCACCGGCTATGTGGAGCGCGAGCGCAAGCAGTTGCGGGCCACCGCCAAGGGTTGTGCCCTCATCGCCCTGGTGGCCGAGCCACTGCGCAGCCCCGAGCTCACCGCCGCCTGGGAGCAGCAGCTCAAGGAAGTGGAGGAGGGGACGCGCGCCGCGGAGGACTTCTACCGGGAGATCGTCGCGTTCGTCTGTGACCTGGTCCCGGCGGTCGCCTCTGGACCGGCCATGGCCGCAGAGCAGGCCGCCGCCGCACGGCCGGCACCGGGACGACGCCGGGGCCGGAGCCCCAAGGAGGGGCAGGGCGAACGGCCCAGGGTCAGGTCCGCTGGGCTTGGGGTCTGTCCGCTCTGCGGCCAGGGCGACATCCTGGAGACGCCCCGAGCCTTCGGCTGTAGCCGGTACCGGGAGGGTTGCGATTTCGTGGTCTGGAAGGAGGTCGCCGGAGTGACCCTGAGCAAGGGTCAGTTCGGCCGCCTGCTGCGGCTGGGTGTGACCGAGCGAATCGAGGGTTTCCGCGCCAAGTCCGGGAGGACCTTTGGGGCGCGGCTGCGACTGGGGGAGGGCGGCAAGGTCGAGCTCGACTTTTCCGACGCCCCGGATGCCCGAGGACCCTCTGGCCGCGGCGCCTCGCTGGCTGGGGCTGCGGTTCCGGAACGAGGCACTGCCTCCGCGGCCGATCCGATACCGCTATCGGAGCCTGCGCCAGAGCCAGGGCCAGCCGCGACGCCGCTCCTCACCTGTCCGCGTTGCGGCCGGGGCCACATGATCGAAGGCCGGCGGGGGTTCGGCTGCAACCGCTACCGCGAGGGGTGCGACTTCGTGGTCTGGAAGGAAATCGCCGGCAGGACTCTCACCCAGGCCCAGCTCCGTGACTTGATCCAAAAGGGGCGGACACGACCGATCAAGGGGCTCCTGGACGAGGCAGGCGGGCGCTTCGATGCCCGCCTGCGGCTGGACGGGGACTGGCAGGTGGTGGTGGAGCGCGTCTCCAACACCGATTGACCCTGCCCAGGTTCGTCGGCGCGGTGTATCCCGGCTGGGGCTCGTCCCGAGCGTCGGGTATGATCCATGCGCCTGCCCGCCTTCTCGCCCTGGAGTACCCCATGCGACGCCTGTTCCTGCTCCTGCTGCTGCTCTTGCCGCTCTGGGGCATGACCCTGCCCGCCGTCGCACGGGACGCCTCCCACCCGCGCATCGGCCTGGTGCTGAGCGGCGGCGGAGCCCGCGGGGCGGCCCACGTCGGCGTGCTCAAGGTTCTGGAGGAACTGCGCATCCCCATCACGGCCATTGCCGGTACCAGCATGGGCGCCCTGGTGGGCGGCGTTTATGCCAGCGGCGTGGCTCCGGCGGAGATGGAGCGGCGCCTGACCACGGCGAATTGGGACGAGCTGTTCGTCGACGAGCCACCTCGGCAGAATTGGCCCATCCGTCGCAAGGACCAGGGGTTGCGCCCGACCTGGGATTTCAGCCTCGGGGTCAACGAGAAGGGCGTGCAACTTCCCAGGGGTGCCCTGGCCGGGCAGAAGGTCGAGCTGTTCTTCGCCGACCTCGTCCAGGGGGCCGACGGGGTGCGGAGCTTCGACGACCTCCCAATCCCCTTCCGCGCCGTTGCCACGGACCTTGAGGACGGCGGCATGAAGGTCTTCGACTCTGGCCCCCTGCCGGAGGTGATGCGGGCGAGCATGTCGGTTCCCGGCCTCTTTGCCCCGGTGGCGATCGACAACCATCTCTACGTGGACGGCGGCCTGGTGCGCAACCTCCCGGTGGATGTGGCCCGCAAGATGGGGGTGGACCTGGTCATCGCGGTGAACCTCGGCAGCGGCTATCTCCCGCGGGAGGATCTCGGCTCGGTGGTTGGGGTTCTCGGGCAGATGATCGCCATTCTGACGGAGCAGAACGTCCAGCGCTCTTTGAAGGAGCTGCGCAAAGGCAAGGACGTTCTCATCGTGCCGGACCTAGGGGACATCACCTCCAGCGGCTTTAGCCGTGCCGCCGACGCTATCAAGACCGGCGAGGTCGCCGCCCGCGCCGCGGCGCCACAGCTCAAGCGTCTGAGCCTGAGCCCGGAGGCCTATGCCGTCTGGCGCGCGGGTCGTCCGGCGCCGGCCACGGATGCCGCACCCATTGCCGTCGTCGATGTTCAGGGGTTCAAGCGGGTCAACCCAGAGGTCTTCGCCCCGTTGATCGCCCACCAGGAGGGGCGCCCCCTGGACCGCCACCGCCTCGAGGCGGACATTCAGGACCTCTACGGCTCCGGTGACTACGATGGCATCAATTACCGCATTGAACAGCGTGACGGTAAGGAGGTCCTGGTGGTCGCGGCCACGGAGAAGAGCCACGGTCCCGGCTACCTCAGCTTCGGGCTGAACTTCTCCTCGGACTTCCAGGGTGACAACTTTATCGGCATCCGCGGGACCTATCGCCGCACCTGGATCAACAGCCTTGGGGCCGAGTGGCTCGCCACGGCCCAGATTGGCAATGTCCTGGATCTCTACACCGAGTTCTACCAGCCTCTGCGGGTCGACCGCGCCTGGTTTGTGGCGCCCTATGCCGGCATCGGGCGGGCCCCCCTCAATGTGTTCCGAGACGGCAACCGCATCGCACGGTACGACCTCACGCGGGCAGTCGCCGGGATCGATCTGGGGGCGACCCTAGGCGATTACGCGGAGTTTCGCGTCGGGGTCAGCGGCGGTTCTGCCGACATGACCCTCGATACCGGCGACCCCAGTCTGCCGGAGGGTCAGGACAACGAGTCCGGGTTGCGCGCCGCCTTCCGCTACGACACCCTCGACAGCGCCTTCGTCCCCCGCCAGGGCAACCGCCTCACCCTGGATCTGTTCTCGCCCCAGCCGACGCTGGGGGCGGCGAACAGCTACAACCGGCTGGAGGGCAACTGGAGCGGGGCCTGGAGCTTCGGCAACCACACCCTGGTCGGGCGCGCGCGCCTCGGCGGTACCCTGGGGGGCGACCTGCCGTACTACGACGAGTTCGCTGTGGGAGGGCTCTTCGATCTGCCGGGCTACGCCACCGGGGAGCTGCGTGCCGGCCAGATCGCCTACGGCGGCTTGGCCTACTTCCATCGCCTCAGCACCCTCAAGCCCCCGATCGGGCGCGGAGTCTACGCCGGCGTCAGCCTGGAGGGGGCCGATCTGCAGGACTCCTTCCAGGGCCTGACACCATCGGGGACCCGCTTCGGCAGCAGCGTCTTCCTCGGGGCCGACACCTGGCTCGGTCCGGCGTACTTCGGCCTAGGGGTCAATGGGGACGGCGATGCGGCGGCCTATCTCCAGCTCGGCAAGCCCTAAGGGGGCGGCCCTGGGTGCCCCTGAGGCTTACCAATGCTCGCCGAAGGGGCGGAGGTCCAGTTCGAAGGTCCAGGCGGACCTGGGCTGTTGGGTGAGGAAATAGATAGTGTCGGCGATGTCCGCGGGCTGGGCGAAGAACGCGTCCGGCCGGTCCGACAGCATGGCGCGGGAGGCCGGCATGTCGACCACCGCGTCGATGACGACATGAGCGACATGGATGCCCTCTGGCCCGAGCTGCCGGGCCAGGGACTGGGCCAGACTGCGTTGGGCGGCCTTAGCGGCGGCGAAGGCCACGAAGCCCGCGGCCCCCTTGAGAGACGCAGTGGCCCCGATGATCACGATGCTGCCGCTGCCGGCCTGGCGCATGTCCGGGATGGCCTGTCGGGCGGCCAGCAGGCAGCCCAAGGCACTCACCCGCCAGGCCTGCTCGAAGGCCTCAGGCGTGGTGTGGTCGATGTCGGCGAAACCTCGCGTCGAGGCGTTGAAGATCAGGACCCCGACGGGGCCCAATTCGGCGCGAATGCGGGCAAAGGCGGCTTCCACCTGGGCCGCGTCGGTGGCGTCGCAGGCAAAGCCCCGGGTCCCAGGGATTTCTGCCGCCAGTGATGCCAGGCCAATCGGGTCGCGGGCAAGCAGGGCCACCGGGTGACCGGCACCGGCGAAGCGCCGGGCGAAGGCCGCCCCGTTGCCGGGGCCGGCACCAACGATCACGCAGACGGGTTGAGTCATGGTTGGTCCTCCGGAAGGGTTGGACCGGGGTCATACCGCCACCCGGACCAGGGTTGGGGAGAGCAGGCGCATCCATGATCAGCGTTTTGACGACCAGGTGCTCGTCCACGCCCAGGGTGCGGGCGAACTGGGCACTGCGCGCCGCCGTCCAGATAAGGGTAGGGGTGGCCCTGAAAGGCAACTCCGGCGGCGCGCAGTGCCCGTACCGCCTGGGTGGCGGACTCTTTTTGTGTGTTCACTACCAGCCCCGCCGGAAGACCAGAATGCGGTTATTGCAGGGCATGGGGTGATCCTCTGCGAGGGCCAAGCCGTGTGCCTTGCCCAGTGCGGCCAAATGGTCGCGGTCCTTGATGCCGCTCGCAGGGTCTCGCGCCTTGAGCCACCGATCGAAGCGGGCGTTGCTGTCGCTGGTGTAGCGCCCGCCGTAGTTGAAGGGACCATAAAGGGCAAAGGGGGCCCCCGGCGTCAGAACCTTGGGCAGTCCGGCGAACAGGGCCGCCACCTCCGCGTCAGCCATGATGTGGACCGTGTTGGCGCTGAAGGTGGCATCGTAGTCGCCCGGCGGCCAGAGGCCGGTAACGTTCAGCTCGATGGGCGGGGGAAGGTTGGGCAATCCGGCCTCTGCGAGCCACAGCCGAACTCCGGGCAGGTTCTCCGCAACGTCGCTGGTCTGCCAGCTCAGATAGGGGAGGCACCGGGCAAAGTGGACGGCATGCTGCCCAGTACCGCTGCCGATCTCGATCAAGCGGCGCGCATCCGCGAGGAGCGGGGCCAGGACCTCCAGAATGGGTTCCTTGTTGTCCTCGCAGGCTTGGGAGAAGGGCTTGTGCTTCGGGTGCATGGGGATCTGGCCTGGTTGGCGCGACTCCCGCTTCGGGGGGGTCTGGCGGATGACGGGATATGCAGCCTGCCGCGGACGATTTCACGTCGCAGACCGCCGGCCCTGCGGTGGTCACACAGGGCCAACGCCGGTCAGCGGCGGGTGGGTGCAATCCGCTATCATCCTTGTTTACAGCCTCCTCGGGTCCGCCAGCACAGAAAGCATGTTGCGATTCAGCGTCGTCAGCCTGATCAAGTTCCTTATCGGCATCGTGCTTCTGCAAGGGGTCACGGTCCTCCTGGTGCTCACGGCGCTGAAGACCGATCTGCCACAGACGTGGCCCCTGTTCGCCGCGCTGGGCGGTACCGTGGGGGTGCTTGTCGCCCTGTGGTTTACCTCCATCGCCGACAGCGCCCGCCACCAGTCCCTGGCCAAGGCCAAGGAGGTGTTCTCCCGGGAGCGCGAGAAGATCCGGGTGCGCGCCGAGCAGGACAAGGCCAAGGAGGTCAAGAATACCCAGAAGGCGGCGGCGAGGTCCCAGCGCGTCGCGGGCCTCGCCATTAGCCCAAAGACCGGAATCGCCATCGGCGGGGCCGTGGGCGTTGGGGTGGCCATGCTGCTGGCCCAGTTCATCACCCTGGGGCTGCTCATGCTGACCACGGCAGGCGGCGTTGTCCTGGGATATGGGGCCCGCATGCGCCAGGAGCGTTACGCGGGTACGCTGCTGGGCACGAGCAGCGGCCTCCTTGGCGGCGGCGAGCCGCGTGAGGTCAAGGTCATCGAGGCGGAGCCCGCGCCCCTGGCCATCGAAGGACGACGCAAGAGGCCCAAAGCCAGTGGCGGCTCGCCAGAGGCGGCCTGAGGTTGCCGGATGCTGCCCAGTACCGGTCGGCACCCGGCCCGCCCTGACCGGGCTACATCTGTAACAATCGGAGGAAACCGCCATGACCGACACACTGCGCCACGCGCCGGGGACCTTTTGTTGGGTCGACCTCGCCGCCACCGACCCGGAGGCGGCGAAGGGCTTCTACACCGCCGTCTTTGGCTGGACCGCGATGGATCTGCCGACAGATCTCGGCCCCCCGTATACCACTTTTGTTCAGGATACCCATGGCGTGTGCGGCGCCTATCCGCTGGGGCCTGGGCAGGGCGGCCACCCTTACTGGCAGAGCTATGTGTGTGTCGCCGATCTGGACGCCACGGTAGCCAGGGCCCAGTCCCTCGGAGCCCAGGTCCAGATGCCTGCCATGGACGTCATGGAGGAGGGCCGGCTGGCGGTGATCCAGGACCCGACCGAAGCCCACCTCGGTCTCTGGCAGCCCAGACGCCACCAGGGTGCCGCCTTGTGGAATGCCCCCGGGGCACCCTCCTGGAACGAGCTTCAGACCCGCGACCCGGGCGCTGCCGCGGCCTTCTACCAGGGGCTCTTCGGCTGGACCTTGAAGACCTTCCAGGGCTTCATGGACGGCGCCTACAAGATCTTCGTCCTCGACGGGCGCGAGGTGGGCGGCATGCTCGCCATCGGCGAGGACTGGGGACCGGTAGCGCCCAGCTGGACCATCTACTTCGGGGTTCCGGACTGCGATGCGGCGGTCGCGAAGGCCGAGTGGCTCGGCGGCAAGCTCCTCGCCCCCGCCATGGAGGTCAAGGGCGTCGGTCGCTTTGCACACCTGCAGGACGCCCAGGGGGCGGTCTTTGCGGTGATCGCACGACCCAGGCCCTAGCGCGGCGCTTTGCGGCCGG
>JBFZCW010000168.1:0-2877 GCA_041307765.1 Chromatiaceae bacterium
TTCCACGGCCCTCGCGTGATCGACCTATCCCGCGCGGCGGCGGCCAAGCTTGGGGTCCTCGCCTCGGGCACGGCCGAGGTGGAGGTGCGGGCCCTCGACCCCATGAGCCCGGATCCGGCCGCATCCAATCCCTTCCTGCTCGCGGCAAACAAGCCTCAGTCTCCGTCAAAGTCAAAGTCTCAGGCTCCAGCCTTCCTCGACGGGTTCGATCCGTCGGGACCGGCGGCGTCGAGCCGCCAGGCACTGGCCGCCGAGCAGCCGTCCAAGGGGCGCCAGCCCCTGGCCGACGCGACCGGCTCGTCGGCGCGGTCCCGTGCCGCCCCTGTGCAGGCCAAGACGGCTAGGGAGCTGGTCGTGGCCCAAGCTGCGCGGCCCAAGCCAGAGGCGATCCGCGCGACACGTCGCTCAGAGCCTCTGCCGCTGAGGGAGCAGGCTGATGTCCGGGTGGCCAAGGCCACGGACACGAAGGGGGCGAAGAGGAAGGTGGACCCAACGGAAGCCAAACCCGAGCAGGCCAAGGCTGCGGTTGAGGGTGGCACCAAGGTCGCTAAGGCGGAGCCGGCAAGCTCGGGTATGTACCTGCAGGTCGGTGCCTTCGGCGATCGCTCCAACGCCGAGAACCTGCGCAAGCGCCTATCCAAGGAGCTGGCCCGTCTCCAGGTTCAGGTGCGCAGCATCGGCGGAGACTCGTCCCAGCTCTACAAGGTCCAGGTCGGCCCACTGGCGTCGCGCGCCAAAGCGAGCGACGTGTCGCAGCAGCTCGCCGCATTGGGCGTGACCAAGTCCCACATGGTGGTCGACTAGCGCCCAAGACCGCATGACCCCCGGCGCGGCGGGTGCCAAGCTGGGGGGCAAGCGGGTAGAATGGCTGCGGCCTCGCGGCTGCCAGCCCATCATTCCCCGTCGTCCCTGCTTTACGGATCCACGCCGATGAAGTCCGTCGCGTCTGTATTCTTCATGCTCTGTCTTGCGCCGGCGTTGGGGTTGGCCGAGGCACCGGCAAAGCCCCCGGCCACGGCAAAGACCCATGCCCCAGCCGCCGCATCGCCTCCGATTCCGGCCCGAGCTCCGGCCGACTCACTCGCGCTCAGCCCCCCGGAGGTGGCGGCCAAGGGATATGTGCTGATCGCCCATCCCAGCGGCCAGGTCCTGGCAGAATCCAATGCGGACGAGCGCCTCGAGCCGGCGAGCCTCACCAAGACCCTGTCCGCCTACGTGGTTTTCCACGAGTTGGCCGCCGGACACGTGGCCCTCACTGACGAGGTGCTGGTCAGCGAGAAGGCCTGGCGGACCGGGGGCTCGCGCATGTTCGCCGAGGTCGGCAAGAAGGTCTCCCTGGAGGAGCTCCTGAAGGGCATGGTTATCCAGTCCGGCAACGATGCCAGCGTCGCCCTGGCCGAGCACGTCGCCGGCAGCGAGGAGGGCTTCGCGAAGCTGATGAATAGCCATGCCCAGCGTCTCGGCATGACCAACAGTCACTTCGCTAATGCCACCGGCCTGCCGGACCCGGATGAATACACGACGGCACGAGACATCGCCAAGGTGGCAACGGCGACCATCCGGGAGTTTCCGGAGTACTACAAGTGGTACGGGGTCAAGGAATACCTCTTCAATAACATCAAGCAGCACAACCGCAACCTCCTGCTATGGCGGGACGACTCGGTGGATGGGGTCAAGACCGGCCACACCCAGGGCGCGGGCTATTGCCTGGTGGCCTCTGCCCGGCGCGATGGGATGCGCCTGACCTCGGTGGTCATGGGGGCGGCCAGCCAGGAAGCCCGCGCCCAGGCGAGCCTGGCCCTGCTCAACTACGGCTTTCGTGCCTACGAGGGCGAGAGGCTCTACGAGCCGCATGCCCAGATCGAGACCCTGCGGGTCTGGATGGGGGAGGTCACCGAGTTGCCCGTGGGTCCGGCGGAGGAGGTCTATGCGACGATCCCTCGCGGTCGCTACGATCAGCTCTCGGCCCACATCCAGAAGAATCCGGACATTGTCGCCCCCATTGCCAAGGGGGACCAGGTCGGCGATATCGTCATCTCCCTCGGGGACAAGGAGCTCAGCCGCCAGCCTCTGGTGGCCCTGCGCGACGTCGCCGAGGGCGGGCTGTGGGCCAAGATCCGCGACACCATCCTTCGGTGGTTCTCCTGAGCGTGGCAGAGGGCTGCCGAGGCGGCGGATTCGTCCCGCTAGAGGAGGTCGTTCCGGTGTGCGACGGGCACGCCGTGGCGGGGGCGAGCAGCTACAAGGATCGCCTGCGGGCTGGCGATGTCCAATAACGGCGATACGCTGCTCGTCTTCCCGTGTGCCTTCCCCATCAAGGCGGTGGGGGCGGCCGATGGCGACTTCGAGGCCCTGGTGGTGGAGATCGTGGCCCGCCACGCCCCGGGGTTGGATCGCAGCACCGTGAGCGTGCGCGGGAGCAGCGGTGGCAAATGGGTCTCCGTCACCCTGACGATCGAGGCCACCAGCAGGGCACAGCTCGATGCCATCTACCGCGACCTCACTGCCCAGGCGGAGGTCGTCTGGGCGTTGTGACCGGCGAGGGGAGCATCGGGCCCGCACTCCTGGTACGACGCCGTGGTCTGAGCGACTATTCTGCCGCCTGGGCCGAGATGCGGGCCTTCACCGACGGGCGCACCCAGGATACTCCGGACGAGCTCTGGCTTCTGCAGCACCCCCCGGTCTTTACCCTGGGCCAGGCCGGGCGGGCCGAGCACCTGCTCGACCCGGGCGAGATTCCCGTCATCCAGACCGACCGCGGCGGTCAGGTGACCTATCACGGGCCCGGGCAGCTCGTTGCTTACCTGTTGGTGGACCTGCGACGCGTTGGGCTTGGCGTCAAGGGGCTGGTGCACCTGCTGGAAGGGGCGGTGATCG
>JBFZCW010000169.1:0-9419 GCA_041307765.1 Chromatiaceae bacterium
GCGAGCATGAGCGCGTGGACCCGGAAGCGCAGCCGGATGTCCAGCACCTGGGGGCCGTACTCCACCAGCAGATACTTGTCACCGGAGGGCCGGTAGACGACACCGACGGGGTGCTGGTCCGAGCCCAGGACCAGCACCCTGGGGTCGCCGAGGGGGGCCGGCGCCACCGCGCATACCGAAGCCGCCAGGGCCTCCATGGATTGGCGCTGGGCGTCCTCCAGCGCCCGTGCACCGGCCTGGTCGACTGGGACGAAGCGGACCCGATCACCGGGCCTGAGCTGGCCCAACTTCCACAGGTCCGCGGCCACCACCGTGGCCGGACAGACGAAGCCCCCGAGACTCGGCCCGTCCGGACCCAAAATGACCGGCATGTCCCCGGTGAAATCCACGGTGCCGATGGCGTAGGCGTTGTCGTGGATGTTCGAGGGGTGAAGACCGGCCTCGCCGCCGTCGGGCCTTGCCCACTGGGGCTTGGGTCCAATCAGCCGGACGCCGGTGCGGCTTGAGTTGTAGTGGACCTCCCAGTCGGTGGCGAAGAAGCCCGCGATGTCCTCGTCGGTGAAGAAATCCGGCGCCCCGTGGGGCCCGTAGATGACCCGCAGTTCCCAGGAGGTGCCATAGGCCGGGATAAGCTCCGCCGGCAGGGCCACCGTCGGCCCATGCTCCGGTGCCGGATCGGCCAGGTGCAGCACGTCCCCCACCTGGATGGGTCTTCCGCCATGGCCGCCGAAGCGGCCCAGGGTGAAGGTCGCACGGCTGCCCAGGTACTCCGGGACCTCGATGCCGCCTCGGACCGTGAGATAGGCGCGGGCGCCCGCGCCAGATAGCTGGCCGACGCGCAGCACCCCACCGGCGGGGATGGCGAAGGGCTGCCACCAGGGAACCGGGTTGCCGTCCAGCTCCGCGCCCATGCGCGCCCCCGTGAGGCAGACCCTCGCGGCGACGCGAAAGCGCAGGGTTGGACCCGAGACGGTCAGTTCCAGCCCTGCGGCCCCCAGGTCGTTGCCCAGCAGCCGGTTGCCCAGACGAAAGGCGAGGTCGTCCATGGGGCCCGAGGGCGGGACGCCCACGTCCCAGTAGCCCAGCCGCCCCGGCCAGTCCTGCACCGTGGTCTGGGTGCCGGCGGCTAGGACCTCGACGGCCGCAGACCTGTAGGCGAAGCCGTCCAGAGTGCGGGTGCTGTGCCCCGCCGCGGCGAACACAGGGTCCGCCGCCACTTGGCGCAGGTAGGCCAGATTGGTCTCGATGCCCGCCAGCTCAGTGCCGCTCAGGGCCTCGCCCAACGCGGCCAGCGCGCTGGCGCGGTCGCCGGCGCTGACGATCACCTTGGCGATCATGGGGTCGTAGAAGGCTGGGACCTCGCTCCCCGCCTCCACCCAGGTGTCGCAGCGCACGCCCTCTGGCCACTGGGCCCGGGTGAGCAGGCCGGCGCTGGGCTGGAAACTCTTGCCGGGGTCCTCGGCATAGATGCGGGCCTGGACGGCATGACCGCGCGGGGTCGGGACCAGGGTGGACAGGTCCGGCAGTTCCCCAGCCCCGAGGCGCACCATCCACTCCACCAGGTCGATCCCGGTGACCGCCTCGGTGACCCCATGTTCCACCTGGAGGCGGGTGTTCACCTCTAGGAAGTAGAAGGCGCCGGTCTCGGGATCGTAGATGTACTCCACGGTCCCGGCGGAGCGGTAGTCGACGCTGGCCCCCAGCCGGCGGGCCGTCTCCAGCATGGCGGCACGCACCTGCGCGGAGAGCCGCGGGGCCGGAGTCTCCTCGATGACCTTCTGGTTGCGCCGCTGGAGCGAGCAGTCGCGCTCGCCCAGGGCCAGGACGGCGCCGCGGCCGTCGCCGAAGATCTGGACCTCCACATGGCGGGCGCGCTCGATGTAGCGCTCCAGGAAGACCCCGGCGTTGGCGAAATTGTTTCGGCCCAGCCGCTGGACGCTGTCGAAGGCATCCCCGAGCGCCTCCGGGTCCCGGCACAGCTGCATCCCGATCCCGCCGCCCCCGGCGGTGCTCTTGAGCATCACCGGGTAACCGATGCGCCCTGCCTCCTCGCGGGCGTGCTGGGCATCCCTGAGCAGGCCGGACCCGGGCAGCAGGGGCAGGCCGCTCGCCTCGGCCAAGGCACGGGCGCTGTGCTTGAGCCCGAAGTCGCGCATCTGGGCCGGGGTGGGGCCCAGGAAGCAGATGCCCCGCTGCTCGCAGGCCTCGGCGAAGGTCGCATTCTCGGACAGGAAGCCATAACCGGGGTGGATGGCCCCGGCGCGGCTGGCCTCGGCCGCATCCAGTACCCGGTCGATGTCCAGGTAGGATGCACTGGCCGGGGCCGGACCGATCAGGCGGGCCTCGTGCGCCTGGCGCACGTGCAGGGAGTGGGCGTCAGCTTCCGAGTAGACGGCCACGGAGCCGACCCCCATGGACCTCAGGGTACGGATGATGCGGCAGGCGACTGCGCCGCGGTTGGCGATCAGGACCTTCTGAAACATGGCGCGGTCGGTCTTGGGTCGCGGGCCGTCCCGCGGTTGGTCGGTCGCCTCGGGGTCGTCCCCAAGGCCGGTTCGGCATCCCCTCAATCCCAGATCAGCATCCGCGCCGGGGTCGGGTTGTAGGCGTTGCAAGGGTTGTTGAGCTGGGGGCAGTTGGAGACCAGGACGATCAGGTTCATCTCGGCGCGCAGCTCCACGTACTTGCCGGCCTCCGAGATGCCGTCCTCGAAGGTCAGTTGCCCCTGCGGAGTGACCGGCACGTTCATGAAGAAGTTGACGTTGCTGGTCAGGTCGCGCTTGCCCATGTCGTAGTCCGACTCGGCGAGCGCCAGCAGGTAATTGTCCCGGCAGTTGTGCATGGGGCGCTTCTCCAGCGCGTAGCGGACCTGGTTGGACTCCGCCGCGCAGGCCCCGCCCAGGGTGTCGTGGCGCCCGCAGGTGTCCGCCACGATGGTGGCCATGACATGCCCGTCGGTGGACAGGAGCCGGGAGCCGGTGGTGAGGTAGATGCTGCCCTGGGCGCGGATGGTGTCCACCGCGCTGTAGCGCTCCGCCGGGTCCTGGGCGTTGTAAAAGAGGGTGTCCACCGCCTGGTTGCCCTCCAGGTCCAGGATGCGCAGGGTCTGGCCCTTCTTGATCTCGCGAAGCCAGGGCTCGCCGGCTGGGATCGTGTAGTCGTAGACGGCGGCCGTGGGGTCCAGGGTGCTTTCGGTCAATCCGCTGATGGCCTTGCTCACGGTAGGGGCCCTCAATACTGGCAGTGATAGATGGCGGTGTTGGCGAAGCCGCGCCCGTTCTCCGGGCAGCTCGTGAGGCAGGCGTCGTCTGCCGTCGCCGGATCGGCCCGGTAGATGGTCAGCTCGATGGGCTTGGGCGACCACTCCGGCGCCGGGTCGAGGGGGTGCGGGCAGGTGTTGAGCACCACCAGGGTGTCCATCTCAGCGCGCAGGTCCACGTGGGCGCCGGGCTGCGAGTGCCCGGGGACGAAGGCCATGCGCCCGGCCTCGTCCACTACGACCTTGCTGAAAAAGTTCACATTGGCCAACAGGTCCCTGCGCCCCAGGCCCCACTTGCCCAGCTCGATCAGGAAGAGGCCGCGCCCGTCGCGATGGAAGGCGTTGCGGTGCTCCTGGTAGCGGGCCTCGCCGTAACGCTCGCGGACCAGGGCGGCGTTGCTGACGCCGCTGATGGTGTCGTGCCAGCCGCAACTGTCCTCGACCACTGACATAAGGATGCGCCCCATGTCGGAGTAACACACGTGCCCCTTGGTGAGATAGGCGGTGTGCTGGGCCTTGAGGGTGTCGGCCATGTTGTAGCGTTCGAGCCGGTCGTTGGCATTGTAAAAGAGCGCCGAACAGTTGCCGCCGCCGCGCCGGTCTGTGAGCCGCAGGGCGAAGCCGCGGCGGACGATGAAGGACCAGCTGCGCGCCCCTGGCAGCAGCTCGGAGTGGACGATGCGGTCGGTCTCAATGGTGTCAGTAGTCACTGGCTCGCTCCGTAGCGATGGATTCTTCGCGAGGCACCAGCGCCTCGGCCTGGGCCACTTCGGCGGCGATCTCCTTGAGCACCCGCTGGTCGGCCCGCTCCACCGGCAGGTCATAGGTGATGCCAGCGCCGTAGGCATTGGGGGCTTGAGGATCATGGCGCAGCTTGTCGAACACCAAGAGCCGGGTGCCGAGGTGGAAGCCTTCCTTGAGGTCGTGGGTGATCATGAAGACGGTCAGCTCGTTCTCCCGCCACAGCCGGCCCACCAGCTCGTGCATGTCGGCCCTGATGCCCGGGTCCAGGGCCCC
This sequence comes from Chromatiaceae bacterium, assembly GCA_041307765.1. Classification (GTDB taxonomy): domain Bacteria; phylum Pseudomonadota; class Gammaproteobacteria; order Chromatiales; family Chromatiaceae; genus DYRB01. The sequence goes on from JBFZCW010000169.1 coordinate 4,277, forward strand.
GAAGGGCTCGTCCAGGAGCAGGATCTGCGGGTGCATCACCAGCGATTGGGCCAGCGCCAGGCGCTGCTGCATGCCGCCCGAGAGGGCATCCGGGTACTTGTCCATGGCCTGACTCAGACCGACTGCCTCCAGCATGGCCCTGGCCCGCTCGCGTGCCTCGCGCCGGGCCGCCCCAAACAGCCGGCCGGTGAGCGTCGCGCTCTTGAGCTCCAGGCCGAGCATCACGTTGCGCAGCACCGTGAGGTGGGGAAAGACCGAATAGCGCTGGAAGACGATGCCGCGGTCGGGCCCGGGCTCCCGCGGCAGGGGCCTCCCGTCCAGCAGGATCTGGCCCCGGGTCGGCGCCTCCTCCCCCAGCAACAGGCGCAGGAAGGTGGTCTTGCCGCTGCCGGAGGCGCCGACGATGGTGCAGAACTCCCCGGCGGCCACCTCCAGGTTGATGCGCTCCAGCACCACTTGGTCGCCGTACTCCTTCCATAGGTTGCGGATGGAGATGTGCGCGCTCATACCCGCGCCTCCTTGCCGTGGTACCAGGGGAACAGGACCTGGGAGCCCCGCTTGAGCCCGAGGTCCGTCAGGTAGGCCAGTAGGGTGATCCAGGCCACGTAGGGCAGGATCAGGTCCATGGCCAGGTAGCGCCGCACCAGGAAGATGCGGTAGCCGAGCCCCTCGGTGGCGGCGATGGCCTCGGCGGCGATGAGAAACAGCCAGGCCGCCCCGAGCGACAGGCGCACCGCGTCGATCAGCCGCGGCAGGACCTGGGGCAGGATCACCCGCAGGACGATCTGCCAGGTGCTGCCCCCCAGGGTCTGGGCCTTGACGATCTGCTCCCGTGGCAGTTCCTGCACCCGCTGTTGGAGGTCGCGAACGATGACCGGGGCGATGCCGAAGACGATCAGGACCACCTTGGAGACCTCCCCCAGCCCGAAGACGATGAACAGGATGGGCAGGAGGGCCAGGGGCGGGATCAGCGACAGACTGGCCACGAAGGGCGCAAGCCCGGCCCGCACCAGGGGCAGGGCACCCAGGGCCACTCCGAAGACCAACCCGATCAGTGCCGCGGCACCCACGCCCTGGGCAAGCCGGCGGAGGCTCGCCCAGGTGTCCGCCCACAGCTCGATCTCCCCGGAGCGCTTGCTCGGCTCGACCGCCATCCGCTGGATGGCCTCGCCGACCGTCGCAAAGGACGGCAGCAGCTTGTCGTTGGGGTTCTCCGCCAGGCGCGCGTTGGATGCAACCAGGTAGAGGACACCCAGCAGCAGGAAGGGCACCAGGCCCAGGAAGATGCCCGTGCCGCGGCTCGGCCAGCGGTTGATCAGTCGCTTCATCGGCTGTCCCCTGCCGCTTCGATGGCCCCTGGTGCCCCCTTGCCCCGGCTCAGAGTTTGCCCTCGGCGGCCATGCGCATGTAGTCCGCGTCGAAGCGCAGTTTCACATTGTCCTTACTGCCCTGGGTGGCGCCTCCGGGGAAGGCGATCCCGACAAACCCCGCGTCCTTGGCACCCTCGCCCAGCAGGCCGTGCGCAAAGGAGAACTTGGCCACCTGCTCCATGGTCTTGGGCAGGGCCGGGCTGGTGGCGAAGGCGACCGCGTCGGCCGGCTTGTAGAACATGCGGGTGCTGGCGAGCTGCGCATCGAAGCCGGCGAGGTCGGTCCCGGACGCCGTGCCCATGGCGGTACGCGCCGCCTTGCCGGCCGCGTCGTCCTTGGACATGACGGACATGATCTCGTACCAGGCCCCCACCAGGGCCTTGCCCAGGGCCGGATTCTCTTTGAGCGTCGCGGTGTTGACGACCATCAGGTCGATGATCTCGCCGGGGATCTGGCTGGAGTCGAAGACCTTGTGGGTCTTCGGCATGGCCAGGATCTCGGAGACCAGCGGGTTCCAGGTCACCACCGCCGAGATACCGCCGGCGCTGAAGGCGGCCACCAGGTCGGCGTCGGAGGTGTTGACCACGGTGACGTCGCGCTCGCTCAAGGCCACGCTGTCCAGCCCCCGCGCCAGCAGGTAGTGCGAGACGGACAGTTCCACCAGGTTCACACTCTGGCCCTTGATCTCTTTGAGGGCGGTCTTGTCCTTGAGGATCACGGCGTCGTTGCCGTTGGAGAAGTCGCCCACGATGAGGGCGGTCGAGTCCACGCCCCCCGCCGCCGGAATGGTCAGCGCATCCATATTGGTCATGACGCAGCCGTCGAAGCCGCCCGCGGTGTATTGGTTGATGGACTCGACGTAGTCGTTGATCTGGACGACCTCGATGGCGATGCCGTACTTGTCCGCCCACTTCTTGACGATGCCGGCCTGGGCGCCGTAGTCCCAGGGCATCCAGCCCACATAGATGCTCCAGGCAACGCGGAACTTGTCCTTCGCCAGCGCAGTGCCGGGGGCCAGGACGGTGCCGAGCAGCAGCGTGCAGACCATGGCCCAGGAGGCCAGGCGCGAGCGTGCGGAGGTGGTACGAGCAATGGGGCTTTGAGCCATGGGGATCTCCCGTTGAAGGTTACTGACGGACAGCCGAGGAGGACCTGTGACAGGTGGCCTCCCGGGTTTTTGTCCCGCCGTGTAACCTGCCGGGAGACAGACAACAGGCACCGAGGGTGCCCGACCGAGTCTGGCCTGTCAGGTCGGCAGCTCTCGGACCAGACACCCGCTCCCTGCGGGCCGGAACCCTAGCCGCCCATTTGCCGAATTGTTGCGCGAGTCGCAGGCGCCAGGGGCACCCGTCGGTTCTCCTGGGTTTTCTGTTAGCGGGAACCGTGCCAAACGTGCCGACGGGGCGAACGCGGCGCTGTCCGGAACCTATCGACTTGCCGGTTCGCCAGCATTGTCCCTGCCCCTCGGTTGCTTCAGTCCGCCGGCGGGCCGCGATTCGGCGTCGCCCCGCGCCTCGGCGGCACAGCTCCGCGGCACTGATGCGGCCCGCGTACGCCCCTGCTTGGTGCCGCGAGCCCAAACTTGCATCATGCTGGTGCGTCCGGACGCCCCCCGCGCCCGCCACCGATCCGCCGGCGAAATCGGGGGTCGCGCCCCCGTCCCGCTGGGCCTCTCGCGCCGTTATACTGCCGCCCCATGTTCAAGCGCGCCTATCACTGGGTCGACCGCAACGTCCTGGAGCTGGGGCGGGAGCTGCGCCTTTCCTACCTGCCCCCGCTGATGGTCTATCTGGCGGCGGGGGTCTCGGGCCTGACGGCCATCGTCGGGACCTTCTTCGTCAAGGACTACCTCGGCCTCTCCGCGGAGTTCCTGGCGGCCCTGGGGTTCTGGGCCATGATCCCCTGGGCGCTCAAGATGCCCGTTGGCCACCTGGTGGACCTGATCTGGCGCTACAAGTCCGCCTTGGTCTATCTGGGGGCGGGGCTCATCGCCGCGAGCCTGCTGATCATGCTGGGCCTGCTCGCCCGGCCGGAGGCCATGGGCGCCCTGATGCCGGTGTCGGCCTGGTACGTGCTGAGCGTGCTCCTGGCCCCCACGGGCTACGTCGTGCAGGACGTGGTGGCGGACGCCATGACCGAGGAGGCGGTCCCGACGCTCGACGGCGACGGCAAGCCCTTCGCGCCCGAGGCCAAGCGGCTCATGCACACGACCATGCAGACCCTGGGCCGGGTCGCCATCATCGGCGGCGGCGTCTTCGTGGCCCTGCTCAACGTCTTCCTGTTCCAGGGCGTCGAGGCCATGGACGAGGCCCAGAAGCTCGCCACTTACATCCGGATCTACGAACTCGCCCTCCTGATCCCGGCGGCCTCGGTCTCCGGCGTCGTCCTGGGCGGGATTCTCAAACGGCGCGAGCTCAAGCGCCTGCGCGCCCACGGCTACGATGCAGCCGCCGCCCAGGAGCTGGTCCATGGGCGCGCCGAGCTGACTGCGCCCAACTGGTGGATCCTGGGCGGCAGCCTGGCCTTCGTGGTCTTTACCCTGGTCATGGGCCTCGGGGAGGTGCCCTACAACGAGGAGATCGTCTTCCTGGGGTCGATGGCGATCGTCGTGTTCCTGATCAACCGGCTCCTGGGGGAACTGGAGCCCGATGCGCGGCGCGTGCTCCTGGGCACGGCCATCGTGATCTTCGTCTTTCGCGCCACGCCCAGCCCCGGGGCGGGGCAGACCTGGTGGATGATCGATGCGCTCGGGTTCGACCAGCAGTTCCTGTCGATCCTATCCTTGATCGGGAGCGCCATGGCCCTGTTCGGGATGTTCATCTTCCGCCGCTTCATGGCGGATCACTCCATCGCCTACATCGTCGGGTTCCTGACCCTCCTGGGCGTCCTGCTGTCGCTGCCCATCATCGGGATGTACTACGGGCTCCATACGTGGACCGCTGCCTTAACGGGGGGCATCGTCGACGCGCGATTCATCGCCCTGGTGGACACCGCCATCGAGTCGCCCCTCGGCCAGGTGGCCATGATCCCCATGCTGGCCTGGATCGCCAACTCAGCGCCGGCGCACCTCAAGGCGACCTTTTTCGCGGTGATGGCCTCCTTCACCAACCTGGCCCTGTCGCTCAGCCAGCTCGGCACGAAGTATCTGAATCAGGTCTTCGCCGTTACCCGCGAGGTCACCGACCGCGCCACCGAAGCCGTGACGGTCCCGGCGGACTACTCCGAGCTCGGCTGGCTCATGCTGACGGTGACGGGACTTGCGCTCGTCCTGCCGTTCTCGGCCATCGCCCTGGTCAAGCTCACCCGCCTGCGCAGCGCCTAACGCTCAGCAACAGCGGCCGCGCAGCGCCGTCCGCTGCAGGCTGTTGTTAGGCACCCCTCGACGGCACGTCATGCTGCGAGTGCCGTCTCTCGGACGGCGGCGAGTGCGCAGATCAGCTCATCGAGCTCCGCAGCCCTGAACAATCCCTCCGGTCCGCGTGGCGTGAGATCCGTGAACGGGGACTCGTAGAGCCGATCGGGTACGACAACCCCGTGCTCCGTCAGGTGATCGACGACGAGGTTCACGAACTCGATCTGGTTTGCTGACAACGACTTCCCGGCGAGGAAGGTTGCCATCGCCTCCTTGGCTGCGCTTCGGTCCATGCCCACCAGCGACCGCACGAACAGCCCGAGCCCATGAGACTCCTCAACCGCCCGCTGGATATCCTCCGGCCCGCCGAGACCGCTCTCGACGAGCATTCGCTCCAGCTCGGCGAGGTCGGTTGCTGTCA
>JBFZCW010000170.1:0-6007 GCA_041307765.1 Chromatiaceae bacterium
GTGGTGGACAAGTCGCTGTGGCCCAACAGCATCTGCACCACCCGCAGGTCGGCGCCATGGTTGAGCAGGTGGGTGGCGAAGGCGTGGCGCAGGGTATGGGGGGACAGGGCCTTGCTGATCCCGGCCTCCAAGGCGTAGCGTTTGATGAGCAGCCAGAAGGCCTGGCGGGTCATGCAGCAACTGCGTGAAGTCGGGAACAGGTAGCCGCACACACGTCCCTGCAGGATGTCCGGGCGAGCTGCAGCCAGGTAGCGATCGAGCCAGGCCACCGCCTCCTCGCCTAGGGGGACCAGGCGCTCCTTATTCCCCTTTCCCACGACCCGGACCACCCCCTGGACCAGGCTGACCGACTGGGGCGTCAGGGTGACCAGCTCCGTGACCCGTAACCCAGTGGCATACAGGACCTCCAGCATGGTGCGGTCGCGCTGCCCGCGTGCGTCGTCGGTTGGCGGGGCCGTCAACAACGCATCGACCTCCGCCTCCGTCAGGGTCTTGGGCAGGGGCCGCCCAAGCTTGGGGGCGTCCAGCCGAGCGCTGGGGTCCTCCGCGATCAACCCCTGGCGCAGCAGGTGCTGATAGAACTGACGCAGACAGGACACCAGGCGGGCCGCGGAGCGCGGCTTGCGCCCGGCCAGCGAGAGGACCGCGAGGTAGTCGAGCAGATCGATACGACTGGCCTCCGCCAGGCCGTGCCCGCGCTCGCGCCCCAGCCAGAGGGTGAAGGCGCGCAGGTCCGACTGGTAGGCGGACAGGGTATTGGCGCTAAGGCCCCGCTCCATCCAAAGGAGGTCCGCAAACCCTTCGATAACCTCAAGCTCGCCACTCATGCCGCGATTGCGGCCCCCTCGTGCCGCAGCAGCCAACGCTTGACCTCGATCTTGCGCCCGCTGGTATCCCCGGCGAAGCCGCCGAGCCCGGTGGCCCCAATCACCCGATGACAGGGGACCACGATGGGACAGGGGTTGGCGCGGCAGGCCCCGCCAATGGCCCTCGGGCTAGTCCCTAGCTCCGCCGCCAGTTCACCGTAGCTGCGGGTCCGGCCTGGGGGTATGGCCCGCAGGGCCTCCCAGACCCGCTGCTGAAAGGGGGTCCCCGCGAGTTGAAGCGGCAGCCCAATGCGGTGCCTCGGGTCCGCGAAGTAGGCGGCCAGCTCCGCCGCCAACACCGGTGGGGCGCCCTCCCCCGCCCCAACCGCGGGACCCGGCTCCAGATCCACCTCTTTCAGAGCTCCCTCGGCCCAGGTCAGTCGAATGGGTCCGAGTGGCGTGTCCACAAGCACACTCACAGGCAGGCCCTCAGCTGCCAGCAACTTTGTCTCCGCCTTGCCCATTGCCCTACCCCTTGCGTGTTCGTCCAGATCGATGTGCAGCCCTGTTCAGACCACCCCTCAGCGCGACCTCAGGCGCGCCGCGATGTCGCTGCGCGCCTGGGCCAGGACAGAGTCCCGGTCAATGCCGTCAAGGATATTGCGGATGACGTGTTTGGGCCCCAGCTCGCCCCAGGACTTGCCCTGGGCCAGGTAGGCCTCGGCCGCCTGACCCACCACATAGGTACTGTAGTAGGCGACCGCCCCCTGGGCGGTCCCGGTCAGCACCGTCGACAGCCCCCCAGTACCGAGTTTCAGCGCCGAGGAGATCAGGTTGACCACCCACACGGTCCCCATCAACAGGGTCATTTGGGTGGCGATCACCTTGATCAGTGAGCCAGCCTCCCTCCGCGAAAGCGGCAAACCATACAGCCGGGACAGGTGGACCACCATGCCCACGTCCACCGCCAAGGCGGCCAGAAGATCCGCTACCGGGATGGGATTGAGGGCCACCGCCACCCCTTTGCCGATACAGTAACTGCGGATCAGGCGGGCACCGAGCTTGCGTTTGACCTTGAGGATACGCATGGCAACCTGATCGCTCAGATTGCTGGCGAACAGGGATGCGTTGAGGGCCGCCAGGGTCTTGCCCTCCGTCTCCAGCAACTCCCACAGACGCGTCCTCAGGGGGGCGATGTCTGGCGGATCCTGGCGCAGCGACTCGGCCTCCCGCCCCTGCCCGTCCACCGCGATGACCAGGCGCTCCGCCGGCATGGCGCTGATGCAGACGATGTTGCGCGGGTCGATGAATCCCGCGGTGTGGCGGATGATGGAGTCCCGGATCATGGTGCGGTCCTCGCGCGTGTAGCGGTCTGACTTGTTGAGGACCAGCAGGATCGGGCGCTGCATCTGGACCAAGATGCGCAGGGCTCGGATCTCGGTATCGGTGAGGTCCCCGTCCACCACGAACAGGACCAGATCGGAGCGGGCCGCCACCTCGTGGGCCAGGCGCTCGCGCTCCTCGCCCTGGACCTCGTTGAGTCCAGGGGTATCCACCAGGAAAATACCCCCGGCGTTGAACTCCTCCCAGCGCCCGGCCTGGCTGGCCTTGGTCTCACCGTGCAAAGGGCTGGTGCTGAAGCGCGGCTCGCCGAGCAGGGCGTTGAGGGTGGCGGACTTTCCGACGCTCACGCGCCCGAAGGCGGCGACATGGATATGGCCCTGCTCCAGTTTTTCGAGCATGGCCTCAACCTGCGCGTAGTCCTCCGCCAGGGCATCGCGTACCTCCGGCGGGATGCGCGGGTCCTGGACCAGATCGCGCAGGCTCTCGCGCGCCAGGTCCAGGTGGGCATCGCCGCGGGTTTTGGCCTGAGAGCGCCTGGGGGGCTGCTTCTGCGCAGTCTTGAACAGGTCGCTTGTCGCACCTGGAGACTCTGGCTGCGGGGATGGACCACCTACGCTGCCGATCCGGACCAGGGCGTTCTTGGGCGCCGCAGACCCCGCCGGTGCAGTCCCCGGCGGGACCGACACTGCGGCCTTTCCAGACGCCGGCGACCCATTCGCCTTGGGACTGCGCCGCCCACCGTGCCGGGCCTCGGAAGGCGCCTTTCGGCCAGTGCCCGTCACCCCTCTGGGGGCCGGCGCCTCCGGTTTGGCTCGGCGCTTCAGGCCGCCTGCTGTGGGCCGGGGCGCGAGCGGGTCCGGCGTGGTCTGCGGCAGGGGGGCCGTTGGTGCTGCCGCGGGCTCGCCGGAGGGTATCCGCCGCACCCCTGACGGCACCTGGGACTCCTGGGCCCAGGCCGCATCTGGGCCCTCTGGGGGAGACCCCTCCCCTGCCGCCGGCTCCGCGGTCAGCCGATCAGAGAGCTGTCGCAAGGCATCCTTGAGTCGGTCGCCGAGGTTGCGCCGGCTGGCGTCAGCCTCGCCCTCGTTCCCGGCAACGGGGAACTTACTGGGAGCCCCTGGTACGGCGCCCAGCTTGTCCAGCCACGGCAGATGCTGCATGGCCTCGCGCAGGCGCTCACCCAGGTCCGGGTGGTTGGACCCCTCCGCCGGCGGCGCCTCGGCCGCTGCTCCGGACGCGGCTCTATCTCCTCCATCCCTGGAGTCGTCAGCGCTTTTCCCTGACCTCTCTCTTGAGGTCCAGGGCCAGTCGCGCAAAACGCCTTGCAGACGTTCGGAGATCTTCACTCAGGTGCTCCTCAAACACTTGGGCCGCCTGGGCCGGCCGCAGGGCCCCGCGAGAGCCCATGGACTCGGCCACGGCACGACCCAGAGACTCGAAGATCATGCCATAGGCAGCGGCATGGACCAGGCCCCCCGCGAGGGTCCCGACCCCCGGGAAGGCCTTTAGGGCGTTGCCAAGCACTGCCAGCATGATGGTCGTGCTGCGGGCCACCCGCTTCTGCACCAGCTCCAGCAGCAGGTCCGTATCCATCTGCCGGACCGGAACCTCGTAAAGGTTGGACAGTGCCTTGACCATCGTTACCCCAAGATAGCCCTGAATGACCAGATCCGACCCAGGGGCCACCGCCGCCATGGCCCCGATCATCGCCTTGCGCGCATAGCTTGTGGTGATCTCCGCGGCCCGCTCGGTGTGGTGGCGGCGCTGGGCCTCGTCCAGGGTCCGTGCAGCCAGGACGAAGACGCTGCTGTCCCGCAGCCGTTCCAGCACCTGCGGGTCCTCGTCCAGGTGGCGCTGCAGGGCCTCGCGCAGGTCGTCCACCCGCGGGGGCATGTCCAGCACCACGGCCTCTTCCGTCCCGTCCGGCAGGACCCGTACCGCCTCCCGCTGGCCCCCCGCCTGGACCGCCACCAGATCGACCCGGGCGGTACGACCCAGGCGCTCGCGCAGGCGCCCAAGAACGAGGTCCAACTCCTCGCGGCGGTAACGATCGGTCTTGTTGAGGGCGACGATGCAGGGCTTGCCCAAGGCCAGCAGCGACTGGAGTTCCTCGTACTGGGTGCGGGTCAGGTCTCCGTCGCACACATAAACCACCACGTGGGAGCGCAGGGCCTCGGCCCGGGACATGTCGTCCAAGCCGGCGCCGACCTCGTTGGTCCCCGGCATGTCGGTGAGGATCAGCTCGTCGCCGCTCGGGCTCTTCCAGCGATACTCGCCGACGTCCCGGGTGGTCCCGCCGCTGGCGGCAATGGCGACGTTGGCCCCCGGGAGCAGGGCCTGGATCAGCGACGACTTGCCGCTGCTGATCTCCCCGAAGAAGCTGACATGGATCTTGCCCGCCGCCTTGCGCCTGGTGTGCAGGGCCAGCTCCCGCTGGACCCCGGCCACATCGACCCCGGCCCCCTTCGCCTTGGCCAGTTGGGCCTCCAACTCCTCCTGAGTCAGGGGCCGCTCTGGCTCCGCGCGACTCGGGCCCCCATGCCGCGGGCGCAGCAGCCGCCAGAGCATCGTGGCCCCGGCCGCCACCACCGCAAGAAAGCCCGCGCCGTAGAGGTAGAGGAACCAGGCTGGGCCCCGGTTCAGGCGCTCCAAGACGCTGAAGGCGGTATCCGTGACGAACAGCAGGGCCCACAGCAACAGGATCAGGAGTAAGGCCGCCCCGATGGCGAGCCCGATGCGGATGAGCTGGGATGTCGTCAGGGGGCGGCGCAAGGGTGGACCTCGGTTGGCAACAGCGGGGGCTCACCCCCCGCCGCGTCGTGCGGACGGGCGGATCGCCCGATTGTAGCCGGGCACCCCGAGGCCGTCTTGTGCGACGCGGCCTGCCCGGCAGACGCCCACCGATATTGCCCTACGCAGGCCCGGCCAGGCCAAGGCTGGCTCGACCGCGGTCCAGTGCCAATCTGCCCATCCATAACATTGGTGCGTCCCCCTGGTAGGGGCGCGCCAGCGTAGCCGAGGGGGGTTCGCCGAAGGCATAACGGTATTCCCCGGCCAGCCGCCCGAGTTGCGTGAAGCCCAGGCGATAGGCCAGCTCGGTGACGGTGGACTCACCCAAGCGGCTCGCGAGCAGCGTGCGGCGCAGGCCGTGCAGGCGCAGTTGCCGGACGAAGGCCATTGGGGGGAGCCCCAGGTGCTCGTCGAAGGCGTATTCCAGGGTGCGCCGGCTGACGCCCGCCGCGGCGCACAGGCTGACCTGATCCACCGCTGTTAGGTCAGCATGGCGAATGTACTCGACGGCCCGGTCGAAACCGCGGCGGCGCAGGGAGGCCGGGGCGGGCCACTCGCGCCCCTCGGGGAGGCGAACCCCGCCCACCAGGCCCATGACCAGCTCCTGCTCGAGGGCGTGAACGGCGGCGGGGTGGCAGAGCATCTCCGGGGCCTAGTGGGCGCGGGCGAGGAGCCCGTCCAGCCAATGGCCGAGGGTTGCCAGGCCGCTGCGGTGGGCAGGCAGCACCCGAGTCCTGGCTGCGGACTCCAGCAGGGCCGACTGCTCCGCGGACAGGAGCCGGCGCAGCAGGCTCAGGCGCAGCAGGACCATGATGTGCCGCTGACCGGCGTCCAGGACCGCTTCCGCGGCCCCCGGCAGGGTGGCGGGGAGGCCGCGCTCGTGCAGGGGCCGCTTGAAGTAGCTGGTGTGGTCCCCGGACCTGACCTGGACCGCACAGCAGAGCATCCCCTCGGGGGATAGGGCGTGGACCCGCAACCTGCTGGCGAAGGATTCGTGGTAGAGGATGCAGTTAGGGGTGGCGAGGAAGGTCTTGCGGTTGTGGAAGGGTCCAGCGCCGAGGGGCGTC
>JBFZCW010000171.1:0-4462 GCA_041307765.1 Chromatiaceae bacterium
GACCCGGCGGCAGCAGTCGCAGGCTGACCCAGGTGGCCGCGGCGGCGGCCAACAGGCCCACCACCAGATCGGCGCCGATCTCAGCGCCATTGGTCGCCCCAGTTGCATCCAGGGCGCCGATGTCTGCGAGCAGCAGCCAGAAGCCGAAGAGGCCCACCCAGCGCACCAGCGCGGAGCGGGCGGCGTGACTGCCGCCGGCTTGATCCTGAGCCTTACCGGAGCCGACCATCGGGGAGCACATTGCGGGTCAGAGGTGGTGTTGATCCGGACAGGTTCGACGGGGTCGTGGACATGATAAGGATCCGACTCGCGTTGAACCTTAGCCCACCGTGGGAGCGGCGTCCTCGCTGCGACGGTGCCCCCAGGGATGGACGAGGTAGGGCCGCGCCGGGAGCGGCGGCCGAGCCGCCTCCCAGAGGGGCAGTGGGGGTCGCAGCCAGGCGCGGTATGCCGGCCCTGCGTCCGTCAGGGAGCACCGCGCTCCCCTGCGTCGCGGCCGGGGGGCCGCTCCCACAGGGGGCATAGCGGGTCCAGCTCTGGCATGGTGCTAATCACCCTAGAGCAAGTCGTTCAGGGTGACGCCGATACCGATCGAATTCTGCTTCCAGTTGTAATCGATCATGTTCTCCCCGTAGCCGGTGAAGGCCTGAACATAGCCGCGCAAGGGGCCGAGGATGGGCGGCGAGGTCCAGGAGAACTGGGCGGCTCCCTTTTGGGTGTCGAGGTTTCCGCGGCCCATGAGCGTGAAGCTGTTCCCCCGCCACTTGTAGATGGCCCTGATGTCGCCGTGGCCGTAGTAGTCGGTGATGTCCGGGTTGTCGTCCCCGCCCTCATCGATGACGATCCAGGGACGGATCAGGAGCGCAAAGTCCCCACGTTCCATCCCGAACTCCGCGATGAGGCGATCCCAGCTCCGTGAGATGGGGTCGGAGCGGCCGTTGGACTGGTGGTTGTATCCGAAGTTGAACAGCCGCCAGTTCAGGCCCGCGAAGGCGATGTCTGGCCTGTAGCTGACGAACAGCTCCGGCTGGTAATTGGTCTCCCGGAAGGGACGCGACAGTTCGTCGTTGTAGAGCTGCCACTGGCTGGTCTGGGTGTAGGCGGCCCAGACTCCGAAGCGGCGGTCGTCCGTCGTCCACAGGCGGGCCTTGAAGCTGATCTGGAACTCGGCCTCAGTCGAGTTCAGTTCCGCCTCCGGGTTCTCCAGGGCGTTGAACAGGATGTCGAAGGGCGCCTCGTTGGGTCGGCTGGAGTAACGGGCGAACTTCAGATAGTTGGGGCGATAGAGACTCAGCGCGTACCGATCGGAGGCGGGATCGAAGCCCCAGGCGGCATCGATCATGGACATCGGGGCGGGGTCCAGTATGGCCGATGGATTGGTCGGCGCGGGCTTGGCTGGCAGTGCCGCCTGGGCGGTGGGTGTCGGCACCGGCCGGGATTTGGATTGAGGGACGGTGACGTGGCCGCTGGCGCGGTCGTAACAGGCGAGGCGCTCCAGGTCGGCCGTGATCGCCGCACAGTTGGCGATGATGGGTGGCACGGGCTCGGCGAGGGCTGTGCCGGCGCTCAGCGGAGCTATCCCCAGGAGGGCCGCGAGCCATGCGCCCGAGCGCTGTCGATACAATCTGTTGGTCACGCGCCGGTTGCCTCCGTCAGTTAGAAAGGACCCCAACAGCCCGGTCCGCGGATTCGCATGGGGCGTCCGCCCAGCCCGGCCCGCGCCGGGTAGCAGCAGACAAAAGCACCAGGCCGCGAGTCGCGGGTCAGGCGCGGCGCACGTTATCACCGGAACTGTTCGTCGCCAAGGAAAAATCCAAACTCGGAACTGGTGTTGCGCCCCACTGCGCCTTGCCGAGCCGTCCATGCGGCCGCTAGTATGCCGCCCGCGCCCGGCCGGGCGCGGTGGGCGTGCGCGGGGGGTTGGGAGGATTGGCGATGGAGGTCGAAGTGCGACTGGCACCCCCGTTGTCGCCGCTGGGTTGAGCCGGGCGACATGACCGGCGCGGATGGTTGGCGACTGTGGGTGCGGGCCTGGCTGGGCCGGGCTGGTCTGGTTTGGGCTGGCCTGGCGCTCGCGGCCCAGGTCTTTGCGGCCGACCCCATGCCCTACACCCTTGTGATCGCGCCGACCGGCGATGCCGTGATCGACCAGGCCATCGCGGACGCATCCCAACTCGCCGGGCTGCGGGAGCGCGCCCCGGTCGGACCTTTCGCACTGATTGCCCGCGCCGAGTCCGACGCCAGGCGTTTCGACACCGTGCTCCGCAGCTTTGGCTACTACGATGGTCGGATCCAGGTGCGGATTGCGGGAAGCGCCACCGACGACCCCGCCCTGCTGCCCCTGCTCGAAGGTCTGCCCGGCGCGCTCCCGGTGGCGGTGGAGGTCGCGGTCGATACCGGACCCGTGTACCGGCTCGGGGTCGTGCGTCTCGACGGCACCGTGCCCGCGGGCGCGCGCGGGGCCTTTAACCTCGAGCCCGGCGAGCCGGCCCTCGCCCGGGAGGTCCTGGCGGCCGGGGAGGCGGTGCTCCGCGCCCTGCAGGAGGACGGCTTTGCCCTGGCCCAGGTCCCGCCTCCGGATGCGGTGGTGGACCACGACACCCGGACCATGGACGTGGTCTACCTGGCAGATCCCGGACCCCAGCTCGCCTTGGGGTCCGTCTCGATCACCGGGCTTGACCGGCTGCAGGAGGGCTATGTACTGCGCCGCCTGGGCCTCACGCCGGGGGAACCCTTCAGTCCAACCCGTCTGGAGTCCGCGCGGCGGGATTTGCTCGCGGGCGGAGTGCTCGCCTGGGCGCGGCTCGCTCCCGGGACACAACCCGATGCACAGGGGCGCCTGCCCTTGACCCTGGAGGTCGCCGAGCGCCCGCCCCGGGTGTTGCGCTTCGCCGGGGCCTGGTCCAGCGATGAGGGTGCGACCCTCTCGACCTCCTGGACCCATCGCAACCTGTTTGGCCGGGCCGAGCAATTGACCCTGCGGGGCGAGGTCGGGCGGCTGATCGAGAACGGACCGCAAGCCCTGACCTACCTCGCCACCGCAACCTTGCGGATCCCCGACCTCTGGGTGCGCGATCTCAGCCTGCGCCTGGATCTCGGCGCCGTCAGCGAGAGCCTCGACGCCTATGATCGGGAGGCCGTGACCGGGGGTTTGGCCCTGGAGCGGCGTCTCTCGGCCCAGTTGTCGGGGAGCGCCGGGGTCGCCTTCGAGCGCTCGCGGGTCACCCAGGACGGCCTGGCTCAGGACTATTGGCTGCTCTCCCTGCCGCTGACCCTGACCTACGACACCACCGACGAGCCGCTCGACCCGCGGCGCGGCCTGCGCCTGGCCGCCCTGGTGAAACCGGCCCGGGAACTGGACGGCGACGGACGGGGCTTCGTCGTCGGCCGTGTGGTGGGGTCCGCCTATTGGGACCTCGCAGGCGCCATCGGGTCCCAGGCCGGGGCGGGTCGAACCGTGCTCGCCGGGCGACTCGTGCTCGGCAGCATCGTCGGGGCCGCGCCGGATGCGGTCCCCCCGGACTGGCGCTTCTATGCTGGGGGCGGTGGGTCGGTGCGGGGCTACCCGTTCCAGTCCATAGGCCCGCGCACGGCTTCGGGGACACCAGCGGGGGGCGACGGCTTGCTGGAGGCCGGGCTGGAACTGCGCCAACGGTTCGGCACCAACTGGGGTGCCGTCGCCTTCGCGGATGCCGGCGCCGTGTCCGAGAGTGACATCCCGGGCACGGGCGCCCTATCGGTCGGGGTCGGGATCGGTCTGCGCTATTTTACGCCCATCTGGCCGGTGCGAGCCGACATTGCCACGCCCCTCAACCGTAACGACGGGGATGCGTCCGTGCAGATCTATATCGGAATGGGACAGGCCTTCTGATCATGCGCCGTGTCCTGCACCTAATGCTGTCTGCCCTGCTGCTGCCGGTCCTGCTGCTGGCCATTGTGCTGGCGGCCCTGCTGCTGGCCGCCAATACGGGCCCCGGACAGCGGCTCATTGCCTGGGGCGTGGGCGAGATGAGCGGCGGGCAGGTGGTGCTGTCCGGCTTGAGCGGGGCCCTGCCCGGCGCACCGCGCATCGCCCGGCTGGAACTGCGGGATGGGGACGGCACCTGGCTGGTGGTTGAGGACGCGGTCCTCGACATAGCCCCGTTGCAACTGCTGCGCAGGAAGGTCGCGATCGAGGCCCTGACTGCCCGCTCGGTGGTCCTGTTGCGTCTGCCGCCGCGCGACCAGCAAGCCGCCGCGCCTATTCAGTTGCCGGTGCGCGTGTTGTTGCAGCGCTTCTTCATCGAGGATCTGGCCATCGATCAAGTGGTGCCGGGCGCGCCGCGGCTCACCATCGACGGCAGCGGCTCTGTGGCGAGTGCTGCGGATGTCCATGCGACGCTGCTGATGATCGCACCCGGCCGCACGGATCGCTACCGTCTGGAGGTGGCAATCAGCGATGGACATGACCGCCTCACCCTCG
>JBFZCW010000172.1:0-4164 GCA_041307765.1 Chromatiaceae bacterium
GTCCGCGAACGTCATCACGGCCGCCGTGCCGGTGTTGCCGACGACGTCGCCAGCCGTGAACTGGGTCGCGTTCGCCGGTCGCGTGAAGGACGAGGAGACGATCTCCGTCAGGGCCCCCACCGACTGCGCGCCGCCACGATTCCGCTGCCTGGGCATGTTACCTCCACCAGCGACCGACGCCCGCCGGCCGCCTCATCTTACGGGGTTGCGTTGCGCGCCGAGCCTGGGCGCGGGCCTTTCGCTTCAGGCCTCTCAGGTTGGCGATGACGGACGCCTTGCCGGCCTCGTCCAGAGGGAACCACGACTGGTAGGCGGCCCGCTCCGCCGCGAAGGCGGGAATCAGTGGGCGGTGAACGATGGGGAAGTCCACGGTGTTGTCCACGACCGGCGGGCCAGCGGCCGAATCCGCCAGCGTGGCCAGGCGCTCGTGATAGTCGAGCACGAGGTCGCTGGGCGGGCTGGCGCCCCGGGCGACCCAAAGCTGGCCCTCCTGGAACCAGAAGCGGTTGCCCCAGACCGAGAACCGGTCCTCGAAGTCGATGAGCTGGCCCCAGCGCCGCCCTCCGGGTTCCCGGAGCGGCGACTCCCGCTCGGAGCCCGCGGCCCGCAGGAAATCCGAGGGCAGGTTCGTGTAGCGGCCGCCGTGGGTGGAGTCGGCCCCTGACCAGGCGAACGCCCCACTGGTCGTGGTGAGCCACAGCGCTGCTTCGCCGACCTGGATGAGGTAGAGTTGGGCGTCCCACGCGCCGTGCTGGAGGAGATTGTAGATCCCCTCCAGCGTGCCGCTGTCGTGGGCTGTGGCGGCGCGGTCGGAGCCCGAGGTGCCAGTGAGGCGGTAGAACTCCCGAAGGATGCTCGCCCGATCAGTGAGGGGCATGGGCTCCGATCACGGATGCTACTCCGTGCCTCCCGGGTCGTGGGTGCGGCGCAGCTCGTCCAGGAACGCCATGGCTTCCGAGCGGGTGCCGCGGAAGGAGGGCCCCACGGGCATGGACCAGACGCCGGGGCCTGACATGAGCAGCTCGAAGCCCGGCCAGGGATCCGGGCGGGGCTTGGCCTCGACCTCGGGCTCGGGCACCGGCTGGGCCGTCGCCTTCTTCGTCGCCCTCTTGGGCCTGGGCTTGGTTTCGGACTCGCCCAGCTCCGCCGGCTCTGCCTTGCCCTGAAGGAGCATCTTCAGGTTGGGCGCCCACTCCTCAGCGTTGTCCATGGTCAGGCCAGCGTCGAGGAACACATTGGAGAGGTTCTCCATGAGCGTCTGGGCCTGGGCGCGCCGGGCTCGCTGCGCCATCTCCTCGGCCGAGGGCTCGAAAACGTCCTGGTAGCGGAGGTTGCCTTTGATGTCCGGGACCAGGAGCGACTCGCGTGTCTCCCAGATTTCGCGCTTCTCCATCACGACCACCTCGGGGGCGTTCGGATGGTTCGACTTGCGCATCACGAGCTTGCCGTCGCTGCGCACCTTGGGCGTGCGCTCCACGCCGACGAGCACCTGGCGCTTCACGACAGGGAGTTGGCCGTACTCCCGGTGGTTGAAGAAGCGCACAACCTCCACGTCGGGAGGCGGTACCACGGGGGGCAGCGCAGTCTTACCGGTGAAGATGGGGGCCTTCATGATGGATCAAGCTCCTCTGTCGGCGCCCCGTTGGGCGGCGTGCTGAGGTCGATGCCGACGCGCAGGAACGGGATCTTGGCGACCCTGCGGCGGACTTCCATGGCGATGTCACGAGCGGTCTGGGCCAGGTTCCGCTCCATCTTGGCCCGACCCTCCTTCTGGCGCGCCCTGGCAACGCAGAGCGCCTCCTGGATGGAACCGAAGTCGCCGCGCTTGGACCAGGTGTTGCCCTTGTCCAGCAGCGCGACGAGCCCGTCTACGCCCAGGTCTGAAAGGTTGATGGGGCGGTAGTCGCCCCTGAAGTTCGGGTACTTTCGCTTCTCCTCGGGAGTGAGCGGCTCCAGCAGCTCGACCGTCTCCCACAGCTCCTCGTAGGGCACCTTGCCCTGCTGGTAGAGCACCAGACGGGGATCGTTGGGCATGGGGCTGAGCCGTACCTGCCAGGCGTGGATGGGGGCGACGTAGACGACGTCGGCATGCCGCCCGACGCCGCGAGCCCACATCTCCACGGCGTCGCGGAACTCCACGGGGGCCTGCACCTCCCCCCGTGGAGTCACGCGCACGAAGTGGTCGTCCCGGGCCATGTTACGGCGTCCCGGCCGGATCGGTGAAGGCGCCCACGTTCTCGGTGCTGGCCAGCGTCGCGGGCCCGCTGGCCGGCTTGGCCGCCGCCAGCAGCGCCGGAATCGTGGGCGGGTTGATCTTGTGGGTGTCGAAACCGGAAGTGTCGAGCCGCCCCCAGGTCCCCACCGTGGCGTCAGTGAAGGTTGACGTGCCGTCGGTGCCGTCCAGGTCGTCGGTGTTCGCGGTCCAGGTGCCCGCCAGGTTGTTCTCGATCACCAGCCGCGAGACGGGGCAGAACAGCGAGGGCAGGTTGTCCACGATGGTGTCGATGGCGGCCTGGGCCAACGCGGCGGTGGTGTAGTTCATGGCGCTCACCGCACCCGCGATCCCGTTGGCCGCCAGGGCGTAGGTGGCCGACTGCGCCAGGTTTGTGACGATGAGCCAGGCGCCGAAACCGTTCTCCTCGATGGTATCGGCGTCGTCGAACGCCTTGTCCGCCTCGGCGGCGTCCTGCGCCACCGCCAGCCCGTTGATCTGGTAGTCCCGGGTGCCGGTGGCATAGTGCGTGTCCGTACCACCCACCGCCGTGGCCGCCCCGAGCGCCGCCGTCAGCCCCGTGACCTGCTTCCGGGGGCCGCGCTCGTAGTAGAACGACCACGTCATGTTCGCGGCGTTGGTGTTGGTGGTGCCGATGGTGTAGTCGCCGCCGGACCCGTTCTGGAGGACGAGGTAGCCCGCCGTGATCGTAGAGGCCGTGGGCGCGATGGCCGCCAGGTTCAGCAGCGCGTCTTCCGCGTTGTCGAACTGCATGGTGGTGGCGTTGGCCGGCTGGGTGGTCAGGGCTCCGAGGTCGGAGACGACCACGCGCCAGGCCCCGAACTTCGCGGCGCCGATGGTCGCGGTTGAAGGCGCCACCAGCGTGAGGTTGCCAGCCAGCGAGCCGAAGTGACGGATCCCGGCGCGTGCCCAGGCCGCTACGCCCGCAACCAGGATGGTCACGGCACCCTGGGAGGCGAAGGTATAGTCTCCGAAGCGGACGCCGTCGGCCTCGTGCAGGAAGTCGAGGTAGTCCCGCTTCGCCTCTTCGTCGTCGTACATCTCCTCGATCAGCGTCTCGATGGCGTCGTGTGACGTCTTCTGGGTCGCGTGGTCGGCGATCAGCTCGGCGAGGGTGGGGCGAACGTCGTTCAGCTCCGCCTCGATGGCGTGGAGCCTTTTGTAGCCGTGCCCATATCCGTGTGGCATGTCCAGCTCCCTTTCTCAGGTCCCCCGGGGGCCGAAGCCCCCGGGGTCGCTGCCTAGCCCGTCAGGGCTCAGTAGTTGGGCGTGGGCGAGAAGTCCGTCGCGCTCACGTTGGTCAGGGTGATCGAGGTCAGCGCGGCGTGCCGGTTGCGCCGGTCGGAGAAGGTCTGGCCGTACTCCCGGACCCACCACTCCTTGCCGTCGAAGTCGGCCAACCGCTGGTACATGGAGCCGTCCTCGGCGAAGTAGTCCGCCTCGCCACCGAGCGGCGTCCGGAAGAGGGTTTCGACGCAGACCGTGTACATGACGTTGTGAAGCTGGAAGTCGTCCTCGACGAAGTCCATGTTGCCGATCCGCACGGCCGTGTAGCCGCCGACGAACTCGCGGCCCAGGTTCTGCTGCTGCTGATAGCCCTCCAGCGTCCGGGCCAGCTCGGCCGTCACGGCGCCGTTGGTGACGACGACGTGGCTCTGGGGGCCTACCGGGCCCGTGCTCTTGGACCGCAGCTTGCGCCAGTGCTCGGTCACTTCGATGTGATCGAACGTGGCGCTCGTCTCGCGGTAGGGCTTCCACCGGGGGTGCGTCGCCTCCGTGATCCCCATGCAGGCCGCGTTGTTGGCGTCCGGGTCCACGATGTCGAGGAGCCCGTTTTGGCACAGGCCGTACTCCGTCTCGAAGTAGTCGGCGGAGATTGAGGTGGTGGTCGCGAAGACGATGAGGTCGTTGGCCGCGAGCTGGTTGCCCGG